>DATLBT010000017.1:0-10084 GCA_035526825.1 Verrucomicrobiia bacterium | reverse complement strand
AGGAAATGGTGATGCCGGGCGACAACGTGGCGGTGACGGTGGAGCTGATCAACCCGATCGCGATGGAAGCGCAGGTGCGCTTCGCCATCCGCGAGGGTGGTCGTACCGTCGGCGCCGGCGTGGTCACGAAGATCATCGCCTAACCGATTCGCTGGCAGACGCAGAAAGCAACCGTTTTTTAAACGAGCAAGAGCATGGCCGCGACCAACCAGTCCATCCGCATCCGCCTGAAGGCTTTCGATCATCGCCTGATCGACAAGTCCGCGCGCGAGATCGTCGAGACCGCGAAGCGTACCGGTGCGATGGTGCGCGGGCCGATCCCGCTGCCGACGCGCAAGGAGCGCTACACGATCCTCGCCTCGCCGCACGCCGACAAGAGCGCGCGCGACCAGTACGAGATCCGCACGCACAAGCGCCTGATGCAGATCATGGATCCGACCGAGAAGACCGTGGACGCGCTCTCCAAGCTCGACCTGCCGGCCGGCGTCGAAGTCCAGATCAAGCTGAGCTAAAGACATGACCCTTGGAATCGTTGGACGCAAGGCGGGCATGACCCGCGTCTTCACGGACGCCGGCGAGTCGATCCCGGTCACCGTGATCGAGTGCACGCCGAATCGCGTGACCCAGGTCAAGACCACGGAAACCGACGGCTACAACGCCGTGCAGGTCGCCGTGGGCGAGAAGAAGCCGCAGCGCGTCAACAAGGCGTTGACCGGCCATTACAAGAAAGCCGGCGTTGCCGCAGGCCGCGGGCTCTGGGAGTTCCGCCTGGAGGGCAAGGAAGGTTCTGACCTCAAGCCGGGCTCCGAGCTGAAGGTCGAGCTGTTCAAGGACGTCAAGCGCGTCGACGTCACCGGCACGACGATCGGCAAGGGCTATCAGGGCGTGATGAAGCGCCACAATTTCGGCGGCGGCCGCGCGACTCACGGCAACTCGCTGTCGCACCGTCACCCTGGCTCGATCGGCCAGCGCCAGGATCCGGGCAAGGTCTGGAAGGGCAAGCCGATGGCTGGCCACATGGGCAGCGTGAAGGCCACCGCGCTGAACCTCGACCTCGTGAAGATCGACGTCGAGCGCAACCTGCTGCTGGTCAAGGGCGCAATCCCGGGCTCGAAGAACGGCGATTTGATCGTGAAGCCCACGGTCAAGGCGCGGTAAGGCAATCATGGACATCCAGCTGCAGAATTCGAAGACGAAGGTCAGCCTCTCGGACGCCGTGTTCGGCGCCGAGTACAACGAATCCCTGGTCCACCAGGTCGTGGTTGCCTACATGAACGGCGCCCGCGCAGGCACCAAGAAACAGAAGACCCGCGCCGAAGTGCGTGGCGGTGGCCGCAAGCCGTGGAAGCAGAAAGGCACGGGCCAGGCGCGCGCCGGCACGATTCGCTCGCCGCTGTGGCGCAAGGGTGGCAGGACGTTTGCCGCGGTTCCGCGTGACCATTCTCAGAAGGTCAACCGCAAGATGTACCGCGGCGCGCTGCGCGCGATCGTCTCCGAGCTGGCTCGCCAGGGGCACCTGCTCGTGGCCGAGGAATTCCAGGTCGACGCGATCAAGACCAAGGGCCTCGCGACCAAGCTCGGCAAGCTCGGCGAAGCCGGCGTGCTGATCGTGACCGACGCGGTCGACAAGAATCTGATGCTGTCCGCACGCAACCTGAAGCACGTCGACGTCAGCGACGTCGAGGGCCTGAATCCCGTGGCGTTGCTGGCCCGCGAAAAGGTCCTGATGACGCAGGCCGCCGTGAAGAAACTGGAGGCCTGGCTGTCATGAACAAGATTTCCGTCGGTCACGACCGCATGCACCGCCTGATCCTCGCGCCGATCGTCTCCGAGAAGAGCACGCGCGCGCTCGAGTCCGGCAATCAGGTCGTGTTCAAGGTCCTGAAGGACGCGGCCAAGCCCGAGATCAAGGTGGCCGTCGAGAAGCTGTTCAACGTCAAGGTCCTGGACGTCCAGACCCTCAACGTGAAGGGCAAGAACAAGGGCGGCCAGAAGTCGCCCGGCCGTCGCGCCGACTGGAAGAAGGCGTACGTCACCCTCGCTGAGGGCCAGACGATCGACTTCGCCCAGGGCGCGAAGGTTTAAGGAATAAAGCCATGTCATTGCAGACGATGAAGCCGACCAGCCCGGGCCGCCGCCACCAGGTGCGCCCGTCGACCTCCCATTTGCACAAGGGTGGCCCGCACGCGCCCCTCGTGGAGAGCAAGCCGAGCCAGGGCGGCCGCAACAATAACGGCCGCATCACCACGCGCCACCAGGGCGGCGGTCACAAGCAGAACTACCGCCTGATCGACTTCAAGCGCGACAAGGACGGCATCGTCGCCAAGGTCGAGACGATCGAGCACGACCCGAACCGCACCGCGCACATCGCGCTGGTGTGCTACGCCGATGGCGAGCGCCGCTACATCATCGCGCCGCGCGGCTTGAAGGTTGGCGACACGGTCGTGTCCGGCAGCAATGCCGATATCAAGGCGGGCAACGCGTTGCCGCTGCGCAACATTCCGGTCGGCACCAACATCCACTGCGTGGAGATGCGCCCGGGCAAGGGCGCGCAGCTGGCCCGCTCGGCCGGTGCCGCGGTGCAGCTGGTGTCGCGCGAAGGCGACTACGCCACGGTGCGCATGCGCTCCGGCGAAATCCGCAAGGTCCCGACCGAATGTCGCGCGACCATCGGCGAAGTCAGCAACGAAGAGAACAACCTGCGGCACTTCGGCAAGGCCGGCGCCAAGCGCTGGCGCGGCATTCGCCCGACGGTGCGCGGCTTGGCGATGAACCCGGTCGACCACCCGCACGGTGGCGGTGAGGGCAAGTCCGGACAGGGCAACCCGCACCCGGTGTCGCCGTGGGGCCAGAAGGCCAAGGGCCTGCACACGCGCAAGAACAAGCGCACGCAGTCCTTCATCGTCTCCAGCAGGCATCGGAACAAGTAAGGGAACGCCATGTCACGCTCACTCAAGAAGGGCCCGTTCATCGACCACCATCTCGCGAAGAAGGTGGCGGACGCGCAGGCTTCAAGGACCAAGAAGCCGATCAAGACCTGGTCGCGCCGCTCGATGGTGACGCCGGACATGGTCGGCCTGACCATCCAGGTGCACAACGGCCGCCAGCACATGCCGGTGTTCATCACCGAGAACATGGTGACGCACAAGCTCGGCGAGTTCGCCCCGACCCGTATCTTCAAGGGCCACGGTGCCGTTGGCGACAAGAAGGGTGACGAGGGCGACAAGAAGCCGGTCATGCCGGGTGCTGGCGCTGCCGCGCCCGCTGCTGCTGCCGCGCCCGCCGCCGCCGCGCCGGCGAAGAAGTAAGGGGCCGCCATGCAAACGCAAGCCGTCCTCAAGTTCGTCCGCCTGTCGCCGCGCAAGGCGCGCTTTGTCGCGGACCTGGTCCGTGGCAAGAAGGTCGACGAGGCTGTGAACATCCTCAAGTTCTCGACCAACAAGTCGGCCCGCATCATCAAGAAGGTGCTGGACTCGGCCATCGCCAACGCCGAAAACAACCAGGGCGCGGACGTCGACGAGCTGAAGGTCGTGAAGATCACCATCGACGAAGGCCCGCGCATGAAGCGCATCAGCCCCCGCGCGAAGGGCCGCGCCGACCGTATCGTCAAGCGCACCAGCCACATCATCGTCAGCGTCGGCGACGGCAAGAACGCTGCCGCCGCCAAGCCGAAGAAGAGCAAAGCGCCGAAGGGCGCGCAGGCCGTAAAGGCCGACAAGGACGGGAAGTAAACCATGGGTCACAAAGTCCATCCGATCGGCTTCCGCCTGGGCATCACGGCGCAGTGGACGTCGAACTGGTACGCCGAAGGCGGCACCTACCGCGAAAACCTGAACAAGGACATGGCGGTGCGCGCGTTCCTGCGTGAGAAGCTCGCGCAGGCCAGCGTGTCGCGCATCCAGATCGACCGTCCGGCCAAGAGCGCCCGCGTGACCATCCACACGGCGCGCCCCGGCATCGTCATCGGCAAGAAGGGCGAGGACATCGAGAAGCTGCGCCAGGAAGTAGCGCAGAAAATCGGCTTGCGGCCGGACGCAGTGCACATCTCGGTCGAGGAGATCCGCAAGCCCGAGCTTGACGCCCAGCTGATCGCCGACTCGGTCGCCCAGCAGCTCGAGCGTCGCATCATGTTCCGCCGCGCCATGAAGCGCGCCGTGACCAACTCGATGCGCCAGGGCGCCGGCGGCATCAAGATCCAGCTCGGCGGCCGCCTCAACGGCGCCGAAATCGCGCGCGTCGAGTGGTACCGCGAGGGCCGCGTGCCCCTGCACACGCTGCGCGCTTACATCGACTTCGGCTTTGCCGAGGCCAAGACCACCTACGGCATCATCGGCTGCAAGGTCTGGGTCTTCAATGGCGAGGCGTTCGAGGCCGACAAGAAGGACGACTCAAAAGCTGACGCTGCCACCGGCGAAGCGGCTGCTTAAGGAATTCGGAGAGTTTCAGCCATGATGCAACCCAAGCGGACGAAGTACCGCAAGCAAATGAAGGGCCGCAACCGCGGCCTGGCCCTCACCGGCAACAAGGTGAGCTTCGGCGAGTTCGGCATGAAGTCGACCGAGCTCGGCCGCATCAGCGCGCGCCAGATCGAGGCGGCTCGCCGCGTGATCACGCGCTACGTCGCCCGCGGCGGCAAGCTGTGGATCCGCATCTTCCCGGACACCCCGGTGACGAAGAAGCCGCTGGAAGTCCGCATGGGCTCCGGCAAGGGCAACGTCGAGTACTGGGCGGCGAAGGTGCAGCCCGGAAAGATGCTGTACGAACTCGAGGGCGTCAGCGAAACCGATGCGCGCGAGGCGTTCCGCCTGGCCGGCGACAAGCTGCCGGTGAAGAGCGTGTTCGTTCGCCGCACGCTGATGTAACGGAGCCGACCATGAAAACGAATGAATACCTGAAGCAGCTGCGCGGCAAGAATGCCGAGCAGCTCAATGAAGAGCTGATGGCCCTGCAGAAGGAGCAGTTCAACCTGCGCCTGCAGACGGTCACCGGCCAGCAGAACAAGTCCCACCTCGCCGGTGGCGTCAAGCAGCGCATCGCGCGCCTCAAGACCATCGCCAAGCAGCAGGCCACGAAGGCGGCCAAGTCATGACCGAAAAGAAAGCCCCCAAGGCCGCCAAGGCCAAGCCCGTGACGGCCGCCCCGGCTGCCGAGACCGCGGTCGCCGCAGCGTCCGCGCCGCACACCGTGGTCGGCCGCGTGGTCAGCAACAAGATGCAGAAGACGATCGTGGTCAGCATCGATCGCCAGCTGATCCATCCCAAGTACGGCAAGCGCCTGAAGCGCTCGACCAAGCTGCACGCCCATGACGAGAAGGGCGAGTGCGCCATCGGCGACAAGGTCGAGATCCAGGAGTGCCGCCGCCTGTCCGCCACCAAGCACTGGAAGCTGGTCAAGGTGCTGGTCAAGGCGCCGGTCCTCGCCGCCGAAGCGAACGTCTGAGGAACGCTTAAGCCATGATCCAACAGGAAAGCTACCTCGTCGCCGCCGACAACAGCGGCGCGCGCGTGGTCCAGGTCATCCGCGTGGCCGGCGCCACCCATCGCCGCTACGCCGGCGTGGGCGACGTCATCAAGGTCACCATCAAGGACGCGATCCCGCGCGGCAAGGTCAAGAAGGGCGAAGTGCACAACGCCGTTGTGGTGCGCACTCGCTTCCCCATTCGCCGCAACGACGGCTCGGCCATCCGCTTCGACACGAACGCGGCCGTGCTGATCGACGCCAAGCTGGAGCCGATCGGCACCCGCATCTTCGGGCCGGTGACGCGCGAGTTGCGCGACCGTTTCATGAAGATCGTGTCGCTCGCGCCGGAAGTCATCTGAGGAAGCCATGAGCAAGATCAAGAAAGGCGACGAAGTCGTCGTCCGCATCGGCAAGGACCGGGGTCGTCGCGGCACGGTCAGTGCTGTGCTGTCGACCGGCCTGCTGGTGGTCGAGGGCATCAACGTCGTCAAGAAGCACCAGAAGCCCAACCCGAACGCCGGCGTACAGGGCGGCATCATCGAGAAGGAGATGCCCATCCAGGCCGCGAACGTCGCGCTGTGGGACGCCGGCGCCAAGAAGGGCGGTCGCGTGGGATTCAAGATCATCGGTGAGGGCGCCGCACGCAAGAAAGTGCGCGTCTTCAAGTCGTCCGGCGAAGTCGTCGACCGGTAAGCGAGTACAACATGTCGAACCTGCAAAACGAATTCCGCAAGAAGATCGGCCCGGCGCTCCAGCAGAAGTTCTCGCTGAACGCGATGGCGGTGCCGCGCATCGACAAGATCACGCTCAACATGGGCGTGGGCGAGGCGACGGCTGACAAGAAGATCATCGAGCACGCCGTCAGCGACATGATCGCCATCTCCGGCCAGAAGCCGGTGGTGACCAAGTCGAAGATCGCGATTGCCGTCTTCAAGGTGCGCGAAAACTACCCGGTGGGCGTCAAGGTGACGCTGCGCCGCGAGCGCATGTACGAGTTCCTCGAGCGCCTGATCAGCATCGCGCTGCCGCGCATCCGCGACTTCCGCGGCATCTCGCCGCGTGGCTTCGACGGCCGCGGCAATTTCAACTTCGGCATCACCGAACAGATCATCTTCCCCGAGATCGATTTCGAGAAGATCGACGCGATCCGCGGCATGAACATCTCCATCACCACGACGGCGAAGACCGACGAGCAGGCGCGTGCACTGCTCGACGCGTTCAGCTTCCCGTTCCGCAAGTCGTAAGGCGAGTCCCATGGCAAAGCGCAACATGATCAACCGCGAGCTCAATCGCATCGAGCTCGTGGCCAAGTACGCCAAGCGCCGCAAGGCGCTCAAGGAAACCATCTCCAGCGTCACCGCGACGCCGGAAGAAAAGTTCGCCGCCGTCGAGGCCCTGCAGAAGTTGCCGCGCGACTCGAGCAAGAGCCGCATCCGCAACCGCTGCAAGATCACCGGCCGCTCGCGCGGCGTCTACAAGAAGTTCGGCCTGGCGCGCCACAAGCTGCGCGAGGCTGCCATGCGCGGCGAAGTGCCGGGCCTCACCAAGGCGAGCTGGTAACAAATCATGAGCATCAACGATCCCATCGGCGACTTCCTGACCCGCATCCGCAACGGTCAGATGGCGCGCAAGAAGACCATCACGTCGCCGTCGTCGACCGTGCGTGCGGACATCGCCGCCGTGCTGAAGGACGAGGGCTACATCGCCGACTTCGCGGTTGCCGCCGAAGGCAAGAAGAAGTCGATCACGGTCACCCTGAAGTACTACCAGGGCAAGCCGGTCATCGAGCGCATTGAGCGCATCAGCACGCCGTCGTTGCGCGTGTACAAGGGCCGGGCCGACGTCCCCAAGGTGCTCGGCGGCCTGGGCATCGCCATCCTGACCACGCCGCAGGGCGTGCTGTCGGACAAGAAAGCGCGCGCAGCCGGCATCGGCGGCGAAGTCATCTGCGTGGTCTCGTAAGGATCAAAGAGAGAACGTCATGTCGCGAGTCGCAAGACAACCGCTCAATTTGCCGAAAGGCGTTGAGCTAAAGGTCGCTGGAAACAGCGTTACCGTGAAGGGCGCCAAGGCGTCACTCACGCTCGAGCTGCCGTCGCAGATCAAGATCGACGTCAAGGATGCCGTCGCCAGCATCGCCGAGGATTCGGTGAAGGCCGCGCCGGCCATTGCCGGCACGGTGCGCGCCAACCTGTCGAACATGATCAAGGGCGTGACCGAGGGCTACCTCAAGAAGCTCACGCTGGTCGGCGTCGGCTACCGCGCCAATGCCCAAGGCAAGAAGCTGAACCTCGCGCTGGGCTTCTCGCACCCGGTCGATTACCCGATCCCGGAAGGCATCACGGTGGAAACGCCGAGCGTGACCGAGATCATCATCAAGGGCGCCAACAAGCAGCTCGTCGGCCAGGTCGCCGCCGAGATCCGCAGCTTCCGTCCGCCCGAGCCCTACAAGGGCAAGGGCGTGCGGTATGCGACCGAGCGCGTGATTTTGAAAGAAGCCAAGAAGAAATAGCATGCATACCAAACAAGAGACTCGCGTCCGCCGCAGCAAGAAGTCGCGCATGCACATGCGCAGCCTCGGCGCGCACCGGCTGTCGGTGCACCGCACCGCGCAGCACATTTACGCCCAGATCATCTCGCCCGACGCCGGCCAGACCCTGGTCGCAGCCTCGACGCTCGAGAAGGACGTCGCCAAGGGCCTCAAGAGCACGAGCAACGTCGAGGCAGCCGCGAAGATCGGCACGACCCTCGCCGCGCGCGCAAAAGAGAAGGGCATCACCAAGGTCGCGTTCGACCGTTCCGGTTTCCGTTACCACGGCCGCGTGAAAGCGCTGGCTGATGCCGCCCGTGAAGGCGGCCTGGAGTTCTAGACATGGCACAACCCAACTACAGCTACGACGACCAGCAGTCCGGCGGCGACCTTAAGGAAAAACTGGTCGCGGTCAACCGCGTCACCAAGGTCGTCAAAGGCGGCAAGCAGATGGCCTTCACTGCGCTGACCGTGGTCGGCGACGGCGCCGGCCGCGTCGGCTTCGGCTATGGCAAGGCGCGCGAAGTGCCAAACGCCATCAGCAAGTCGATGGAGCAGGCCCGCAAGAACATGGTCAACATCCCGCTTCGCGGCCTGACGCTGCAGCACGAGATGTGGGGCGAGCACGGCGCCACGCGCGTGTTCATGCGCCCGGCCTCGGACGGTACCGGCGTCATCGCCGGGGGCGCCATGCGCGCCGTATTCGAGGTTGCCGGGGTGCAGAACGTGCTGGCCAAGTCGTTCGGCTCACGCAATCCCATCAACGTCGTGCGCGCAACGCTCAACGGCCTCAAGCGCATCAGCGTCCCGGCCGACATTGCCGCGAAGCGCGGCAAGACGGTCGAAGAGATCCTCGGGTAATTGCCATGAAGAAGCACATCGCTATCAAGGACAACACCAAGAAGCTCCGCCTGACGCTGCTGAAGAGCGTCCACGGCCAGCTGAAGATGCACCGGGACAATTTGCGTGGCCTCGGCCTGCGCCGTCGCCACCATACCGTCGAGCTGAACGTCACCCCCGCCGTCCTGGGCATGGTGCGCGAGACCAGCTGGATGCTGAAGGTTGAAGAGGTCTGAGATGAAACTGAACGACATCAAGCCCGCTGCGGGCTCCAAGCCTTCGCGCAAGCGTTTCGGGCGCGGCATTGGCTCTGGCCTCGGCAAGACCGCGGGTCGCGGCCACAAGGGCCAGAGCGCGCGCGCCGGCGGCTACCACAAGGTCGGCTTCGAAGGCGGCCAGATGCCGATTCAGCGCCGACTGCCCAAGCGCGGCTTCATCACCGCCGCGAAGGCCGAAGGCCACACCGCCGAGGTCCGCTTGTCGGACCTGCAGAAGCTCAAGGAAACCGAGATCGACATCGCGGTGCTGAAGGCCGCGGGCGTCGTCGCGCACCAGGCGCTCACCGCCAAGCTGATCAAGTCCGGAGAGTTGTCGCGCAAGGTGACCCTCAAGGGCATCCGCGTGACCAAGGGCGCGCGCGAGGCCGTGTCGGCCGCCGGCGGCTCGGTAGCGGAGTAGGCGAGCCAAGATGAATCGTCCTGCCGCCGGCATGGTGCCGGATCTCAGCAAACTGGGGGAGGTCAAGAACCGCCTCTGGTTCCTGCTGGGCGCGCTCGTCGTTTTCCGCATCGGCAGCTTCATCCCGGTGCCAGGCATCGACCCCGCGCAGCTGCAGGCGCTGTTCGGCCAGAGCCGCGGCACCATCCTGGACATGTTCAACATGTTCTCGGGCGGCGCTCTCGAGCGCCTGTCGATTTTCGCGCTCGGCGTGATGCCGTACATCTCGGCTTCGATCATCGTGCAGCTCCTCGCCTCGGTCGTGCCGCAGATGAAGGAGATCAAGAAGGAAGGCGAGTCGGGTCGCCGCCGCCTGACCAAGTGGACGCGCTACGGCACGCTAGCGCTGGCGATCTTCCAGTCGTTCGGCGCCGCAGCCGCGCTGCAGAAGAGCGGTGTGGCCATCTCGCCGGGCTTCGGCTTCGTGTTCACGGCGATGGTCTCGCTCGTCGGCGGCACCATGTTCCTGATGTGGCTCGGCGAGCAGATCACCGAGCGCGGCATCGGCAACGGCATCTCGATGTTGATCTTCGCGGG
>DATLBT010000016.1:0-7679 GCA_035526825.1 Verrucomicrobiia bacterium | reverse complement strand
GGCAAGCGCTTCGGCAACGAGGCCGCGCCGTACACCGACTTCGTCGCCGCCGTGTACGCCGACCAGGCGCGCGGCAATGCCGCGATCCCGTGCTGGATGGTGTTCGATGCGCGCTTCCGCAAGAGCTACCCGTGCGGGCCGCTGATGCCATCCAACATCGCGCCCGACAAGAGCTGGCCGGCCGAATGGGTCGACCAGGTCGTCTACAAGGCGGCGACGCTCGATGAGCTCGCCGGGAAGATCAAGGTGGACGCCAACGGCCTGCGCCAGACGGTGGCGAAGATGAATGACTACGCCAAGACCGGCGTCGACGCCGACTTCGGCAAGGGCAACAACGCGTTCGACCGCTACTACGCCGATCCGCGCGTGAAGCCCAATCCGTGCCTGGCGCCGATAGCGGAAGGCCCGTTCTACGCCGTGCCGCTGTATCCGGGCGAGATCGGCACGAAGGGTGGCCTGGTGACTGATGAAGCGGCGCGCGTACTGCGCGCCGACGGCAGCGTGATTGCGGGGCTCTACGCGGTGGGCAACTGCTCGGCCGCGGTGATGGGCAAGACTTACCCTGGCGCCGGAGCGACGCTCGGGCCGGCGATGACGTTCGGATACCTGGCGGCGAAGGACATCGCAGCGGCGCAGGAAGCGCGCGCCGCCGCCTAGTGTCATCCCGACCCCCGCGAAGGCGGGGGGAGGGATCGCGTTCAAAGGCAGCTGTGCTTCGGGACGCGATCCCTCCCCCAGCTTCCGCTGGGGTCGGGATGACACTCAATTGAGGATTACGTCGTGAAATTGAAAGGCAAGGTTGCGCTAGTCACCGGCGCCGGATCCGGCGTCGGCCAGGGCATCGCTTACGCGCTCGCCGCCGAAGGCGCCGCCATCGCCTGTGCGGGCCGCACCATGAAGAAGGTCGAGGCCTCCGTTGCCGAGCTGACGAAGCGCGGCGCCAAGGCGATCGCGATCCAGTGCGACGTCAAGAACACCGAGCACCTCGCCAATGCCGTGACCCGCGCGGTCGCGGAACTCGGCGGCATCAACATCCTCGTCAACGACGCGCAGGAAGTGCCGCTCGGATCCTTGCTCAACGTGCCGGAAAAGAATTTCACCGCAGCCTTCGAGTCGGGCCCGATGGCGACGTTCCGGCTGATGAAGCTGTGCTACCCGCACCTCAAGAAGGACGGCGGCAGCATCATCAACCTCGCCAGCGCCGCGGCGAAGCGCTGGGACATGACCAATTACGGATGCTACGGCGCCGTGAAAGAGGCGATCCGCGTGCTGACGCGCACCGCGGCGTCGGAGTGGGGCAAGGACAACATCCGCACCAACGTGATCCTGCCGCTCGCCAATTCGCCCGGCATGCAGTGGTGGAGCGCCAATGCGCCCGAGGCGCCGGCGTTCATCAAGAGCATCCCGATGCAGTACATCGGCGACTGCGAGAAGGACATCGGGCGTTTTGTCGCGACGCTATGCTCCGATGAGTGCCGCTACGTGAACGGGCAATCCATCGGCCTCGACGGTGGCCAGGCGCTGATCGCCTGAAGCACTGCCGCTGAGCTTTCTGTGGGAGGGCCCTGGCCCCGATTGCTCAGCGCAGGGCCGTCCTCACGAACACCATCCCCGACACCGGCCGCTCACCATATTCAGTCTCGAGCGATTCGGCGTAGCGGTACACGCTCGCCAGCGCACCCGCCGAGAACCGCAGTGGCCCGACATCCGCCACGCGATACGCAAAGCCCCCGGTCAGCTTCGCCACCCCAAACTCCTCGCCCGCCAGTGGCCCCGACTCGATCAGGTGATCGCTGCGGATGTACTCACCACGCGCGAACAGCGCCAGCGGCCCGCTGAACTGCCGCGTCGACTCGAGCACGTAACCCGGCACGCTGTCCTCGCCGTGACGGTTCACGCCCACCGCGAATGTCGTACTCCAATGTGCCTCGTGTCCTTGCGCGAGCGTGTGGCTCAACGACGCCGTCGAGCGGTGCACGCCCTCGTCAGGATGCAGTTGCTCCGGCCCACCCAGGTACCCATGGCTCAGCTGCATCGACCACGCCGTGCCCGCGTTCCACGACACGCGGCCCGAGTACGAATCGACACCGCGCAGCTCGATGTTCCAGCGATTCTGGTCGGGCTCGCGGCCGTTGAACGCGGACGTCTCCACCTTCCACTCGCCCCAGGTCGCGCCGAGCGTGGCGACGCCGAAGGTGATGTGCGTCGAGTCGAGCCAGTGGTGCGTCAGCGGCGCCTCGGGAATCGTGATGCCGGATGCGCGATGCATGAATGCCGGCGGACCGAGCGCGGGCTCGCCGGGCAACCCGCCGTAGACGAACACCGAGCCCTCATCGCCGACGCGCAGCGAGTAGCTGCCGGCCAGCTCCATGAAGAAATCGTGCGGATGCTGCCGATCGACCAGCTCGGTCTGGCCGTCGGCCGTCTCGCCGGTCTGGAACAACAGCGGGTAGCCATCGCGGCCCATCAGCGGATCGGGCGAGAGCATCAGCTTTAGTCCCGCCGTGCCGGGGCCGAACGGGCCGTGACCCATGAGCGCGACCATGCCGGGCACGAACAGCGCCTCATCGCCGCGCGGGCCGCCCTGGTCGTCCCAGATCACGTCGAGGTAGCCGTGCGCCATGAAAGTCCAGAAGCCCTGGCGCGAGTGCCAGCCCGACATCGGCGCAGCGTCCGGCTGCCACGCCGTGCCCGAAGCCTCGCGCGACATGGGCTGCGGACCGAGCGCGCCGGGCTGCGTCGTGGAGTGATGCTCGTGCTGCGCAAAGGCCGGTGTGGCAAGGAAGGCGAGAACGAGGGCAAGCTTTTTCATCGACATTCTCAGTGGCAAGGCTGTTTCACATTGCGGCGCAGCAGCCAGTAGTTCACTGGCCAGGCGACCACGAATCCCGCAGGTAGCGCGAGCAGGTAGCCGAGCCAGAATACCGGCGACAGCATCGAAGCTGCCTGCACGCCACCGACGTGGTAGTCGGTGAAGTTCATGGCGAACTCCATCGCGGCGATGGAGATGGTCTCGCCGAGCCAGATCGCCTTGAACGCGGCGGCAACGCTCATGCCGCGCTGGATCAGCGGACGCAGGCCCAGGGCGTAGCCACTGGCAAAGCCAAGCACGGTGGCCAGCGCCATCGTCGCCCACGGGTTCAGTCCCAGCGTCACGCCGATCGCGAGGCCTGCAAATTCGCCGAGGGCACAGCCGGTAAGGCAATGCAGCGTCGCGGAGGTCGTCAGGCGCGGCAGCGAATCGCCGATGCCACTCGAGGCGTGGTGAGCATGTGCGTGGTTGGCGTGATCCGTGCCGGACGACGCCGACGGTGACGACGCGTTGGGGACGTGGCAGCACTCATGTTTTTCGGCCGTGTGCAGACTCATGACTTTTTCTTCTCCTGGATGAGCGCGTCCTCGGCGAGGACGGCTTCGATGATGGGACAACCCTTGATTGCCCCGGTACCGGAACAGTGATGGGCGTAGTGCGCCAGCGCATCGCGCATCACGCTCAGCTCGCGGATCCGTGACTCGAGGTCCAGCAACCGACGTTGCGCGAGCGCCTTCACCGCGCCGCGCGATCCCTTGCCGCGTGACAGCGCGAGCAGTTCGCCGATCTCCTCTAGCGTGAAGCCGAGTGCCTTGGCGCGGCGGATGAAGCGCAGTCGCGCGACGTCCTCCTCGGTGTAGGTGCGATAGCCGCTGGCGGTGCGGCCGGGCGTGGGCAGCAGTCGCGCGCGCTCGTAGAAGCGCACGGTGTCGATGCCGACGCCGGCGCGCGAGGCGAGCCGGCCGATGGTGAGGCGGGTGGGGGCGTTGTTCATGGAGCCACTGTAAACCCCGGACCAGGGTCCGGGGTCAAGGCCCGTCAACAGGGCTACTCGGGATGACAGAATGCGGGCATGAACTACCCCGTCGAAGGCGGCTGCTCGTGCCGCGCCGTGCGTTACCGCATGACATCCGCGCCGATGACCGTGCACTGCTGCCACTGCACTTGGTGCCAGCGCGAGACCGGCAGCGCGTTCGCGCTGAACGCGGTGATCGAGGCGGAGCGCGTCGAGGTGATGCAAGGCGAGGCGGTGTGCGTCGTCACGCCGTCGGCGAGCGGCAAGGGTCAGCAGGTGTATCGCTGCCCGAACTGCCAGGTGGCGCTATGGAGCCATTACGGCGGCGGCGGGGCGACCGTGCGTTTCGTGCGGGTCGGCACGCTGGATGATCCGGCTACATTCCCGCCCGATATCCACGTGTTCACGAGCACGAAGCAGCCGTGGGTGCAGATTCCGCCCTCGCAGAAAGCATTTGCGGAGTTCTACGACGCGCGCAAAGAGTGGCCGGCGGAGGCGCAGGCGCGCTGGAAGGCAACGCGCAGGTAACCGGCTGGGGATGTGGGGATGGCTTGGGAAAAACTGTCTGTGGGAGGGCCTGGGAAAAGCTGTCTGTGGGAGGGCCCCTGGGCCCGATGTTGTTCCACCGACATCGGGGCCAGGGCCCCTCCCACAACAGCTAGAACTTTTTCTGCCGCTGCGCCATTGCGCGTGCTCGCTGCGCCGCCGTGAGCTTCATCGGCCGCAGCGTCTTGCGGCGATCGACCAAGGCCGGAAGGATCCAGCCTTCCGGCAGGCTCTTCTTCCTTGGCTTGGGCTTGGGCTTGGTTGAACGTTTCTTCTTCATGCTCAGTGCCGATACCCCTTCACGCGCACCTTGAAGCTGGCATGCGGCCCCGGCGTCGGCGCGGTCTTGGTCTTGAGCACATAGTCGGGTGATTCGAGCTCGAGGTCCAGCCGCCAGAACAGGCGGGCCATCGACAGCACCATCTGCACCTCGGCCAGGCTCTTGCCGAGACAAGTGTGCGGGCCGCGACCGTAGGGCGAGTAGGCGCCGGACTCCATGTGTTCGGCGCGTTCCTTGCTGTAGCGATCCGGATCGAAGGTGTCCGGGTCCTTGTAGAACTCGTGCATGAAATGCGGCACCGCGGTGCCCATGTAAAGCATTTCGTTGGCCTTGATCTGGCAACCCTCGAACACGAAATCCTTCGTTGCCGTGCGCATCTGCGCAACCGCGACCGGGAACAGTCGCATCGTTTCCATGATCGAGCCGTTGATGACCGGCAGGTTCTTGACCTCGCTCTCCTCGATCCGGCGGCCGCCCTCGAACAACTTGTCGACCTCGGCGTGCACGCGCTTCAGCACCTCGGGATGCTTGAGCACCATGTAGATGACGCCCGAGGTCGTGTTGGCGACGGTATCGAGCCCCGCGACGTACGGCGCGGTGAGCTGCAGGCGCAAGTCGGACGCCGGCATCAGCCCGGGATTGGTGTCGTGCGCCTCCATGATGTCGTCGACCATGGTGCGCATCTGGCCTTGCTTGAGCGGTCCGCGTGCGCGGTAATCGGCGATCATCTTCTCGCCCAGCTCGAACACCCGCGCCTTGGCTTTCTTGTACGCCGGGTTCAGCAGGAAAAACTTCGGCCGCTGGCGCGTGATCAGCACGTTGAGGATGTTGAGGATCGTGACGCGGATATCGTCGACGTACTCGAGCGGCGCGCGGCCGGTGAGGATCGTGCCGAGCTGGTCCGTCACCATCATCTGCATCGCCGGCAGGCAATACACCATCTCGCCGGATTTCCAGTCCCGCTCGATCGAGCCGTCGGTGATCTTCACCAGCTCGTTGTAGCGGCCCATGATCGACTCGCGCGAGTAGCCGTGGCGCAGCACGTCGCGCAGCTGCTTGTGGCGCTCGCCGTCGAGGCCGGGCAGGGATTGCGTGGCGCCGTACTCATGGATCAGGCCTTCCCAGAACTCCTTCGAGCGCAAGCACTCCTTGCCTTCCTTGGTACCCATCCAGTGCGCGGCGCCGGGACCGGCGAGCACGGTCTGCGTGCGGCCGAGCATGCGGAAGCGATACACCGACCCGTACTTGCGGAAACAGGCGTGGAAGAAGCGCGCAGGATCGCGCGCCATCTCGAGCACATTGCCGAGCAGCGGCAGGCCCTTGACCATCGGGATGTCGCGCAGAGCTGCAGGCAAGTCCTGCACAGTGGCCGTAACGGAAGCGTTTTCCATGCTGCGAAAAATGCCCGAGCGGGGAAGCGGGCGCCTCCCTCATTCAGGCTAGGGTTCAGCGGTCCAGGTCCTTGAGCTGGTTGGACAGCACCCAGACCGGCTCGGCGCCCTTGCGCGCGGGCGCGACCAGGCTGAAGCGCTGGAACTCCAGTTGCGCCTCGAGGTGCGCGCCGTAGCCGAGCTTTTTCCCGGCGATCGCGCAGCCTTCGCTCGGTGCAGAGTACGCCTGTGCGCCGGCCTTCTCGATCGCCGAGCGCGCGCGCTCGCCGTCGGCGAACGGCGCAGCCATGGCGCGCGCGGAGGCATCGAGCGCGGGGCAGTCGTTGGCCGGCGCGGCGGCGCCGACCGGCCGCAGCTGCTCGGCGCGGCAGTCGGCAAAACTCATTGGCAGGCGTTCCTTCATCTTCACGGGCGCGTCCTGCGGCGGGTACGTACGCGCTGCGACGGCCGCGATCGCGGCCTCGTCGAACGCGCCGGCTGGTTGCGCGCCGGTGATTTTCACGTCGGCGACCTTGCCGTCAGGCAGCACGGCGAAAGCGAGGTCGACGTAACCGGAGAGGCGTTGCTGGCAGGCGGCGTCGCTGAGCACGGGACGCGCACTGGCGAGCGGCTGCAGCGTGCGCGGCGCCGCTGAAGGGGCGGGCTCTTGTGCGACGGCGCACAGCGGCATCAGCAGCAGCGCGGCAATCCGCGCGGGCGAGGTCCGGGTCATGGCTTGCTCCGTTCACAAGTGGATCCGGCAACACCCGGCCGGAACTGGCGTTGTGCCATGACTTCTTCCTTGGGCGTCAACGGTCGATAGCCGCGATCGTACGGCCAGCCGTAACCCCAGCGAAAGGGCGTGGGCAGCGCCGGCGTGCCGCCGACTCGCACGCCCGCGCGCATGGCTTCGGCCAGCGCTTCGTCGCCGGTGGCCTTGAGCACGCAGGCCTTCAGTGCGGCATCGGCAGCGCGGCGTTGCTCTTCGGTGCCGCCGCGCCAGTAGGCGCGGTCGTGCGCGAGGCAACAGGCGCACCAGTCGGCATCGCCGATCGGGGCCTTGTCGGGAAACAGTGAGCAGCCGTCGCTGCTGAACGGCCTCAGGCCGCGGTCCGCGCAACCCGCCATGAGCAGCACGACGAAAATGGCCGCGCGCATCAGGTCTTTTCAGCGAGGGTCATGTTTCAAGAATACAGGTAACGGGTGGGCCATCTAAAATGTGGCGATGCACGCAAGACTCCTGCTCACGTTCGCCCTCGTGCTGCTCGGCAGTTGCGTAACTACGCCGCCACCCGCGCTGCCACCCGAGCCGGTGACGGAGGCGCCCGCGCTGCCGCTGGAGGCCTGCCGGCTGGCCGACGTGCCCGAGCCCGTCCTGTGCGGCACGCTGCAGGTGCCCGAGAACCGCGCGTTGGCAGCGCAGCCGGGACGCATGATCGGCCTGCGCATCGTCGTGATCCCCGCGCTCGGCGACCGCACGCTGCCACCGCTGTTCGACCTCGCCGGCGGCCCCGGTCTCGCCGCCACCGAGTCGGCCGCTTTCTGGGCCACGCTGGGCGTGATGCACCGCGAGAATCGCGACATCGTGCTGGTCGACCAGCGCGGCACCGGCGGCTCGAACGCCTTGCCGTGCGCGGTGGGCTTTTCAAACCCGCT
>DATLBT010000015.1:0-2401 GCA_035526825.1 Verrucomicrobiia bacterium | reverse complement strand
GGCTCATTCCCAGCGAAAGCGGCTCTCACTCATTGCGCAACACTCACGACGTCATTCCCGCGAAGGCGGGAACCCAGGGTCGGGTACACTGAGTTCAGCGGCTGTGGCCCTGGGTCCCCGCCTTCGCGGGGATGACGGTAGTGGGGAGTGAAAGCGTAAACGGCTGAAACATCGCCGCTCCCCCACTGAGCCTTCGCGGTGAATGACCCAATGGTACGGATCGCTAAACCCTAAGCCCGGTTCGCCTGCGCCGCGTTGGCCAATATCTGGATGTTGTTCGCCACGACCACATTGTCCGGGTCGAGCTTTTCGGCCTTGCGGAAGTTGGTCAGCGCCGCGGTCAGGTTGCCGCGCAGCATGTAGGAGTAGCCCACATTGTTGTAGTACTGCGCCGTGCCGCCGATGATCTTGAACAGCGCCATGTACACCCGGTCCGACAGGTCGAACCGCCGCAGCCGGTCATACGAGGCGCTGAGCCCGATATAACCCTCGGCGTTCTTGGGCGAGAGCTCGACCACGCGCTGGTAGAGCGCCGCCGAATGTCCGAAATCGCCGCTCTTGAAGTGCCCCTTGGCTTCAGCCAGCGCCGCATCCGCGGTGTAATCGCCGATCTTGGCGACAACTGCCACCTGCTGCTGCTTGCCGCCGTACGAGCTCATCGAGCCCATGCTGCTGCAACCTGCCAACACCGGCAGGACGATGGCAAACGCCAGCCCCGCCTTGAGTGCCTCATACCGCATAGAAAGTCGCCCCATAGTCCCCTGAACGGAGGCGTTCTGCCCCCAAGCTTTCTGCTGCCACTAGGCCAGTTTTTGGGAACAAATGGAACGCCATTCGGCCACGGCACCTAATGGCCCCTGCCCGCGATCCGTACAATTTTATGTGTCCGAGAACGTGCGGCTCAGCGCACTTCCGACGACCATGGGAAGTTGAGGTACCGGTCGCGCGTGTCGTAGCAGATGTTGCCGTACATTTTCAGATAGCCATCACGCTTTGCTTGATCGGCGAACACGGCCCCCGGATCAGCCTGGTCTGCTTCGTACTGGGCCATGTTCTGGTCCGTGATCGCGAACGGCAGCACATCCATCGCCTGCGGCACGCTCTTACCTTCGAGCCAATCGGCCGCATACCAGCCCAGCGCGTAGCCGAAAACCGGCGAGCTCAGTGCAACGCTCGCCTTGTATGGGCTGTCTGCGCGCTTGATCTCGGCCACTGCCTCGGGCTCGCCGTCGATCCCTCCGAGGAACATGTCGACGCGAGCCTTGCCGGCTTCGCGCAATGCCCGCAACGCGCCAAGCACCACCGTGTCGGCGCCCAGCACCACGTCGACTTGTGCATTCGCAGCAAGGATCAGCTTCATCGTCTGATAGCCGCCATCTTCGTTGACGGTCGTCGGCGAGATATCGGCCACCATCCGGACATCGGGCATGTCCTTGAACATGTCGCGCATGGCCGCGAACCGGGGCGCGAGGAACTGCAGGCTGTCATGGGTCAACAGCACCACATTGGCGCGGCCACCCAGATGCTCGCGCACATACTTCGCCGCTTCGTCGGCGAGCGTCTTTCCCGTGAGGTATTGCGGCGCGTTGAGAATGGTCGTCGCCGGCGGCGGCACCACGGCGCCCACATAGCCGCCGTTCCAGATCACCTGTTGGAGATGCGGCGCAAGCCCGAACGCGTCGACCGGCGCGGCGATCACTGCCCCTGTCTTGTCCGCCACGAACGCGTCGACATCGCCGGCCTGCTTCACTGGATCGTTGTCGGCGACGCTCTCGCCATAGCTGAGCCCGCGATCCTGGGCGGCGGCCGCCAAACCCGCGCCCACCCCCTCGATGAACGCGCGCCGATTGTCCTTTGCAAATCCCAGGCTGCGGTTCAGCGCCGGTGGCACCGCGCAAACCGCCGCGGCGGGATCATAGGCAGGCAGCACCACCGGATCGGTGATGCCCTGACTCTGCGCTACTGCTGGAGACGTCATTGCCCACGCCACAGCAACCCAGGCCGCCACGCACAAGCCGGTCGGAACAATTCGCAGCGCTCGCATTTTCCCCTCGCCTGAGCCCCGCACGTATCTATGGACTCTCACACGATCCCTTCCGGGCGTCCAGCGCAGCAAAGCCTATGCGCTTCGCGGGAAGGTCAGGCGAGCTGAGGTGCCTTGCCGCCCGGCGGGATAGTCGATGGTCGCCCTCATGCTCGTCGCCATCGCCGTCACGATCTTGGTCCCGAGCCCCGTTCCTTTGGCCGGCGCTCCCTCCGCGCGACCCACCCCGTCGTCCTCGACTGCCAGTTCTAGCATGTTGTCGGGGAGCTCGCGCACCCTGACCCGCACCTCGCCCACCCCGTCCGGGTAGGCGTATTTGAACGCGTTGGTCACCCACTCGGTCACCACGACTCCGAG
>DATLBT010000014.1:0-19918 GCA_035526825.1 Verrucomicrobiia bacterium | reverse complement strand
TCCTGCATGATCCTGACCAGGCTCGAGGAGTCGGTCATGTCGCCGTGGTGCAGGATCAGGTTCCGCGGTTTGACGTGCGGGTCCTGGTAGAGATGGTCGATGCGATCGGTATTGAACAGCGAGGTGCGGCGCTTCACGCCGTGCACCTCATAGCCCTTGCCGATCAGGAATTCGGCGAGGTAGGCACCATCCTGGCCCGTGATGCCAGTAATCAACGCGCGCTTCCGGATGGCCAAAAATCCCCCGTTATCAATTGAGTGCAGGAAGAATCGCCAGTATACTTCGCGCCCCTAAAAATCTGACGGGGCCATAGCTCAGCTGGGAGAGCGCTTGCATGGCATGCAAGAGGTCGTCGGTTCGATCCCGACTGGCTCCACCAAAGTTTCGACACGCCGTTCCCATCGTCTAGCCCGGCCTAGGACACGTCCCTTTCACGGATGTAACAGGGGTTCGAATCCCCTTGGGAACGCCAGTCGATTGAGCGTAGAGTCTCTCCATCGCAACACGCCGGTGGATGAGACGCACATGAAAACCCACGCCTTGCTCGCTGCGGCCGCCTTGCTGGCCGCCAGCCCCCAGCTCTGGGCCCACCCCGACCGCCCCCGCCCCCCGCGTGCCCATCACGCGCACTCGCACTCGCACGGCGACGCCGGCGGCAGCTACTGGGACATCCGCTTCGGTATTGGCGGCGAGCCGATGCTCACCGATTCCGAGTACGACTTCGCCGGTGGCAGCGACGTGGACGCCGAGGAGGAGTGGGAGGAGGGCGGCGCGGGCTCCTTCGAGATCAACGCGGCGCATCGCTTCGCCGCGCGCGGCCCGGGCTCGGGCTACGTGACCTTCGGCGGCTTCGCGCGCGGGTTCGACGGCGAGAACGAGTTCAACAACAACGACGAAGTCGGCCTTGGCGTGTTCGGCGTGCAGGTCGGCGGCGGGTTTTCGTACCGTCCCCACGCGCGCTACTCGGTGGAGATCGGTCCGCGCCTCGGCTTTGGCGTGGCCTCGGCGACCGAGGAGGTGAATGGCGACGAACTCGAGTCCGACTCCGGCGGCTATGCGCGCCTCGACTTCGGGGCGACCAACCTCTTCAACTTCGGCGCGCTGCAGCTGGGGGTTGCGGTGGGCATCGCCGCCTGGTCCGCCACCGTGCCGTATGACGACCAGATCGTGAACGGCACCTTCTACCCGGACGCCGACGTCACCTATTCCGGCAGCGGCGGCTACGTCAACTTCTCGATGGGCTTTCGCTAGGCGCGGCACGCCTCAAAATCGCTGGACTACGCGGGTCCGCCCCTTGAAAATGCCCGCCCCGTCTCCATAGCTCACGCACCATGCCGATTTACGAGTACGTCTGCAAAGCCTGCGGGGTCGAAACCGAGATCATGCACAAGATCTCGGACCCGACGCCGAAGAAGTGCCCGGAGTGCGGCAAGCCCAAACTCGCCAAGCAGATGTCGGCCACCGGCTTCCGGCTGGGCGGCGGCGGCTGGTACGAGACCGACTTCAAGTCAGGCAACAAGCGCAACGTTGCCGAAAAGACCAGTGCGGGCGAGGCCTGCGCACCGACCGGTTGTGCCAAGCCGGACTGTGGCGCCAAGGTCGCGGCCAAGCCCGAAAAGACCGAGAAAAAGGCTGACAAGGCCGATACCAAGCCCAAGCCGGCAGCCAAAGCCGCTTAGAGCTGTCATCCCGAGCGCAGCGAGGGATCGCGTACCGAAGGACGGCGACCTGTCCGACGCGATCCCTCGCTCCGCTCGGGATGACAAGTCCGATACAATTCGCGCCCCGCTTTTCTCCTTCCGAATCCATACTTTGATGCGCTCCCACTACTGCGGCCAGGTCACCGATGCCCTGGCTGGCCAGACCGTCCACGTTTGCGGCTGGGTTCATCGCCGCCGTGACCACGGGGGCGTGATTTTTGTCGACCTGCGCGACCGCGAAGGCCTGCTGCAGGTGGTGTTCGACCCCGACACGCCGGCGGTCTTCGCCCAGGCCGAGAAGCTGCGCTCGGAGTTCGTGGTCAAGCTCAGCGGCAAGGTGCGCCCGCGCCCGGCCGGCACCGTCAACGCAAACCTGCCCACCGGCAAGATCGAGGTGCTGTGCACGGCGCTCGAGGTGCTGAACCGCGCCGAGACGCCGCCGTTCCAGCTCGACGACGATTCAGTGGGCGAGGACACCCGACTCAAGTACCGCTACGTTGACCTGCGTCGCCCGGAGATGCAGAAGAACCTGCGCCTGCGCCACGACGTGATCCGCCGCATCCGCAACACGATGGACGGCTTGGGTTTCATCGACGTCGAGACGCCGATCCTGACCAAGGCGACGCCGGAAGGGGCGCGCGATTACCTGGTCCCAAGCCGCACGCACCCGGGCTCGTTCTTCGCGCTGCCGCAGTCGCCGCAACTGTTCAAGCAGCTGCTGATGATGGGCGGCCTCGACCGCTACTACCAGATCGCCCGCTGCTTCCGCGACGAAGACCTGCGCGCCGATCGCCAGCCCGAATTCACCCAGCTCGACGTCGAGACCTCCTTCCTGTCGCAGAAGGAAGTCATGGCGATCATCGAGACCATGCTGCGCGAGCTGTTCCGTGACGTGATGAAGGTCGACCTCGGAGATACGTTCCCGCAGATGACCTACGCCGATGCCATGGCGAAGTACGGCTCCGACAAGCCGGACCTGCGCAACCCGCTGGTGCTGGTCGAGGTGAAAGACCTCGTCGCCGACGTCGACTTCAAGGTGTTCGCCACGCCGGCGAAGGACCCCAAATCCCGCGTCGCCGCGCTGCGCATCCCCGGCGGCCGCGAGAAGCTTTCGCGCGGACAGATCGACGCTGCTACCGAGTTCGTCAAGCAGTACGGCGCCAAGGGCCTGGCTTACATCGTCGTCAACGACAAGGCCAAGGGGCGCGAGGGTTTGCAGTCGCCGATCGTCAAGAACCTGCATGACCGCGCGCTCACCGGCATCCTCGAGCGCACCGGCGCGCAGGATGGCGACGTGATCTTCTTCGGCGCCGATTCGTTCAAGGTCGTCAGCGACGCTCTCGGCGCGCTGCGCATCAAGCTGGGTGCCGACCTCGGATTGACCCAAGGCGGCCCGAACAGCTGGAAGGCGCTCTGGGTGATTGACTGGCCGATGTTCGACTGGGACGAAGAAGGCAAGCGCTGGATGGCGTTGCACCATCCGTTCACCTCGCCGGTGGACCTGGATCCGGCCGCGCTCGAGAGCAAGCCGGGTGAGGCGCTGTCGCAGGGCTATGACATCGTGCTCAACGGCGTCGAGATCGGCGGTGGCTCGGTGCGCATCCACCATTCCGAGCTGCAGCAGACGGTGTTCAAGCTGCTCGGCATTGACCCCGAGGAGCAGCAGCAGAAGTTCGGCTTCCTGCTCGAGGCGTTGCGCTTTGGCGCGCCGCCGCACGGCGGCATCGCGCTTGGCATCGACCGCATGGTCATGCTGATGGCGGGCGCCAACTCCATTCGCGAGGTCATTGCGTTCCCCAAGACGCAGACCGCGCACGACCCGTTGACCGACGCCCCGGGGCCGGTCAGCGCGCACCAGCTCAAGGAGCTGTCCATTCGTACGGCACTCAGCGGGAAACCCACGTGAAAGCACCTGCCATCAAACCTGCACTGGTCCTCCTGCTGGCGTTCCTTGGCGGCTGCGAAAGCATCGGCGAAGGCAGCACCATCGAGTCGCTGAGCATCGAGGCCGGCAACAGCCGGCACAACACGACGCCGTTCTTGCTGCAGCGCTGCCTGCGCGACCAGCTCGTCGTGGTGGCGACTTTTACCGACGGCACGCGTGCCGACTTCAGCTTGCGCGCCAGGTGGGTTTCGAGCGACCCGTCCGTGGTTCAGGTCAGCAACAACGACATTCCGACTGCTGCCGTCATCAGCGGCGCTTTCACCACGATCCCGACGCTGCCGTACCGCCCGGGCACGATCATCCCCCAGGCTTCCTCGGGCACGGCCACCATCACGGCGAGCTATATCGGCCTCACCGCGAGCAAGACGGTGCAGATCGAGTCGCCGTTGCTGCGCATCGCACCGGTTACCCCAGGTGCCAGTCCGAACGGCGTGCAGCCGACGCAGTTCCTCGCGCCCAAGACAACCCTCGGTTATGCCTTCCTGTCTGAACGCGTGTCGGGCGAAGTCGAGTCACAAAGTACGCTCAACCTGCTCGGCCCGCTGAACCCCGTGCTGTGGAAAGTGCGTGGCGTTCTGCCCGGGGAGTTCGACGCCCGCGACACGACCATCGCCGGTGACTTCGACAAGTACGCTGCGCCGACGGCGGCCGATCCCAGCGTCGTCATCTCGAGCATTACCGGCCTTGTCACGGGGATGAAGGCGGACACCGCGACCTACACGGTCGAGGCCAGCACTTCGCTTTGCCCCAATGAGCAGGTGTCCGCGCCGGTGAGTGTCGCAGCCTTCGCCAGCCCGGCTTTGACGCTCGAGTACGAGCCGGCTTTCAACGGCGTGGGCGTGATCGAGAACGGCGAGACGATCGCGGGCACCAGCCAGGCACTCGTCGTCACCGGGAACCTCGATACCGACGGCAATACCGCGACAGCGGAGCAGTCGATGGACCTCAGCAACCAGGCCGACTTGCGCATCACGCCCACGGGAAACCTGTGCACCGCGGGCACGACCAACTGCACCTGCGATGCCGATGGCATCAGCAATTGCCGCAAGCGCCTGTTCAGCTCGGTGAACAGCCAGGTCTTTACGCTGATTACCGACGATGGCGCCATGGCAGACGTGCAGGCCTGCTTCACCGACATCGACGCAAGCCATTCCGATGATTGCGAAGAGATCGACGCGGGCCCGGGCACGAACGTGGCGGTGCAATCGAACACGCTGGCCGTGAAGTCGATCCCGATCGACCTCAGCGGCGCCACCGGCAGCTTCACCGTGCAGTCGAACGTCGCGCAGGAACCCGCGTTCACTTACCCGGGCGCGCAATTCACCGCCTACGGCACTTTCACTGCATTGACTGGCTTTGCCTTTGCCGGCGGGCCGACGGCGATGCAGAACTTCACTCGCATCGCCAACTGGATTACGCGCCCCGCGGGCGTCACCGACCAGTTTTCCGACGTCGCGGTGATACGCAACAGCAGTGATGGCCTGTTCAACCCGGCCGGCAGCATGACCTACCTGAAGGACGTCACCACCAACACAAACATCGACGTCTCGTTCGTCCTGCGCGCGCCGTTCGCGGAGATCGATCCGCCGGCCGCGGTGCCGTTCACGGTCTGCCCGAGCGCGGGCTGCTGAGCGCGCGAGCCGCCCGCCAACACCTCGCCATGTCCGCGGCCCTCCCGCTCGCCGACTTCAACGTCCTCGACGACGCGCAATGCGACGCGCGCATCGCCGCGGCCAAGGCCGTCCTCGGCAAGCAGCTGGTGATCCTCGGCCATCACTACCAGCGCTCGGAGGTCTACAAGCACGCCGACCTCAAGGGCGACTCGCTGCGCCTCGCGCGCGAGGCCAGCAAGCTTGACGCGCAGTACATCGCGTTTTGCGGCGTGCACTTCATGGCCGAAGTCGCGGACATCGTCACCCACGGCCAGCGCACGGTGATCCTCCCGGACCTCGCCGCCGGCTGCCAGATGGCCGACATGGCCAACCTGATCAAGGTGAACCAGTGCTGGAAGGAGCTCGGCACGGTGCTGAATGCCGACGAGCTCGTCACGCCGGTCACCTACATCAACTCCGCCGCGAACCTGAAGGCGTTTTGCGGTGAGCAGGGCGGCATCGTCTGCACCTCGACCAACGCGCCGGGCGTGCTGAAGTGGGCGTTCGAGCAACGCCAGAAGGTGCTGTTCTTCCCGGACCAGCACCTGGGCCGCTGGACCGCTTACCAGATGGGCATCCCGCTCGAACAGATGGTCGTCTGGGACTTCACCCGGCCGATGGGCGGCCTCACGCCGGAGCAGGTTCGCGAGGCGAAAGTGATCCTGTGGAAGGGCCACTGCGCCGTGCACCAGATGTTCCAGCCGCAGCACGTCGATGCGTTCAGGCAACAGCACCCGGATGGCATTGTCATCAGCCACCCGGAAAACGCGCTCGAAGTTTCGCTGCGCTCGGATTACGTCGGCTCGACCGAGTTCATCCTCAACACCGTGCGCGACAAGGCGAAGGCCGGACAGCACTGGCTGGTGGGCACCGAGCTGAACCTGGTCAACCGGCTGGCCGAGGAAATGAAGCCGAAGGGCGTGACCGTGCAGTTCATGTCGCCGATGGTCTGCATGTGCTCGACCATGTTCCGCATCGACGCGCAGCACCTGGCGTGGTCACTGGATAACCTCGTTGCTGGCACGGTGGTCAACCGCATCCAGGTGCCTGAAAAGGTTGCAAATCCGGCGCGGTTGGCGCTGGAGCGGATGCTGTCGATCACCCGGTAGGTGTCATCCCGAGCGCAGCGAGGGATCGCGTCCAAAGTGCCGCCACCTGAAAGCGATCCCTCGTCGCTTCGCTCCTCGGGATGACACGGCGGGTACAATGCGCCCCCACAACCTGTTGTGGTCAACGAGCGCTACTACCCCATGTGGACCCACGCCAAGACCCTCGCCCAGTTCGACCCTGAGCTCTGGAGCGCCATCGTCGCCGAGCGCGGCCGCCAGGAAGCGCACATCGAGCTGATCGCTTCCGAAAACTATGCCAGTCCCGCGGTCATGGAAGCGCAGGGTTCGGCGCTGACCAACAAGTACGCGGAAGGCTATCCGGGCAAGCGTTATTACGGCGGCTGCGAGCATGTCGACGTGGCGGAGGTTCTCGCCATCGAGCGCATCAAGCAGGTGTTCGACTGCGACTTCGCCAACGTGCAACCGCATTCGGGCGCGCAGGCCAATGCCGCGGTGTTCATGGCGCTGTGCTCGCCCGGCGACACGGTGATGGGCATGAACCTCGCGCAGGGCGGGCATCTCACGCACGGCAACCCGGCCAACTTCTCGGGCAAGCACTACAAGATCGTGCCGTACGGCCTCGATGCAAACGGCTACATCGACTACGACGAGATGGAGCGCATCGCGACCGAGACGAAGCCGAAGATGCTGATCGGCGGCTTCTCCGCGTACTCGCGCGTGAAGGACTGGGCACGCATGCGCCAGATCGCCGACAAGGTCGCTGCGTACTTCTGGGTCGACATGGCGCACGTCGCGGGCCTCGTCGCGGCGGGCGAGTACCCAAGCCCGTTGCCGCACGCGCACGTCGTCACCAGCACCACGCACAAGACGCTGCGTGGACCGCGCGGCGGCATCATCCTCTCCAAGGGCCAGCCCGAGGACTTCAACAAGAAGTTCAATTCCGCGGTGTTCCCGGGCATCCAGGGCGGGCCGCTGATGCACGTGATCGCGGCCAAGGCGGTCGCTTTCAAGGAAGCGCTCGCGCCGGAATTCAAGGCGTACCAGAAGCAGGTCGTTGCCAACGCGCGCGCGATGGCCGAGGTGTTTTTGAAGCGCAACTACAAGGTCGTCTCGGGCGGCACCGACAACCACCTGTTCCTGCTCGACCTCGTCGCCAAGAACGTCACCGGCAAGGACGCGGAGGCCGCGCTCGGCCACGCGCACATCACCGTCAACAAGAACTCGGTGCCCAACGATCCGAAGTCGCCATTCGTGACGAGCGGCCTGCGCCTGGGCTCGCCAGCGTCGACGACGCGCGGCTTCCGCGAAAAGGAAATGCGCGACGTCGCCGGCTGGATCGCCGACATCGTCGATGCGATGGGCAGCGGCGCCGATGTGGAGGCTGCCGTGACCAGGGTACGCGGCCAAGTCGCGCAGGTGTGCGCGCAATACCCCGTCTACCAGGGACCCGGTGTCATCCCGAGCGTAGCGAGGGATCGCGTTACTCCAGAGTCACGCGATCCCTCGTCGCTACGCTCCTCGGGATGACACGGTAACGACATGCACTGCCCGTTCTGCAAGGCCGAGGACACCCGCGTGGTGGACTCGCGCATGGCAGAAGATGGCGCCCAGGTCCGCCGCCGGCGCGAGTGCGAGCGATGCAGCCAGCGCTTCACCACGTTCGAGCGCGCGCAGCTGCTGCTGCCGCACGTGATCAAGCGCGAGGGCAATCCCGAGCCGTTTTCCGAGGACAAGTTGCGGCGCGGCTTCGAGAGCGCTTTGTTCAAGCGGCCGGTATCGGCCGAGCAGCTCGACCACGCGGTCGACAACGTGCAGCGCAAGGCCCAGGCCTGCGGCGAGCGCGAGATTGCCTCGCGCAAGATCGGCGACTGGGTCATGGAAGAGCTGCGCGACATGGACCACGTCGCCTATGTGCGCTTCGCCTCGATCTACCGGCAGTTCCAGGACGTCAACGCGTTCCGCGACGAAATCGAGCGGCTCATGGCCTTCCCGACCGCCGAGCAGCGCAAGAGCCAGCTGTCGCTGATCCAGGCCGAGTTGGCGCCGGAAGAGCCGGCTACGCCCGGCTCGAAAAAGTAGTGCGCGCCGCCGACGCGCGCGCAGGCTTCATGGCGCGCGCCTTGGAGCTCGGCCGGCGCGGACTCAACACCTCGACGCCGAACCCCAGCGTGGGCTGCGTGATCGTGCGCGACGGCGAAGTGGTGGGCGAGGGCTTCCACGCGGTGGCCGGGCAGCCGCATGCCGAGCCGCTGGCTCTGCAGCACGCTGGCGACAAGGCGCGCGGCGCCGAGATGTTCCTCACGCTCGAGCCGTGCTCGCACCATGGCCGGACGCCACCGTGCGTCGACGCGGTGATCGCGGCCGGCGTGCGCAAGGTCTGGGCGGCGACGCAAGATCCCAATCCGAAAGTCTGCGGCCGCGGCCTTGCGAAGCTGCGCGAAGCGGGCATCGAGGTCGACGTCGGGCTGATGCAGGCCGAAGCCCTCGCGCTGCATCGCGGCTTCATTTCCCGCATGACCCGCGGCCGGCCGTTCACGAGCCTCAAGCTCGCGATGAGCCTCGACGGCCGCACCGCGATGCGCAGCGGCGAGAGCCAGTGGCTCACCAGCACCGGTGCGCGCGCCGACGTGCACCGGCTGCGCGCGCAGGCAGGCGCGGTGCTGACGAGCGTGGAGACCGTGCTTGCCGATGATCCGCAGCTCAATGTGCGCGACTGGCGGGCCCCTCACCCCGGCCCTCTCCCCGCGAGCGGGGAGAGGGAGAAAATCCGCCAGTCCGACATCCGCCAACCCGACCGCATCGTGCTCGACACGCGACTGCGCTCGCCGGTGACGGCGAAGGTCTGGGCGCCGGGCGCGCGCCGGATCGCGCTCACTGCGCGGCCGCAGGCCGAGAAGGCCGACGCGCTGCGTGATGCGGGCGTTGAGGTGGTGGAACTGCCGACATCACATGAGCGCGTGGATCTCGGCGCCGCAATGGCTGCGCTCGGTCGCCTCGAGGTCAACGAAATCCTCGTCGAATCGGGCCCGCGGCTTGCCGGCGCGCTGTTGCAGGAAGGTTTGGTCGACGAACTGGTGGTTTACATGGCGCCGAGCCTGCTCGGCGACGAAGCCCGCCCGCTGGCGGCGCTCCCGGGCCTGTCGCAACTGGAGCAGCGCGTGCGACTGCGCTACACGGATGTCGCGACAATCGGCCCGGACATCCGCATCACCGCCTCCTGTCATCCCGAGCGCAGCGAGGGATCGCGTTCAGGCCGCAGTGCCCTTCGGAACGCGGTCCCTCGTCGCTTCGCTCCTCGGGATGACAACTAACCCCATGTTCACCGGCATCGTCGAAACCATCGGCACCCTCGTCTCCATCGAGCCGCGCGGCGGTGACCGCACGCTCACGATCGAAGCCGGCGCCGGCTTCCTGCGCGGCGTGCGCGTCGGCGACAGCATCGCCTGCAGCGGCGCCTGCCTGACCGCGACCCGCGTGCGCGGCAAGCGCTTCACCGCCGACGTGTCGATCCAGACGCTCACGGCGACCACGGCCCGCTCCTGGCACGCCGGCACGCCACTGAACCTGGAAAAGGCCTTGACCCCGACGACACCGCTGGGCGGCCATTTGGTGACCGGCCACATCGACGGAGTTGGCCGCCTCTCGGCCCGCAAGCCAGAAGCCCGGTCCGTGCGCCTCGACTTCAGCGTCCCCAAGCCGCTGGCGCGCTACATCGCGAGTAAGGGCTCGATTTGTGTCGACGGCGTCAGCCTCACGGTGAACACGGTTGGAACGGCGGGCGTGGGGGCCGCGGGGTTTGGCGTTAACATCATCCCCCACACGCTCCAGCACACGACGCTCGGCCGGCTTGTCCCGGGAGATCCGGTCAACCTCGAGGTCGACCTGCTGGCCCGATACCTGGAAAGGCTGGTAAATAAAAAGTGAGCAAAGTCAGTCAGTTAGCTCAAGCGCGCGCCGCGCTCGACACCACCGAAGACATCGTCGCCGACCTCAAGGCCGGCAAGATGGTCGTGATCATGGACGACGAGGATCGCGAGAACGAGGGCGACCTCGTGATGGCGGCGAGCCTCGTGCGGCCCGAGGACATCAATTTCATGGCGCGCTACGGCCGTGGCCTGATCTGCCTCACGCTCACTGCCGAGCGCTGCCGCCAGCTGCGCCTGCCGCCGATGGTGGCCTATGGCGACGACAAGCACCGCACCGCCTTCACCGTCTCGATCGAGGCTGCCGAAGGCGTGACGACCGGCATCTCCGCGTTCGACCGCGCCCACACGATTCGCACTGCGGTGAAAGACGGCGCCCGCGCCGATGACCTGGTGCAACCGGGCCACATCTTCCCGTTGATGGCGCAGCCCGGCGGCGTGCTGACGCGCGCCGGGCACACCGAAGCCGGCTGCGACCTGGCGCGCATGGCGGGCCTCGAGCCCGCGGCCGTGATCGTCGAGATCCTCAACGAGGACGGCACGATGGCGCGCCGCAACGACCTCGAGAAATTTGCGCGCGAGCATCAGCTCAAGATCGGCACCATCGCCGACCTGATCCGCTACCGCCTGCAGCACGAGCACACCATCGAGCGCGTCGCGCAGACGCAGATCCGCACCGAGTTCGGCGAGTTTCACCTCGTCACTTACCAGGACTCGATCGACAACACCGTGCATCTCGCGCTGGTGCGCGGTGAGATCACCGCCGGCGAGCCGACGCTGGTACGCGTGCACCTGCGCAACACGCTGGCCGACGTGCTCGGCGTCGAACACCCGCACTTCGGCTATCCGCTGCGCAACGCGCTGCAACGCATCGCCGAGGAAGGCCGCGGCATCGTCGTGCTGCTGCGCAAGCCCGAGTCGGCCAAGGACCTGGTCAAGCAGATCGTCGGCCTCGAGCAGCAGACCCGCGAGGACGAGCACCACGGTGACGAGCGCCAGGTGCTGCGCACCTACGGCATCGGCGCGCAGATCCTGTCGGACCTCGGCGTGCGCAAGATGCGCGTGTTGTCGGCGCCCAAGCGCATGCAGGGCATTTCGGGCTTCGGGCTCGAGGTCGTCGAGTACGTGACGCCCTGAATGAAAAAGACCGGCTACGCGCCGCCTGCGGCGCCCACGACGGGCGAATTCTCCAGCCTCAAGGTCGCGCTGGTGGCGACGCGCTGGAACACCGGCATCGTCGATGCGCTCATGAATGGCGCGCGTGAATGCCTGGACGACTGGGGCGTCAACGAGCGCGGCGTCCGCGAGTTCCGCGTTCCCGGTGCCTTCGAGGTGCCCCTGGCGCTCGAGACGCTGGCGCGCAGCAAGCGCTATGACGGCGTCATCGCGCTTGGGGCGGTGATCCGCGGCGACACGCCGCATTTCGACTTCGTTGCCGGCGAATGCGCGCGCGGCCTGCAGGATGTGGCGCTGCGCCATGCGCTGCCGGTCGGTTTCGGCGTGCTGACGGTGAATACCGCGAAGCAGGCTGCCGACCGCGCCAGGCCCGGCAAGCGCAACAAGGGCTACGAAGCCGCCGCGGCAATGCTCGAGATGGTGCGCCTCAAGCGCGAGGTCGCGGCATGACCGGCGAGGCCCAGGTTCCCTCGAGCCGGCGCGGCATGGCACGCCGCATCACGGTACAAGCCCTGTATCAGTGGCTGGTCAACGAGACGCCGCCCGAGCGCATGCTGCAGCAGTTCCGCGACGAGGACAGCCTTGGCCGCGCCGACGTCGACTACTTCAAGGCGCTGATGCACGGCTGCGTGCGCGAGAGCGGCATGATCACCGACACCTTCGCCGAATACCTGGACCGCAGCCTCGAGCAGATCGACCCGGTCGAGCGCGCGGTGCTGATGCTGGGCTCCTACGAACTGATGTTCTGCCCGGACGTGCCGTGGAAGGTCGTGGTCAACGAGTCGGTGAACCTCGCCAAGATGTTCGGCGCGGAAGACTCCTACAAGTACATCAACGGCGTACTCGACAAGGTCGCGCGCACCGTCAGGGCGGTGGAGGTGGCGACCCATGGATGAGTTCGAGCTGATCAAGCGTTACTTCGCCGAGCTCACGGCGCCGCGCGCGGACGTCAAGCTCGGCATCGGCGACGACGCGGCGTTGCTCGCGCCGCCGCGCGGCCACGAAGTCGTGGTCACCACTGACACGCTGATCGCCGGCCGACATTTTCCGGAGGACACCGACCCGCAGGCGGTGGGCTGGAAGGCGCTCGCCGTGAACCTGTCCGACCTCGCCGCGATGGGCGCCGAGCCGCGCTGGTTCACGCTGGCGCTCACGTTGCGCATGCCCGATCCCGAGTGGCTGTCCGGCTTTGCCTCCGGCCTCGGCGCGATGGCGCGCGAGGCGGGGGTGGCGCTGGTCGGCGGCGATACCTCGCAAGGCGCGCTGTCGATCACGATCACCGCGATGGGCACCGTGCCCGCGGGCAAGGCGATTCGCCGCTCGGGCGCGAAAGTCGGTGATGCGGTTTGCGTCACCGGCACGCTGGGCGACGCTGCGCTGGGCCTGCGCCTCCTTGGCGATACCGGTGGCAAGGGCGAATCGCACTCGGCCGACCTCGAACACCTGCGCAGCCGCCTCCACCGTCCAGTGCCGCGCGTCGCAGTGGGCGCATCGTTGCGCGGGCTGGCGCACGCGGCCATCGACCTGTCCGACGGCCTCGCCGGCGACCTGTCGCACATCCTGTCTGCCAGTGGCGTCGGCGCCGAGCTGCGCATGGCGTCCTTGCCGATGTCTCCGGCGTTCAAAACGCTGTCCGAGCCGGAAGTGCGCGCCGAACTGCAGGTTGCCGGCGGCGACGACTACGAACTGTGCATCTGCCTGCCGCCGGCCAACGTCGCCAAGCTGCGCGCGAAGCTCGACGTGCCGCTGACCGAAGTCGGGCGAGTGGTGAAGGGCAAGGCGCTGACCATGCTCGACGCCAAGGGCAAGAAGCTCGCGCTCGATCCGTTCGGCTACCGCCACTTCGCGTGATCCGCTTTTGGACCTCGGGCGCCCGCAGGACCGCGCTCCGCGCCCGCCGGCGCGGCTGATCTACACGACGCCCGCGCACTTCATCGCCTTCGGCGCCGGCGCCGGCCTGTCGCGCAAGGCGCCTGGCACCGTCGGCACGGTGTGGGGCCTGCCGTTCTGGCTGGTGCTGCACGGCTTGCCGCCGGTGCTCTACGTCATCGCGGTGGCGGCGCTGTTTGCCTTCGGCGTGTGGATCTGCGGCCGCAGCGCGAAGCTGCTGGGCGTGCCCGACCACAGCGGCATCGTGTTCGACGAGATCGTCGGTTTCCTCGTCACGGCGGCGCCGCTGATCCCGGGCTTGGGCCTCATGAGCGGACGGCCCGAGGCGGCTGTGCTGCTGCTGGTGGCGTTCGGCGTGTTTCGTTTCTTCGACATCGCCAAGCCGTGGCCCATCAGCCAGCTCGACGCACGAGTGCACGGCGGCTTCGGCATCATGCTGGACGACCTCGTGGCCGGCCTTTATGGTGCGGCGCTGGTCTGGCTTTTTGCTCTGCTGATTTAGGGAAATCCGGATGACCAAGAAAATCCGCATCGGCTGCGCCTCAGCGTTCTGGGGCGATACCAACACCGCGGCCGCACAACTGGTGCGCAAGGGCAAAATCGACTACCTGGTGTTCGACTACCTGGCCGAGATCACCATGTCGATCATGGCCGCCAAGCGCATGAAGGACCCGGCCGAGGGCGGCTACGCCAACGACTTCGTCGAGCACGTCATGGCGCCGCTGATGCCGGAGCTGAAGGCGAAGAACATCAAGGTCGTCGCCAACGCCGGCGGCGTGAATCCGCTCGCGTGCAAGCGCGCGATCGAGGCTGCGGCCGCGAAGGCCGGCACGCGATTCAAGGTCGCCGTGGTGCTGGGTGACGACCTGCTGCCGCGCCGCAAGGAATTCGAGCAGCTCAAGGAATGGGAGACCGGCGAGCCGCTGCCCAAGACCATCGTCTCGATGAACGCCTACCTCGGTGCGATCCCCATCGCCAAGGCCCTGCACGCCGGCGCCGACATCGTCATCACCGGGCGCTGCGTCGACTCGGCGGTCGTGCTCGGCCCGCTGATGCACGAGTTCAACTGGTCCGAGGACGACCACGACCTGCTTGCGGCCGGCTCGGTGTGCGGCCACATCCTCGAGTGCGGCACACAGGCCACCGGCGGCAACTTCACCGACTGGGAGCTGGTCAAGTCCGGCTACGCCGACATGGGCTTCCCGATCGCCGAGTGCGAGGCCGACGGCAGCTTCGTGGTGACCAAGCCGGAAGGCACCGGCGGCCTGGTGTCGGTGCACACCGTGCTCGAGCAGATGCTTTACGAGATCGGCGATCCGCGCGCCTACCTCCTTCCCGACGTCGTCGTCGACTTCACCCAGGTGAAGCTCGAGCAGGTCGGCAAGGACCGGGTGCGCGTGACCGGCGCGATCGGCAAGCCGCCAACGGCGCACTACAAGGCCAGCGCGACCTATCCGTCCGGCATGCGCTGCGCGGCGATGTTCATGATCGGCGGCGTCGATGCGGCAAAGAAAGGCCGTGCGTCCGCCAACGCCGTGATCGAGAAGGTGCGCCGCCAGCTGCTCGAGCAGAACCTCGGTGACTTCACCGGCGTCGACATCCACTGCATCGGCGCGGAAGAAACCTACGGCCCGCACGCCCGCGAGGGTGCCAGCAAGACCCGCGAAGTGGCGGTGAAGCTCGCCGTGCATCATCCCAATCCCAAGGCGGTGAAGCTGTTCTCGCGCGAGATTGCGCAGGCCGCCACGGCGATGGCGCCGGCGTTCACCGGCTACTTCGGCGGCGGCCGGCCCGAGCCGAACATGATTCCGCGGCTGTTCTCGACGCTGATCCCCAAGACCGACGTGCGGATCGAGATCGTCATCGGCGACCAGACCGTGCCGATCTCGGTGCCGACCGAGGGCGGCTTCGTCGCGCCGCCAGCTGAAGCACTCCCGGTCGAAGGCCCGCCGGCCTTCCTGGAAGGCACGGTCATTCAGGTGGCGCTGAGCCGGATCGCGCTGTGCCGCTCGGGCGACAAGGGCGATCATTCCAACATCGGTGTCATCGCGCGCCAACGGTTGTACGTGCCGTACCTGCGCGAGGTGCTCACGGCCAAGGCGGTGCGCCGTTACTTCCAGCACGTGTTCCAGCAAGGCGATCCGGGGCGGGTCGAGCGGTGGGAGTTGCCCGGCTCGATGAGCTTCAACTTCATGCTCTACAACGCGCTCGGCGGCGGTGGCGCCTGCTCGCTGCGCTCTGACCCGCAGGGCAAGGCGTTCGGTCAGATGTTGCTGGACTTCCCGATTACAATACCGGCCCAGCTCGCATCCTCACTTTAAAGGCACAAGTGTCCGTTCAACGCGATGTGATGGAGTACGACGTCGTCATCGTCGGAGCCGGCCCTGCCGGCCTCGCTGCGGCGTGCCGGCTCAAGCAGCTGGCGGCCACGGCCGGCAAGGAAATCTCGGTGTGCGTGCTCGAGAAGGGCTCTGAAGTCGGGGCCCACATCCTTTCCGGCGCTGCGTTCGAGCCACGCGCGCTGAATGAACTGTTCCCCGACTGGAAGGAAAAGGGCGCGCCGCTGCTGACGCCGGTCACCGGCGACGACGTCTACTTCATGCTCGGCGCCACTCGCGCCGTGAAGATGCCGGGCTTGTTCGTGCCCAGGCCGATGCACAACGAGGGCAACTACATCATCTCGCTGGGCAAGCTGGTGCGCTGGCTCGGCCAACAGGCGGAAGGCCTGGGCGTCGAGGTTTATCCCGGTTTTGCCGCGCAGGACGCAATCCTCGACGAGAACGGCGTGGTCCGTGGCGTCGTGCTCAGCGACGCCGGCGTGTCGCGCAGCGGTGAGCACAAGGAAGGCTTCACTCCGGGCATGGAATTGCGCGGCAAGTACACGCTGTTCGCGGAAGGTTGCCGCGGCCACATCGGCAAAAAACTCATGGAGCACCATGGGCTGGCGAAGGACGCCGATCCACAGCACTACGGCATCGGCCTCAAGGAAGTCTGGCAGGTAGAACCAGGCCGCCACCGGCCAGGGCTGGTCGTTCACAGCGCCGGCTGGCCGCTCGACACCGCCAATCCCGGCGGCTCGTTCCTCTATCACTTCGAGGACAACCAGGTCGCCGTCGGGTTGATCGTGGATCTGTCCTACAAAAATCCGTACCTGTCGCCGTTCGATGAGTTCCAGCGCTTCAAGCACCACCCGGTCATCAAGCAGTACCTCGAGGGTGGCAAGCGCCTGGCTTACGGTGCGCGCGCCATCACCAAGGGCGGCCTCAACTCGCTGCCCAAGATGGTGTTCCCGGGCGGCGCGCTGATCGGCTGCGATGCCGGCACGCTGAATTTCGCCAAGATCAAGGGCAGCCACACGGCGATGAAGAGCGGCATGCTCGCCGCCGAGGCCGTGGCGGAGAAATTGCTGGCCGGCGGCACCGGCGCCGACGTCCTCGACAACTACACCGAGAAATTCCGCGCGAGCTGGCTGTACGCGGAACTGCACCAGAGCCGCAATTTCGGCACCTGGTTGCACAAGTTCGGGGCCATCGTGGGCGGTGGCATCAACTGGGTCGAGCAGAACATTTTCGGTGGCCGCGTGCCCTGGACGATGCACGACATGAAACCGGATCACGCCTCGCTGGCGCCGGCGGCCGAGTCGGTTCGCATCGAGTACCCGAAGCCCGACGGCAAGCTTTCGTTCGACAAGCTGTCGAGCGTGTTCCTGTCGAGCACCAATCATGAGGAGGACCAGCCGGTCCACCTCAAGCTGAAAGATCCGTCGGTGCCGATCCAGAAAAACCTGCCGCTGTATGACGAGCCGGCGCAACGCTATTGCCCGGCGGGTGTCTACGAAGTCATTCGCGATGGCGACAAACCGCGCTTCCAGATCAACGCGCAGAACTGTGTGCACTGCAAGACCTGCGACATCAAGGATCCGGCGCAGAACATCACCTGGGTCGCGCCGGAAGGCGGTGGCGGGCCCAATTACGCGAACATGTAGCCATTTTGTGGGAGCGGCCCTGGCCGCGATTCTTCAAGGAACAATCGAATGAAAGCCCTAGTCAGCGTCAAGCGAGTCGTGGACTTCAACGTCCGCATCCAGGTCAAGCCCGATGGCTCCGGCGTCGTCACCGACGGCGTGAAGCACGCCATGAACCCCTTCGACGAGATCGCCATGGAAGAGGCGGTGCGGCTGAAGGAGAAAGGCAAGATCACCGAGATCATCGCCGTGACGATCGGCGGCGCGAAGTGCGAGGAAACGCTGCGCACGGCGCTGGCCTTCGGCGCTGACCGCGCCGTGCACGTCAAGGAAGAGGGCGAGGTGCAGCCGCTCACCGCGGCGCGCGCGCTTGCTGCCGTGGTCAAGAAGGAAAGCCCGCTGCTGGTGCTGCTCGGCAAGCAGGCCATCGACGACGACAACGGCCAGACTGGCCAGATGCTCGCCGCACTGCTCGACTGTGCGCAGGCGACATTCGCCTCGAAAGTCGAGGTCGACGGCAACAAAGCCAAGGTCACGCGCGAAATTGACGCCGGCCTCGAGACGCTCGAGATCGACCTGCCCGCGGTGGTCACCACCGACCTGCGCCTGAACGAGCCGCGCTACCTGAAATTGCCGGACATCATGAAGGCGAAGAAGAAACCCATCGAGCCGGTTTCGCTGGCCGACCTCGGCGTGGAGGTGGCGCCGGCGGTGAAGCATTTGAAAACCACGAATCCGCCGGTGCGCGGCAAGGGCGTGGTGGTGAAGACGGTTGATGAACTCGTTGCGGCCCTGAAGCAGAAAGGACTCATCTCATGAGCAAGATCCTGATCGTTGCGCAGCATTCCGGCGGCAAGTTGAACGCCGGTACCGCCAAGGCGCTTGCGTGCGCCCAGAAGATTGGCGGCGACATCGAAATCGCCGTGTTTGCCACCGACGGCTCGTCCGTCGCTGCTGAAGCCGCCAAGCTCGGTGGCGTCAAGACCGTGGTTCAGGTCGACAATCCCGCCAACGACCACGGACTCGCCGCCGTGCTGGCCCCGCAGATTGCCGAGCTGGCGAAGTCGCGCGGCGCGAGCCACGTGCTCGCTGCCGGCAGCACTTTCGGCAAGGATTTGCTGCCGCGCGTCGCCGCGCTGCTCGGCGTGCCGCAGGTGTCGGACATCATGCTGGTGCACGCGCCGAACAAGTTCGACCGGCCGACCTACGCCGGCAACGCCGTCGTCACCGTCGAGACCAGCGCATCGCCCGTGGTCGCCACCGTGCGCCAAGCCTCGTTCCAGGCCGCCGCCGCCGGCGGCTCGGCCGCCATCGAGAAGGTCAGCACTTCGGCCAAGCTCCCTACACACACACGCTTTGTCAGCATCGAAGCGCAGAAGAGCGAGCGCCCCGACCTGCAGTCGGCCGGCCGCGTCGTCTCCGGCGGGCGCGCATTCGGCAGCTCGGACAACTTCAAGCTGCTCTACGCGCTGGCCGACAAGCTCGGCGCCGGCGTCGGCGCGTCGCGCGCCGCCGTCGACTCGGGTTACGTGCCCAACGACATGCAGGTGGGCCAGACCGGCAAGATCATCGCGCCGGAGCTGTACGTTGCCATCGGCATCTCGGGTGCGATCCAGCACCTCGCCGGCATCAAGGATGCGCGCACCATCGTCGCGATCAACAAGGATGCGGAAGCGCCGATTTTCGAGGTGGCCGACATCGGCCTGGTCGGCGACCTGTTCCAGATCCTGCCGGAGCTGACGCAGAAGCTGTAGGACGATGAACACCGCACACCGCAAGCCGTTGCCGGGGACCACGCTCCACTTCTTCGATGCGCGGGAAGCGGTCGATGCGATACAGCCCGGCGCATGGGCGAAGCTGCCCTACACGGCGCGAGTCCACGCGGAGAACATCATCCGCAAGGCCGAACCCGCGAAGGTCACCGCGTATCTCGGCCAGTTGATCGGCCGCAAGCGCGAGCTCGACTTCCCGTGGTTCCCGGCGCGCGTCGTGTGCCACGACATCCTCGGGCAGACCGCGCTGGTCGACCTTGCCGGCCTGCGCGACGCCATCGCCGACATGGGCGGCGATCCGGCCAAGGTGAATCCGGTGGTGCCGGTGCAGCTGATCGTCGACCACTCGCTCGCAGTTGAGCACGGCGGGTTCGACAAGGACGCGTTCGCCAAGAACCGCGCCGTGGAGGATCGCCGAAACGAGGATCGCTTCCACTTCATCGACTGGACCAAGAAAGCGTTCAAGAACGTCGACGTGATCCCGCCGGGCAACGGGATCATGCATCAGATCAACTTGGAGCGGATGTCGCCGGTGATCTACGTGCAGGACGGCGTCGCGTTTCCCGACACCTGTGTCGGCACCGACTCGCACACGCCGCACGTCGATGCGCTCGGCGTGATCGCCATCGGCGTCGGCGGCCTCGAGGCCGAGAACGTCATGCTCGGCCGCGCCTCGTGGATGCGGCTGCCGGACATCGTCGGCGTCGAGCTGTCGGGCCGACCCGCGCCGGGCATCACCGCGACCGACGTCGTGCTCGCGCTGACCGAATTCCTGCGCAAGGAGAAGGTCGTCGGCGCGTACCTCGAATTCCGCGGCGAAGGCGCG
>DATLBT010000013.1:0-5942 GCA_035526825.1 Verrucomicrobiia bacterium | reverse complement strand
CGGGCGCTTGAAATGGCGCTTGTACTTCACGTCGACGAGGAACCAGCGCGGGGCCTCGCGGGTCGCCTTCGCATCGTAGTACGCACTTTTCTTGTCGAACTGCGTCGGGTCGGGATACGCAGGCCCATCGATGGTCATGATCCCGTAAACGCCCGGCTCGGGGCAACTCGAGTGGTAGAGCAACGCAAGGTCGCCCGGCTTCATCTGGTCGCGCATGAAGTTGCGCGCCTGATAATTGCGCACGCCGGTCCACGGCTCGGTGGTGCGCTGCTTCAGGTCGTCGATCGAGAACGAGTCCGGCTCCGTCTTCATCAGCCAGTGCCCGCGTGCGCCTGCCATCAGCGAAACTTCCTCAAGCCCAGTTCGGTGACGATCGCGTCGAGCCGCACGTCGTGGGCGGCAGCCGGCACGCGCTCGACTTCCTGCGCGGCGAACGCAAAGCCCACGCGCAGCGGCCGCCGGAACGCGCGCGACCGCGCCAGCAGCCGGTCGTAGTATCCGCCGCCCATGCCGAGCCGCGCGCCGGTGCCATCGAAGCCCACCAGCGGCAGCACGATGAGGTCGAGGCGGGCCGGTGGCCGCGACGCGAGCGGTTCGGCGATGCCGTAACGGTTGCGCTTGAGCGGTGGCGCGAGCCGCGCGAAGGCGAGGCGATTGCCGGGGCGCAGCCTGGGCGCGTACAGGCGCAGGTGCCCCAGCGCAGCGATGAGCGGGCGCGTGTCGAGCTCCGTGGCGGTGCCGAGGTACACCGCGACATGGCGCGCCCCCCACTGCACGCAGGCACGCGCAAGGTGCCGCGCAGCGTGTCGCGCCGCGCGCTTGCGCTGACTCGGGGGGATGGTGGTGCGCAGCTGGCGCAGCTCGCGGCGCAGCGCGGATTTGCGCTGCGCAAGGGAATTAGCGGTGTCTCCCACCTGTGCCGTCAACCGTCATCGACCTTGAGACAAAGTCTCAAGTGGGTGCCGCGCCAGGTTTTCGGGCTTTCCGCTACGAGGCGGACCTGCACTCCCAACCCGGGTATGGCTCCCGTGGTGACAAAGTAGGCTCAAGGGGTTCCAGACAGTCATCGAACACTGCAGGAGACACCGAGGACAGTGTGGAGTGGCGAATGCCCGTTGTCGAGTCGGGAAAAGTTCAATCCGCCGACAGCGTGCTGTCGATGTCCAGCTTGAGTTGGCGCACGCGTTCAACCACCAGCGGGTCGGCACCGGGCGCGACGCCCTCGACGCCCTTGAACGCGAGCAGGTCGTGCGCAAGGTTCAGCGCCACCATCACTGCGATGCGCTCGGCCCCCAGCGCCTTGCCGCGTTTGCGGATGCTGTTCATCCGCTCATTGACCAGCTCCGCCGAGCGCACCAGCGCCTCGTGCTCCTCGGGCGGGCACTCGACATTGAATTCCTTGCCCATGATGCGCACCGAAACGGACAGTCGCTTGGCATCTCTGGGCTCGGGGCTCACGCGTCGTGCTCCGCCTGTTCCATGGTCTTGATGCGCGTGATCACGCCTTCGATGCGCTTGCGCAGTTCATTGTTGAGCGTGACCAGCCGGTCCCGCTCCTGCAGCGCCCGGCGTCGCTCGAGGCGGGCCTGTTCGTAGGCCGCGACCAGCCGCTGGATGCGTTCTTCGAGCGCGGCGAGTTCGGATTCCAGCACGGAATAAGGCCCCAGGGACGACGGGGCCAGTATATATCCGTGTCATCCCGAGGCGCCCGTTCGACAAGGTCAGGACAGGCTCCGCGCCGAGGGATCGCGTTCAGCGTGGCTGCGACGTGAACACGATCCCTCGCTGGCGCTCGGGATGACAGCGGTACTACTGCACCACGATGAAGAACGCGTTATTGCCGCGCCGCACGTGGAGCAGCAGTTCCTTCTGGTCCGCACCCGCAAGCTTGTCGAACTGGGCCATCGTCTCGACCTTCTGGCGATTCACGCCGAGGATCACGTCGCCCTGGCGCAGGCCGAGCCGCGCCGCCGGTGTGCGCGGCTGGATTGCCTGCACGACGATTCCGCGAACGCGTTCGGAATTGCTCTCGTCAGCCGGGGCGAAAGTCGCGCCGGCGAGGCGCGGGTGCAGGTTGCGGCCCGCTGCCGCCTGCTCCGTGTCCTTGCCGACGATGACCGGCACCATGCGCGTCTTGCCGTCGCGCCAGACCTTGAAGTCGATGCGCTCGCCAACGCGCATCATGCCGATGAGGTTGCGCAGGTTGGCGAAGTCGCGCACTTCGGCGCCGTTGGCCTCGAGGATGATGTCCTCGGTCTTGAGGCCGGCCTTGTCGGCCGGCGAGCCCGGCACGATCTGCGTGATCAGCGCGCCGCGCGTGGTCGACAGGCCGAAAGCCTTGGCAACTTCCGGCGTGAGGTCGGTCTGGCCGCCGATGCCGATGCGGCCGCGCTGCACCGTGCCCGTGGCGATCAGCTCGCTCATCACGAACTTGACCTGGTTGGACGGGATGGCAAAACCGATGCCGACGTTGGTGCCGGTGCGCGAGATGATCTGGCTGTTGATGCCGATGAGCTCGCCCTTGAGGTTGACCAGCGCGCCGCCGGAGTTGCCCGGGTTGATCGAGGCGTCGGTCTGGATGAAGTCCTCGTAGCGATTGCCCAGGCCCGAACGGCCGAGCGCCGAAACGATCCCCGAAGTCACCGTCTGGCCGATGCCGAACGGGTTGCCGATGGCAACGACGAAGTCGCCAACCTCGAGCCGGCCCGAGTCGCCCAGCGGCAGCGCCTTGATGCGGTCGGCCTTGATCTGGATGACGGCGAGGTCGCTGTCGGCATCCGAGCCCACCAGCTTGGCGTCGTAAATGCGGTCGTCGGTCAGGCGCACCTTGATGGTCTCGGCATGCTCGACGACGTGGTGGTTGGTCAGCACGTAGCCGCGCGCCGCGTCGACGATGACGCCCGAGCCGATGGCCTGGGCCTCGCGCTCCATCGGCTGGTCGGGGATGTCGAAGAAGCGGCGGAACAGCGGATCCTGCATCAGCGGGTTCTGCATCTCGACCTTAGAGGTGATCGAGATGTTCACGACCGCAGGCATGACCTGCTTGAGCATCGGTGCCAGCGTCGGCATGCCATTGCCGTTGCCGCTGCTTGCCGGAATTTGGGCAGGCGCGGGGGTGGCGGCGAGGGCGAGGGTCATCAAAACTGGGGCGAGCAGGGCTTTCATGGGGGTTCCGTCTGTCATGACACGTTTCATGGGACCTTCACCGCTGGATTCAAGGTGTAAACCCCCGTAATCGTGGCGCTTGCCAGCACCTGGCCGGCGATCGCCTTGCGCACGTCGGCCACGGTGAAGTGGCCGGTAACCGGGCAGCGTTCCAGGGCCAGCGCGTGCACCTCGAACCGGTACCGGTGCGGGCGCTCGTCGTTCCAGGGCGGGCAGGGTCCGTCGTAACCCAGGTACGTGCCCTCCATGTCCGGGTCGCCCTTGAACCAGCCGGTGTAGTCGTTCTGGCCCTGCCGGCTGCCGGCAGGACCCTGCGGATCTTTCTTGCCGCGCGCGGTCACGCCTTCGCTGCAGGCGCCTTCGGCAATGGAAGTCGTGCCGGCCGGAAGGTCCACCAATGCCCAGTGCATGAACTCGGCTCGCGGCAGGTCCTTGGGCACGGAGCGTCCTTCCTTGTTGACGTCATCGGGCCGGGTCGGCGCGTCAGCGTCGATGCAAAGAACGGCAAAGCTCTTGGTGCCGGCCGGCGCGCTGCTCCACGACAGCTGCGGATTGCGGTTCGCGGCGAGGCGCACGTGCGCCTTGGGGTCGGCCACCGCGAAGGCGCAGTGGCCCGGGATGACGCCGCCGTCGGCGAAGGATGTGCTGGTCAGGTTCATCGGGTCTCCCTCGTTGATGCGCCTCAGGGCAGAAGGGTCGCACGCAGCCGGGTCAGCCCGGCGCCGAGCCGCTCGGCCAGCCCGCGGTGGCGCTTGTAACGCAGCTCGTAAAGGTCGCGATCCCTGGACCGTTCGAGCAGCCAGTCGTCACTGGTCTTGAGTTCATCGACGAGCTTCAGCTCGAGCGCGCGCGTGCCGAACCAATGGTCGCCCGTGGCGACCTGCGCGAGGTCGACCTGCGGCCGGTTTTGCCGGATGAAATCCTTGAACAGCGTGTGGGCTTCCTCCAGCTGCTCCTGGAATTTGGCGCGGCCCTCGTCGGTGTTCTCGCCGAACACGGTCAGCGTGCGCTTGTGCTCGCCGGCGGTGTGCAGCTCGTACTCGACGTCGTGCTTTTTCAGCAGGCGATGGAAGTTCGGCAGCTGGCCGACCACGCCGATCGAGCCCACCACCGCGAACGGCGCCGCGAGGATGCGATCGGCCACGCAGGCCATCAGGTAGCCGCCGCTCGCGGCTACCTTGTCGACCGCGACGGTCAACCGCACCTTGCGATCGCGGACGCGCTGGAGCTGAGACGCCGCCAGCCCGTAGCCGTGCACGACGCCGCCGGCGCTCTCGAGCCGCATCAGCACCTCATCGCCGTCACGCGCCACCTGCAAAACGGCGCTGATCTCGTCGCGCAGGGAGGCCACTGGCGTGGCCTGCAGGTCGCCGTCGAAGTCGAGCACGAAAACACGCGGGCGCTGGCTCGAGCCGGCCTTGCCGCGGGCCTTGTCCTCGGCCTTGTGCGCCTTCAGTTCGCGCTTCCACTCGGCGCGCGTGAAGGTCGCGTGCCTGACGCTGTCGGCGAGGTCGCGGAAGCGATGGTTCAGGCTCTTCACCGCAAGGTGGTCGGCGCTGTGCGCGCGCATCGAGTGCACCAGGCTCGTGATGAGCATCGCGAGCGCGCCGATCGCGGCAACCAGCGTCACGGCCTTGGCCAAAAACAGGCCGTACTGGAACAGGAATTCGGTCATCGGGACTTTCTCGGAGCTCAACCCAGTTGCGCGCGCACCAGGCCGGCGAGGGCTTCGATGTGGGCGGATTGCGCGTTCAGCGCGGGGACGTAGCGTAGCGACTTCCCGCCGGCTGCCACAAACCGCTCGCCATAGCGCAGCACGATCTCGTCGAGCGTCTCGAGGCAGTCAGCGGAAAAACCCGGCGCGACCACGTCGAGCGTGCGCACGCCCTGGCCGGGCAGCGCGTCGATCACGACGTCGGTGTATGGCTGCAGCCAGGGCAGCCGGCCGATGCGGCTCTGGTAGGCGAGCAGCCATTGTCCGTGTGCGAGGCCGAGCTCGCGCACCAGCGCGGCGGCGGTGGCTTCGCACTGGCGCTGGTATGGGTCGCCGCGCTCGACGTAACGCTGCGGAATGCTGTGGAACGAGATCAGCAGCCTGTCGGCGCGGCCGTGCTTCGCCCAATGCTCGCGCACGCTCGCCGCGAGCGCTGCAATGTAGGCCGGATCGGCGTGGTAATCCTGGATGCGGCTCACGCGCGGCGCCCAGCCCATTCGAGCCAAGGCTGCGTCGAGTTCGGCGAATGAGGACTCGGTCGTGGTGCCGGAGTACTGCGGATACAGCGGCAGCGCGACCAGGTGCGTCACGCCGGCCCCGCGTAATTTGGCGAGCGCCGTTTCGATCGACGGCTCGCCATAGCGCATGCCTTCGGCCACCGGCACGCCGAGCCGCGATGCGAGCGCCTCGCGCTGCTGACGACTGATCACGTGCAGCGGCGAGCCCTCGGCGGTCCAGATGCGCGAATAGAGTGGCATCAGTTTTTTCGGCCGGAACGGCAGGATGAAGCCGTAAAGCACCGGGCACCAGATCCAGCGCGAGGTATCGACCACGTGGCGGTCGTGCAGGAACTGGCGCAGCCAACGCCGGATCGCCGGCGCCGTTGGGCTCGCGGGCGAGCCGAGGTTCAACAGAAGAACGCCTGTCCTGAGCGCCGTCGAAGGACCGTTCAAGGCGATCGCGCGATCTGGCCTGCTTCGAGGCGCCGGAAGTAGTCGTGCCACGCGCGCATCGCGCGCCGGCCCATGATCAGCATCAGCGGCAGGTTGATCAGGTACATGAA
>DATLBT010000012.1:0-66994 GCA_035526825.1 Verrucomicrobiia bacterium | reverse complement strand
AGCTGTCCGCTTCAGTAATCGCGGCCCGCGGAAAAGCCTTGTCTGACAATGGCTTGCGAATCGAGGGATACATCGTTGCGGTTGACATTCCGGACATAACGCTGTATCCCAAGCGGGCGCAGCCGCCGGGAGTTCGCTCTTGGCTGAGTCCAGTCCACCGTTGAAGCCCCGAAAACTCGGTGACGCCGAGTTCATGCGCTCGAACGTCTTCGTCGCCTGGTCCCGCAAGCTGGGGCGACGGGTCCACCTGATCGGACCGAACCAGTTCGACGCATGGCACGTCGTCGAATTCGACGCGGGGACGACCTGGTTCTGCGAGCGGCCGCCCATCGAGATCGACCTGCTGCCGCTGCAGGGCAAGCGGCGTCCGCTGGATTTCTGGGTACGTCGCCGATCGGGAGAACAGACCGGCATCGTCGTTCATGACCCGACAGCCCGAGACAAGTCCTGTCCCATGGACTTGCTAAAGCGTTCGCTCGAAGCCGCCAAGTTGAAGTGCGAGGTCTGGCCCACGAGCGACCTGCGCGGGCGGGCCACCTACCTGCGAAACCTCAAACAGCTACAGCCCTTTGTCGCGGTGGACGAGGCTTCCGACGAGCAGCTCGCGTCGGACATGGTTGCCCACCTCGGACGGGTCAAGGAGGCGACGTGGTCCGAGATGCTCACCCTGTTTGCTTCCCGGTTCGAGGGGCACGTCAACGCGGAGATCGCACGGCTCATTCATGCCGGACGCATCGCCGCGAATCTTTCCGACCACGCGCTGGCCAGCAACACGAAGCTGAGTTGCCATGAGCATCGCTGAACGACTCGCCCTGGCGCCCGAATTGCGCGACACCAGTCGCTGGGACAAGCCGCGCGAAAAAGACCTCGCGCCGGAAGACAAGGCGGAGTACCTGCGGCGGAAGAAGGCGGTGATCGCGTATCTCAATGGAACGTCGTTCGCCAAGATCAAGGAGAACCACGGCTACTCCAAGAGCGAGGTTTACCGCATGCTGCGGCGCTGCCTGACGCCGCAGCCGAATGGCAGGATCTACGGGTTCCTTGCCTTACCCCCAGGCATCACGATCGCTCCCTATCAGCGCAAGACGCCCGTCGATCCCGAGTTGGCTGCACAGACCAAGGGGCTGGCCGGCGCCTTCATGCAACTCATGGCGGAGCAGGAGGAGCTCTACCGGTACGTCGAAAAGCATGCCCTAAGTGGCGGCAGCAGAACGTCAGCGGTGGTGGCGAAGATCATCCACGCCGAGCTGCTCAAGAAGTGCGCCAAGGTCCGCGCGCCCAACCAATATCCCTTCATCACCGAGGACAGGGGGGCGCGGGCGCTGGTGCGCTTCATCGAGCGGCTGCGCGAAATGCACTACGCGAGCGAGGCAGGGAAGGGTGAAGAACACGCGTTCGATGAGGGCCCTCTCACCGCGCAGCCTTCGGGAGCCCAGCAGTTGCGCCCGTTCGAGGAGACCGAACATGACGGCCACAACGGGGATTTCTATTTCGTCCTGAAGCTGCGCGGTCACCACGGCGAATGGATCTACACCACGCCGATGCGACTCTGGCTGCTCCTGCTGATCGATCGTGCCTCGCGCGCGATCCTCGGCTACAGCTATCGGCTGGGGAGCACCAACTATCCGGCGATCGCGGTGATGCGCTCGTTCGTGCACGCGCTGACGCCGTGGAAGCCTCTGGCCCTGACGCTCACCGGCCTCGTCTACAAGGACGGGGCAGGGTTCCCTTCAGGCATCGCGCCCAAGGCCCGGGGTCGACTCGTGGACCTGGTCTGCTTCGACAACGCCAAGGCCAATACGGCCAAGCAGACGATGAAGGCCCTGACAACGGTGGTGGGCGCGACCTTGAATTACGGTCGGGTGGCACATCCGATCGCCCGTCCCTTCATCGAGCGTTTGAACCAGACGCTGGAAACGCATGGGTTCCGGCGCTTGCCGGTGGGGTTCAACCCGAAGGGCCCGAAAGAGGAGCGGGAACGTGCGCTCAAGGCGGCCGCGGAGCATGCGGTGACGCCGGACGAAATCGGCCAGGTGCTCGACGTGATGCTGGCCAACTACAACGCGGACCCGCATTCCGGCCTCGTCAATCGCAGCCCGAACGAGTTCATCCGCATGTGGGACAGCCAGACCGTGACGCCGCTGCGGCGCGTGGAGAATCCTGAAGTACTGGCGCGCTCGCTCCTCCGGCTGGAGTACATCAAGACCATCCGGGGCGGCGGCGAGTCAAGCCGGTCGCCTTACGTGGAACTGCTGGGGGCGCGCTATCGCAACGACGTACTTCGCAAGATGACGGACTCCATCGGAAAGAAAGTTCGCGTCATCGTCGACGTCGACGGCGACGTTCGCCTGATCCGTGCCTTTCTGCGCCGGGGACGCAAGGAACTGCCTCTGGGCATCCTCAAGGCTGGGCCGCCTTGGCACCTGACGCCCCACAACCTGGACCTGCGACAGCAGATTCGCCAGGCCAACAAGATTTCCAAGATCGTGGTGAAGCCTGGCAGCGACATCGTCCAGACGTTCAAGCAGATCAAGCTGCGCGAAGCGCAGGAACGCGCCTCCGCAGCCAATCAACTTGCCCGGGCCGGCCACATCCCGGATGTGCAAGGGCCGACACGAGAGCCGGATGCGCGCGCTCGCGTGCCGAAGAAGGATTGGGTCAAGCTCAGGTAGGGGGCCTCCATGCATCCTGTTGAAGAAGACCGATACGTCATTCCTACGAATGCGCTGGAGGCGTTCGTCAACATCATCAACACCTGGATCCGCTCAAACGTGGTCGGCGCGCTGGTTCCCGGCAGGCAGCGTATCGGCAAGAGCTGGGCGGTTGCCTACTACATCAAGAACTTCCGCAAATGGCTCGGTGACTCTGTCGGCATGGTTTCCGCGGAAGTCCTACCCCACAAGATCATTACCGAGACCCTTTTCTGGGGCGACCTGCTGCGCACGATGGGGCATCCCACCACCAAGCGTAACCCCGAAGATCGGCGAAGCCTGTTCATCGGCCGGCTGGTCGCGGCCGGTGCGCGTTCAGCCCAGAAGAAGGTGGTGATCTTCCTCGACGAAGCGCAGCTGCTCGATGACATGTTGTTCAAGCTGCTGATCGGCGTGCACAACGAGATGTGGCGCGTCTACCACATCAAGTGCGCGTGGATCCTGGTAGGCCAGCCCGAGCTCGAGACCGTGGCGGCGACCTACATCGCCGAGGGCAAGCGCCAGATCGTGGGCCGATTCATGTCTGATACGTACGTGTTCCAGCCGCTACTTGGATTCGACGATTTCACCTATGCGCTGGAGTGCTTCGACCAGCTCCTGCGGCATCCCCTGAATGGGCCGTTCTTCACCGAGCACTATGCTCCGGTGGCTTGGGCGGCGGGCTATCGACTCAAGTCCGACGACCAGCTCATCTACGAGCGCATCACCAATGCGCGGCAAGAGATGAGCCTGCCGGAGAGCTCGGGGATGACCATGCAAGGCTTCACGACACTCATGAACCATATCCTCACCAAGCAGCTCCCGAAACTGAAGGCTGGCGACCGACTCACGAAGGAGATGGTCGATGAGTCGATCGAGCAGACGAATTGCATGATCTTCGAGTCGCAGGAGGCGCTGCTGTCGGTCTAGCGGGCTGAGATCCCCGAAGCTGGTTGGACCCAGGCTATGGCTCTTGTCGCGCCTGCCTGCGGAAGAGCAGCCCGGTGAGCGACGGAGCCGCCGACCAGAAATCGAATTCGGGGCCGGTGAGGTGGCGGACAAAGACTCGTCCGAGAGCGCTTTGAGGCAGGCGCTGGAAGGGAGGCAAAGAGCAGGCGCCCCATTGACCGCCGGCCACATGGCTCACGCGCCGACGAAGTTCGACGAAGATCCCCTCGCGCAAGACCGCAGGATCGGGGGTGTATTGCTGTTGAGCCAGGGCACCGCCGTGGCGCACCGCAGCCCACACGCAATAGCGCCATTGCGAGACGGAAAGGTTCTGCGGGCTTTGGCGCTGGACGAAGGCCAGATCGCGGGCCCAGTCGGCCGGGAACCGGTGCTTGACCAGCTGATGTTCGAAGAACGACTCAGCCTCCGCCGACGCCAGTTCCTCCCAAAGCTTGAGGCGGCACGCGAGCCCGTAGTCGTCGCGCGGCACCGACTGCAAGTACTCCTCGATTGCTTCTGGCAGGGCGTCGCGCGAGTAGGCACCCCAGGCGTAACGCCATTGGAGCTGCTCGATCGGTGTCTCTTCGGCGTCAGGGCGGACCGGCCAGCGCGCTTCGGGCCACGGCACTTCGATCAGGCCGAATTCCTTCAGCAGATCCAGGACGGCCAGCGTCGCGCGCATTGTCGGGGCGACAGGAAGGCGGCCGCCCTGGCCCAGCAGCAGCGCGCCCAGGTAGAGGGAGCCGCGAACGCCGAGATCGTCGATGGTTGGAGGGGGCTGCGGCGCCATGTCCGGCTATTCGCCGCGATTGTTCCGCCTCTAAGAATAACTTAGTATCGCCCCGACGCGAACTTCCACACCCTATGCGGCTGAGCCTCAGGGGTGGGAAGTGACCGCAGCCGCCAAGGAACGCCCGATCTTCGCGACGCGCCTGGTGCAGGCGCGGGAGCGGCTGGGCATCACCCAGATCGAATTGGGCCGCCGCGCGGGTCTGGATCCGGCCGTGGCCAGCCCGAGGATCAACCAGTACGAGAAGGGCCTGCACGTGCCGCACCACACGACAGTCAAGCGACTGGCCAAGGTGCTTGGCGTGCCGGCGGCCTTCCTGTTCGCCGAGGACGACCAGCTCGCCAAGCTGCTGTTGTGCTGGGCCGACATGAGCCCGGGTGAGCGCAAGAAACTCCTCAAGCAAGCTGAGGCGGCCCGGAAGGCCCCGGAAAAGTAGGTGCGGGTGAGGCGGCGCTACCAGTCCGAGCGCTATCCCCGCGCCCTCTAGCCGTTCAGCACGATTGCCAGCGGCTGCGGCACATGGATGCCGTATCCCTGCGCATAGTCCACGCCGATGGCCCGAAGACGCCGAACGGCGGCGTCGTTTTCCACGAATTCCGCGATCGTCTCGAGCCCCATCACCCGGCCAACGCGGTGAATGGCCTCGACCATGGCCGCGTCAACGTCGTTGGTGGCGATGTCGCGGACGAAGGCGCCGTCGATCTTGAGGTAATCGATGCGCAGCTTCTTGAGATAGGCAAAGGACGACTTGCCGCTGCCGAAGTCGTCTAGCGAGAACTTGCATCCGAGATCCCGCAGCGCGTCGATCATGAGGACCGCGGATGCGAAGTTGGCGATCGCGGCCGTTTCCGTGACTTCGAACCCGATATTTGCAGGCGGCGCGACGACCGAGGTGCTCGAGGCGGTGAAGTGGGCATTGGCGCGCTGCTGCTCGTCAGGTGAGCGTGGTGACCAAGAGCTACATGGGCAGCCACATGAAAGCCAATCGCCTGATGCGCGAACTCAAGCGCGTGGAGCTGCAGGTGGCGATGCTGCGAGGCGAAGCCGGGGGTTGAAGGGGCTTCTCAGTTTCTGAGACGCAACATCGGCAGAGTCGGGTAGAAGTGCCAAAGGAGAGCGAAAGTGGAGGAGTTCATGCTCGTATTCGAACGATCGACGCGGACGCACGTCGCGCTGGTGCTGGGCCTGGTGGGGTTCGTGTCGCTGCTGTGGCTGGGCCACCACATGGCCAGCCAGGTCGCGATCGAGGGAGCGTTGGCACCGCTGCACGAGCTGGCTCGCGAGAGGATCCTGGCGCGCAGCGAGAAGGGCGCATTCGTCGTACTGGTCATGTTCTGGTCGCTGGCCTACCGATTCTTCCGGCGCGACTGGACACGGATTTTGGGAGAATGAGCAACGCTGCCAGCCCTGTCGCCAATTGACCGCCTCCGCCAATTGGCGTATAATTTCCTCCAATTGGAGGCGTCATGGCCACACTTGAAAAATCCGGATCAAAGGGAAGGGTCGGGGGCGCCAAGCGCCGTGGGGCCACCTTGGCCAAGTCGGCAGCGATGACAGTGATCCCGGATGTGGGCAAGCGCGCCCCGAAGGTCGGCAAGCTGACTCTCTACACTCGGATGGGGCGTTTGCTGGGCGAGCGAATCGAGTCCGAGAGGGATCTGGTCAGGATTGTTGGAGTGGGACTGCCCTCCACGGCGCTCGATCGACTCATCGATGAAATCGACATCGATGTGCGCTTGATCGGCCCGGAAACCACCGTGCGTCGGCGGATGCAGAACAAGCAGCAATTCACGGTGGACGAGTCCGAACGCCTGGTGCGTCTCGCGCGCATAACCTCCATGGCCGAGGAGCTGTTTGGCGACACGCAGGCGGCCGCGGCGTGGTTGCGCGCGCAAACGAACTACCTGCCCGATTCGGAGCCGATCTCTCCCTTGGAGTTGTCGCAAACCGATTCCGGTGCGCGCCTGGTCGAAGGCTTGATGCTGCAGACCGCCCACGGCATCTTCTGATGCGCTTGTGGCGCATTTCCCAGTACCCGGGGCTGTCGGGCCTGGGCGGCACGTTTGTCGACGGGCGATGGCATACCAAACCACGCCACGTGATCTATGTTGCCGAGCATCCGGCATTGGCGATGGTGGAGGTCCTGGCGCATATGCGCTTGACCGCCGCGACGATTCCGACCTCACTGCGGTTAATTGCGGTCGAGGTCGGCAAGGGCGCAAAAGTCTCCCCCAGTCCGACCTTGCCGAGTGGCTGGCAGGCCAACCAGCCCACCAGCCAAGCTGTTGGCAATGCCTGGCTCGATGGTCAGGGCGCGTTGCTGGTCAAGCTGCCTTCGGCGGTGTTGCCTCATGCTTTCAACTACCTCATCAATCCCGCGCACCGACAAGCGGCCACTCACCTGACAGAAGTCGACCAAGGTCCCTTCTGGGTGGATCCTCGCTTCGTTCGCTGACGCTTCGACCGCTGCGACGTCTCTACCAACTACCGCAGCATCGCGCTCAACGTGTCGCCTTCGCCGAACAATGCTGCTAGAAAAGTCGATTGACTGCGCTGAACAGGGCTTCGGCGGCGCGTTGGGGCGACCGGAAGTCGGAACTGCTGGCTGGTCAGTAACGCCCACAGGTAAAGTCAAGTATCAGCCTCTTCCGTGCCCGGGAGACGAACGCATTACCGCCTCCAGTCGATCACCGTTTCCATGAGCGATCTCAGAACTCCGACCGACTGCAGCACTCGCGAAATCGGGCCACCGCTTCGTGGCGGTTCTCCGCTGGGGTCCGACCTCTGGTGCCAGCCGTTCTTCCCCTCCGTCGACGCCGACGGCGAATTCGCCGGGCCACGGTTCGACGGGCGTTCCCGGCTCGGACCGGTGTCGCCGTGCGTCGCCGCATGACGCCCGGGGCGCTCTGTGCGCGTTTCGTCCTGCTCGCGCTGGCCGGCGTGGCCGGCGCGTGCAGCGACCCCGCGCCCGGGCGCCCCCCCGCGGCGGCTGCCGTCGTCGTGCCCGTGTCGGCCGCAACGTCGCCTGCGCCCACGCCTGCGCCAGTCGCCACCGACTCGGTCGGCGTCCGCTTCGATGCGTTGTCGCCGGCCGCCGGCCTGGCATTGACGCTCGCCGTCGTCGGCGATGCGGATGGCGAAACCACCTTCCGCGTTCCGGGCTGTTGCGGCATTGCCGATGCGCAGCGGTTCGTCGCGGACGTGCGCTTCGCGTTGGACGGACAGCCGCTACCCGCGCAGCGTGGCCGCACTGGCTGGACACTGCGGCACGCGCCGCGCGCGCCGTTGACCGTCAGCTACCGGCTTGTGCCGAGCGGCGTGCTGACCATCGACGCAGGTCCGCTCGACCAGTTCCGGCCGATCGTGCAGGGCGACTCGTTCCAGCTCATCGGCGACTCCGCGCTGTTGTTGCCGGCCGGACGGACTTCCACCGATGTGGTCGCGGTGACGGTTGACGCCACGCGGGTGGCCGATGCCGCGCACTTCGCTTCCTCGTTCGCGCCGGGCAACGTCGTCGAACGCGCGGTCGTGTCCCGCACGATGCTCGGCCGCTCGCTGTTCGTGGGCGGCGCTGTGTCGATGCAGGTGCGTGACACGCCTTCCGGCCGCATCGGCATCGTGCACGACGCGATGGACCCCGGCGTGCGCGTACAGGACCTGCACAACGACGTGCTCGCGATCGTCGCAGCCGAGCGCGGGTTCTTCCACGACGCGGATCCCTGGTACCTGGTGAGCCTGCGCGGCGGTGCGCGCCGCGATCCCGACATCAACATCGGCGGCGGCACCGGGCTCCACCACGCGCTCGCGGTGTTCGCCTGGTCCGGGCTGGACCTGGCTCACGGCGAACAGCACCGCGAGCAGCTGCGCTGGGTCCTCGCGCACGAGTATTTCCACAACTGGGACGGCCTGACCCTGCGCGTGGCCACCGACCCGGCGACGCGGCGCGACGATGCTTCGGCCTACTGGTTCAGCGAAGGTGTCGCCGAGTTCTACACGATGCGCCTGCTCACGCGTGCCGGACTGCAGGCGCCGTCGCTGTCGGTGGCGGTGCTGAACGACCGTCTGCGCCGCCACGCGGCCAACCCGCGGCGGGACCTGGAGCTCGCGACCGCGGGTAAGCGCTTCTGGACGGACGCGGACGCGGAGCAGATCCCTTACGTGCGCGGCTACCTCGCCGCGTGGCAGGCCGACCTCGCCCTGAGCCGGGCATCCCAGGGCAAGCGCAGCCTCGACGACGTCGTGCGCGAACTGGTGGCCCGCGCGCGGGCCGAGCCTGGCTTTCGCATCGACAATGCATTCCTGCTCGCGTACTTCGACCGCGCCTTGCCGGCCGAAGACGCCGCGCGCATGCGCGGGTTCGTGCTGCGCGGTGGCGACGCGCCGCTCGACCCCGCGAGCTTCGCCCCTTGCCTGGCCGGTGCGCGTGAGCGCATCGACGGCCGCCACGTGGTGCAGTTCCGCTTGGCCGATCGCGCCGACGCAAGCTGCTTTCGACATTAGGCCGGATCGAGGCATCTTTGGCACGCCGCGCTCCGCGAGTTGCCGTGCCGAAGTCGGTGTCTTGTCGGCAATACCAATTGCCACCCGCCATCCGCCGCGTATCCCGCGCATGGTCTTTACCAGGATTTGGCGCATGAACTTGACGTCGCGTTCACGCGCCGACGGCGTTCATCTGCTCCTCCCAACCCCGGCGGGAAGCGACAAGGGTACGTCCATCGAACCGGTGAAACTGGCGGGCTCGGAGCTGCACCGCAGGGAGTTGTGCCGCAAGCACGCCTTCAGCGATGCGGCCTTTTACCTGTGGCGCACCAAGTTCGGCGGCATGAGCGTCTCGGACGCCAAGCGCCTGCGTGAGCTGGAGACGGAGAACACGCGGCTCAAGAAGTTGCTGGCCGAGTCGCTGCTCGAGAACGAGGTGACCCGCGAGGCGCTGCGAAAATAGTGGTGACCGCACCGGCCCGTCGGGAGCTGGTGCGGTCACTGGTGACGCGATTGAGCGAGCGGCGGGCGTTGGCCGTCGCGGGCATGAGTGCCAGCGCGTTCCGGTACCAGCCGCGTCCGGACGGCAACGGCGAGCTGCGCGAACGCATCCAGGCGCTGGCGCATCGGCACAAGCGCTACGGCGTCGGGATGATCCACCTCAAGCTGCGGCAGGCAGGGATGCTCGTGAACTACTAGCGCGTGGAACGGCTGTACCAGGAGGCGAAGCTGCAGGTGCGGCGGCGCAAGCGCAAGAAAGTCCTGCTCGGCGAGCGGCAACCGCTGGGGCGGCCGCTCGCGCCCATCCAGGTGTGGTCGATGGATTTCGTGTTCGACCGCACCGCGGACGGCCGGGTCATCAAGTGCCTGACCATTTTCGGCGACGCGACGCACGAAAGCGCCGGCTTGGACCCGTTGGTGGCCAGTCCGCGCATCAACCAGTACGAGAAGGGCCAGCACGTGCCGCACCACACGACGGCCAAGCGCCTCGCCAAGGTGCTCGGAGTCCCCACCGCCTTCCTGTTCGCCGAAGACGAGCAGCTCGCGAAGCTGTTGTTGCTTTGGGCCGACGCCAGTCCAGCGCAGCGCAAGAAGCTGCTCAAACAGGCCGAAGACGCGTTCAAGAACAAGCGGCCTGCGACACGCCCGGCGGACTAGCGTTCCAGGGCAAGCAATTCGAAGGCTATGGGTGCTCCCCCAATCGGAGCGGCAACCCATAGATCTCCGGAGGAAGTCGGGCCAACCACGTTTGACGCCCCACCCCCGCGCGCCACCCAACGCGCACGTCCTACGCTAGCAGCCGAGGGCCCCGATCGAAGTCTGGCACGTGCTGCGCGTCCGCGAAGGGAGCAATCCGTGGCAGGACGTGGGGAAGGGGCGATACGACGAGTGCGAGGGCTTGTCGATCAAAGCCCCGCCATCCACTCTGGGCGCTCGCACGCAAAATGCGAGCGTCCACTTTTTCATGGTCACGCAGCGCTGTGACGGTATCGCAGCCGTACTGCCCCAAGCTTCTTGGCTCGACGATAAATGCCGCCTTCGTCCGTCGCATTGTGTGTGTCCAAGTGACCCAGTGTTCGACGGCCCGGTCGCGTCCAGCCCCCAGGGGTCGGTCGGCGCAAACGACACACTCCACACTGACATGTCAACTACGGCTCCCAAGTTGCCGGCAGCGCGGACATTTCATCCTCTGCAAGCCGCTCAACGGCATACACCAGCGTGTCGAGGTCTACGGGCTTGACGAAGTGGGCGCTGAATCCGGCGGCCCGCGTCCGCGCCTTGTCGCTCGGCTGTCCGTAGCCGGTGACTGCGATCATGCGGATCGGTCGGCCGTCCAATTCGCGCAATCGGTTGGCCAGCTCGTAGCCGTCCATCACCGGCAGGCCGATATCGAGCACGGCGACATCTGGGCGGCAGCTGGGCGCGATGTTCAGCGCCTCGAACGCATCGGCGGCGGTGTGCACCTCATGGCCCAGCGCAGTCAGCGCCAGGGCGAGCGTGTCGCGGCCATCAGCATTGTCATCGACCAGCAGGATGCGGGCGGCCCGGCTTCCGCCGGCACCATCGGATCGCGAGACGACATGCGCGTTGGGAGACGTCACCGGCGCGGGATTGCTGCCCATCAGCGGCAGGGTGACCACGAAGCGGCTGCCGCGCCCCGGACCGTCGCTGTAGGCCGCAACCGTGCCCTGGTGCAACGCCACGAGATTGCGCACGATAGCAAGGCCCAGGCCCAGCCCCCCCTGTGCGCGGTCGAGCCCGCGGCCTTGCTGGTTGAATAGCTCGAACACGTCCTCCAATAGTGAGGCATCGATACCAATGCCCTGGTCGCGCACCTCTATCCGCACCGAGTCGCCTTCGCGACGGGCGACGAGGTCGATGTGCGTACGCGGATCGCTGTACTTCGAGGCGTTGGTCAGCAGGTTCGCGAATACCTGCTCCAGCCGCGGCCCTTCGCCGTGGACGAGCAAGCCGTCGGGCGGCACGTCCACGCACACGGACTGGGCGCGTTGGGTCAGCAGCGGCGAGGCCGTTTCCAGCGCCCTGGCGACGACGTCTCCGATTTCGACCGGCGCCAGCTGCAGCGACAGCTTTCCGCCGACGATGCGCGCGACGTCGAGGAGATCGTCCACCAACCGGATCATGTGGGCGAGCTGGCGCTGCATCACCTCGTGTTCCTGCGACCAGACGCCACGAAACTTCAGCAGGTCGAGCGCCGTCTTGATCGGCGCGAGCGGATTGCGCAGCTCATGGCCGAGCATCGCCATGAACTCGTCCTTCGAACGCGTGGCCTGCTCGGCGCGGTGGCGCGCCTGCTCGAGCGAGCGCGCCTGACGATCGAGCTCGGACAATGACCGATCGAGCTGCGCGCGGGTCTCGTCGAGCGCCATCATTAGCGTCGAGACATGGCGCACTTCGGAGCGCGCCGCCTGCAATTCACCGGCACTTGCGGCCAGCGCCTGTTGTGCGCGGAACGCACCCTTCAACAGCGGCGCCATCGCGCACAACAATTGCGCGTCGGCCTCGCATACCGATCCACCGATCAATACGATGCCAACGCCATCGCCGACGCAACCGACCGCCTCCACATCCGGCTTGCCACGCTCCCAAGGGACCATGCCCCGGTGCACGCCGGGCAAGCGTGCGCGCGCGAGCAACCCACGCCAGGCCTCGCCGCCCGGCAGCGTCTTGCGCCAGCCGGGCGCCGGGAGCATCGCATCCGTCCCCGGCTCACCGAGGAAAACCAGCAAGTCCTCGGCGCCCGCCGCCGCCGCCAGCCGGCCCTTCGCCGATTCACGATCCTCGCAGTCCACGAGGTCGACGAATAGCTGGATCGCCTCCAGCGCGTCCATGTCAGGCCGGGAGTGCCAGCACGACCGCCGTACAGTTGTGGAAGCCGCTGAATTGGCTGTCCGAGCGCGCGATCTGACCGTAGGTATTGCAGCCCACGAACGGTGCGCCGGCGAGCGAGTCCGCCACCATGCCCAGCTCGAAGCGGAAGGCGTCGCCGAGCCGCAGGCGGGTGGCGACGCAGTCGAAGAACAGCGCGCCGCCCGGCTGCGACTCACCCAGGGCGGCCACAGCGGCGCAGGTGGCGCGCCTGGCTGCGATGGCGGCCGATTCGGAGTTGGTGCTCATGATCCGCACGCTGGCCTGCTCGGGAATCTCGGCGGCACAATGGATTGAGCCGTCCTCGCCGATGGCCAGCGGCACGCGCAGGCGATAACCGTTGCCCGTGTCCACGCCCAGGATGTTGTGCAGGAAAAATGGCATGGGATCGTTGCGGTCGAACACCTGGCCAGTGGCGAGCGCGTGCTGCTCGAACGCTTCGAAGGCGGGGAATCCATTGAAACCGACCACGCGCATGCCATCGACTTCGGTTGCGCGCAACGGCACTCCGGCCGGCTCCCAACCGTGTCCAACGCCCACGCCGATCGGCTTGTCTGACAGGATCTCCAGGGCGACGGCCGCATCGGTGTAGGCATGGGTTCCGTGGAAGACGTGGGTACGGCTGAAGTTGGCATCGTCGCCGGCACCTCCGCCCGCGAGCAGATAGCGACCTGAAGTGCGCAGCGTCATCTCGTCGACGAATTCTTCGGCATGGCCGGCCAGCGCATCGGTCATGATCAGCGCCGCGCGATAGGCGTGCCGGGTGCCGCCCATGCCATTGAATCCGGAAACCAGCTGGCGCGCGGCAGCGCGGCTGTCGCGCGCCACGTCACGCCCCAGGCCAGCGGAGAACTTCAGGGTGTCCGATTTCAGTGCGAGCGCGCTCGCGGTGCCGGTACCTTGCGCGGCGTGGGTGAATTCGCCCGCCGACGAGGAGCCGATCAGCACGCCCGGGGTGCAGGCCGCCTGGAGTGTTTCGAGCAGTGTTTCGTAGTCGAAGCGTGCGGAAGCGAACACGATGACCGCGTCCGCGGGGCCCGAGAGCGACGCGTTGATCTGGCGAGCCAGGTCTTCGGCGGCTGCCCGGGTATCGGGTAGAAGGGTGTGTGCGGCTGCGATTTCGGTCACGGTTTCACCTCTGGTATGACTCCACCCGGCGCGGAGCGGCAGGAGGTTAGGCAAAGATGCGTGATGGCACGGTGGCGCCGGCTGAATCGGGCGGCGGGGCTATCGCGCAGCCAATTGGACACTCGCTGGTCACCATGGAGAGGGGGAGCAATGAGCACCTGACCACCCCTGCGCTGCGCAGCCATCCGCGGGCTTGCTCATGGCGACGAAGCCTCTGGCGACGGAGAATCGGCAGCCGAGCAAACATCTACCAGCGGATTCGCGGTCGCGGCGAATGATCCTCATCCTGTGGTCACCGAGGGAAGAGTGCGCCGTGTTGGTCAAGCGTTCCTAAAAGCGCCTCAAGCTCAGCGGCATCGACAGGCTTTACAAGGTGCGCGTGGAAACCGGACGCAGCGGTACGCGCCCGATCCTTCTCCTGGCCCCACCCCGTCAGCGCGGCGAGCACGCAGGGCTTGATAGAAGGATCGCTTCGAATCCTCCGCGCGACCTCATGGCCGTCCATGCCGGGCATTCCCAGGTCAAGCAACACCAGACTGGGCCCGAACTCCCGGGCGTAAGCCAAGGCGGACTCGCCATCGTGCGCGGTGCGTACGTCATGCCCCTGCAATTTCAGCAACACGGCCAGACTTTCGGCAGCGTCGCGGTTGTCGTCCACCACCAGCACGCGTCGGCCGACGGCAGCGACGGGTCGTGGCTCGAACACCAGTGGCTGATCCAGGATAGCGGGCTGCAGTACGGGCAGGCGCACGCGGAACTCGCTGCCTCGACCGAGCCCCTCGCTGCGTACGTCGACCCCCCCGCCATGCATCTCCACGAGGTTGCGCACCAGGGTCAGGCCGATGCCGAGGCCACCGTGGCTCTTGTTGCTCGCCTGGTCCACCTGCACGAACAGGTCGAAAACCCGCGGGAGCATGTCGGCCGGGATGCCGATGCCGTTGTCGATGACGCTGAAAATGGCATGGTCCCCATCGCGTCGCGCCTTGACGCGGATCGTCCCACCGCTGTCCGTGTACTTGGCGGCATTGGCCAGGAGGTTCCCGACGACCTGTGCGAGGCGGACCGGATCGACATCGAGCAGCAGCGATTCCTGCGGCAGGTCGATATCCAGCGTGTGACCGTGCGCCTCGATGAGCGGCTGCACGGTTTCCACGGCCCGCGCGACGACCATGGACAATTCCGTGGGCTCGCGGCGTAGGTCGATCTTCCCGCGCATGACGCGCGACACGTCCAGGAGGTCATCCACCAGCCGGACGAGCTGGTTGACCTGCCGCTCCATCACCTCGCGCACGCGGTTGGCCATCTCGGCCTCGACGCGGGGCATCTTCAGAATCTGCAGCGAATTGCGGATCGGTGCCAGTGGATTGCGCAACTCGTGCGCCAGCGTGGCCAGGAACTCGTCCTTGCGCTGGTCCATGACCGCCATTTCCGCTACGCGCACGCTGAGCTCGTTCTCCAGCGCCTTGCGTTGCGTGATGTCCACCAGCACGCCGGGCATGCGCAGCGGCCGGCCCTCGGCATCCCGTTCGACTTGTCCGCGCGCTGCCACCCAGCGCACCGAGCCGTCGGGCTGCATCACGCGATAGTCGGCCGAGTAGTCGCCATCGGTGTCCACTGCGCGGCGCAGCGTGCCCGTCACTCGCTCGCGGTCGTCTGGATGGATGGCCTCGAGATAGGGGTCCAGGCTCCCGCCCGAAGCGGCCGCCGCCTCCAGTCCGAACAAGGTCGCCAGAGCTTCGTCCGCCCACATGCGGTTGCCGGGAATGTCCCAGGTCCAGGTGACGATGGCGCCGGCGGTGAGCGCTGCTTGCAGCCGGCTGCGCGCATCGCGCAATTCGCGCTCGATGTTCTTGCGCCGGGTGATGTCGGCGATGACACCGGTCAGGACTTCCGGTTCGCCGTCACGTCCTTCGAGCACGCTGCCCTTGATCCATGCCCATCGCACCCGCCCTTCCTCGGTCCGGATCCGGCACTCCACTTCCCAGGGCGTGCGGCTCGCCACGGCGTGCTGGCGCGCCGCGTCTACCCGCTCCATGTCTTCGGCGATGAGGTGGTCAAGGAAGGTCGGGTAATCCCAGTGGGGCGCCATTGCCTGGAAGCCGAAAATCTGGTCGTGGCGCGCGTTGCGGTCGATGCGTTCGTCGGCCAGCGTGAGGCGCCAATGGCCCAGGTCGGCCGCCAGCAGGGCGGCATCCAGATTCTCGCGGCTTTCTTCCGATTGTCGTTCGGCGTGGAGGCGTTGCAACACGATCGCGGTCTGGTTGGCGCCGACCCCGAGGATCGCCCGGTCGCTCTCCGATGGAAAATCCGAGTGCCGTGACGCCGTCACCAGGACGCCACTGCGGTCCTGGGCGCCGAAGCGGGTGATCGCTACCCGCAGCAGCCCGTTGCCGGCGGGATCGGGGATGGCAGGCGGCGCATTGGCCTCGCTGGCAAGCAGGGCCTCCACGGCCAGTCGCGTCGCCTGCGCCTGGACGTCGTCGAGTACGTGGCGCGACTTCAACGTAGCCCCGTGGCCCTGTCCTGACCGGTTGCCGATGCAGACGTAGACGATGTCCACCGGCAAGGTGGTCAGCAGCGCGGATGCGAGGCTCCGTGCGATCGCGTCCGTACCCTGGCCGATCCAGACGGCAGGCAGCGTGGCCATCGCCACGACGTCGCGCATCGCTTTTCGCAGCCGCAGGTTCTCCGCGAGCAGGTCCGCGCCGTCCACATCGACGGTAGCCCGCCCGAGGTTCACGGTATGACTCAGGCAGCGGTTGCGGACTTGGCCGCCTCGCGTTCCCTGAGCTCCTTGAGCATCTCGTCGGGCGGCACGTAAAACGGGTTTTCCTGGAGCATGCCGCCGATGATCACCATGGGGTGTGTGCGCAGGATGTCGATCACGACGCTGGCATCGAAGCGGGAGACATCGTAGGTGCAGATCACCGGGTCATCGAAGTCCGGGAGCACGTGGTTGAGCCGGGTTTCGTACTCGAGGATGTCATGCACCCCGGGCAGGTCTTCCAGTGCCCACTCCATGTTCGCGACCAGTCGGGTCCGCTTGCCCGGACCCTTCAATGCAGGGTCGAGCGCCTGCTTGATCGTCTCGATCATCCGGAACTGGTCGAAGTGGTTGTCCTTGATGTAGGCCTCCTGCCAGCGCCGCACCTCGAGCTGGCCGGTCGCCTCCGCATCGGTCACATCGATGCCCTCATTGCGCAGCCGGGCCAGGTGCGCCTCCCGTTGCGCCGGATCGACCACGTGAAATGCCCGGTCGCCGCTTTCGAACCCTTCCTTGATGAAGGGCATGAGCACCTCGTACAGCTCTTCCTGGGAATGGAAGAAGGCACATACGTGGCAGGAGCGATGCAGTGCAGAGCCTGCCAGTTTCACCGGTTCCGCCGAAATGCCCATGGCTTCGTTCCCGATAGATGTCTGGAAGACGTATTTTTGCTCTCGGCCAAGGTGAAGGCCAAGTCAAAGCTTTCGGCGGTATTGCTGGATCGTGTGGGCCCGCACGGATGGACTTGGCGGGCGCGAACCCATTTTCACGTGGTGCTGACAAAGCGACTTCGTACAGTTGCGATCGATTCGCCGGCCATGCGTAAGTCTCCAGCCTGGCGGCAGCGCGTGAATCGGTGCGCGTGTCGTTCGCGGTCGTGTCAATTGCGCCACTCTGATAGCACTGCCGCACGACAACGACCGCGAGCTCGTCGATGAATTTTCCCGCCCCCATCGCAGTGCTGGTTTTGGCGGACACCGAGTCTGCTGCGGCGCAGCTCCGGGAAGTCCTGGGCAACGAAGCGGTGGAAGTGGTGCATGGCCGCCTTGGAGTGGAACCCGAAAAGGCACGCGCACAGCTTTTCGCGCTGATACTCGTCGACATCGGGCGCGGCGCATTGGATGAACTGCAGGTTGTGGAGGCCATCCGCTCGGCGACGCGATCCCGGATCACGCCGGTCGTGCTCCTCGTTCCTGCCGACCTCGCGCCGGGCTTCCTCGAAAAGGCCTACGGCCTCGGCGCGGTGGACATACTGAGCAAGCCGCTGGACTTCGTTGCCCTGAAGGCGAAGGTGCGCGGGTTCGTCGACCTGTTCCGCCTTACCGAGCGTGCCGATCGGGAAGCGGAACAGTTGCGGCTGATCGTCCAGGGGACCAAGGACTACGCGATATTCATGCTCGATCCGGAGGGCCGTGTCGCCAGCTGGAATGCCGGCGCCCGGGTCCTCAAGGGCTATGACGAGGCGGATGTACTGGGTCGCCACCTGTCGCTTTTCTATCCCCCGGAAGTGGTCGCCACCGGGTGGGTCGAACACGAGCTGCGCGTTGCCGCCGATGCAGGTCGTTTCGAGGACGAGGGCTGGCGCGTCCGCAAGGATGGCTCGCGCTTCTGGGCCAACGTGGTGATCACCGCGCTGCGCGACGATGATGGTTCGCTGCGTGGCTACGCGAAAGTGACGCGTGACCTGACGTCACGCAGGCAGGCGGAGGAGGCGGCGCGGCAGTTGGCGGAGGAGGCAGCCTCCCGGCGCACGGCCGAGGCACACGCCGCCAAACTCGCGGAACAGAAGGAAAGGCTGCGCGTCACGCTGGCCAGCATCGGTGACGCCGTGATCAGCACTGATCGCCTCGCGCGGATCCAGTTCATGAACCCGATCGCTGAGGACCTCACCGGTTGGACGTCGGCGGAAGCATCGGGCATGCCACTGGTCGAGGTGTTCCGCATCATCAACGAAACCACGCGGGCGCCAGTCGACAACCCGGCGCTGCGCGCGCTGGAACACGGATCGATCATCGGGCTCGCGAACCACACCCTGTTGATCGCACGGGATGGCAGCGAGCGGGCCATCGATGACAGCGCGGCACCGATTCGCGACGCAGACGGAAACGTGGTCGGCAGCGTGCTCGTCTTCCGCGACATCGGGGCACGTCGGCGCGCCGAGCGTCAGCGCAACGCGCGCTCCGCCGCCACGCAGGCACTTGCGGTGGCGGAAAGCGTGGCGCAGGGAATCAGCGGCGTCCTGGCGGCGATCTGCGAACACATGCGGTGGGAGGCGGGACTGTTCTGGTCGCCGACCCCGGCGTCCGATGCACTGGTCTGCACCGGCGCCTGGTCCAACGGCGATCCGGAGATCGCTTCGCTCCTCGAGGCGAGCTCCGAGCGTCCGCTGTCGACAGGAGAGGGGCTGCCGGGGAGGATCCGCGCCGCATGCGAGCCATGCTGGGTGATCGATTTCACCCAGGATGCGAGCCTTCCAAGGGCCGGGGCTGCCCTTGCCGCGGGCCTCCACAGCGCATTCGGCTGCCCGGTGCATGTCGGCGACAGGTTCCTCGGCGTCATCGAGTTCTTTACCCGCCGCCTGCGCGAGCCCGACCCCGAACTGCTCGAGATGACTGCCACCCTCGCGGGTGGGCTGGGTCAATTCATCGAGCGAAGGCAAGCCGAGGAGGCCCTGCGCCAGCAGACCGTCATTGCGGAAGCCCTGCTGCGCGTCGGCAGGCTCCTGGGCGAGGAAACGGATCTGCACCGCCTCGTGCAGGTGGTGACGGACGAAGCTACCCGACTGTGCGGCGCGAGGTTCGGCGCGTTCTTCTACAACCTGGTGGACGAGGCCGGCGAGTCGTTCATGCTCTACACGCTGTCGGGCGTACCGCGGACGGCGTTCGAGGGCTTTCCGATGCCCCGCAATACCGCCGTGTTCGGACCGACCTTCCGTGGCGAAGAGATGGTCCGCCTGGACGATGTCACGCAGGATCCCCGCTACGCGAAAAACGCGCCCTACCACGGCATGCCGGCGGGCCACCTGCCGGTGCGCAGTTACCTGGCCGCGTCCGTCGTTTCGCGTTCGGGGGAAGTCCACGGCGGATTGTTCTTCGGCCATGAAGATGTCGGGGTGTTCACCGAGCACCACGAGCGCCTGCTCCGGGGCGTGGCCGGACAGGCCGCCATCGCGATCGACAACGCGAGGCTTTTCCAGAGTGCGCAGAATGCAGCTGAGCGGCTCAACCTCGCGCTCGGCGCCGCCGAACTCGGCGACTGGAGCTGGGACGCCAAGACCGGCGTCGTGACGTTGTCCGAGCGCGCAGCCGCCATTTTCGGGGTCGAGCCCGGGCCACGCATGACCTGGACCGACATGCAGGCCCTACTGCACCCGGATGACCGCGAGCGTGCGCGTTCCGAGGTCGAGCATGTCATCGAGCATCGCCTTCCCTACGCCATCGAATACCGCGTGGTGCAGGAAGGCGCAGGCCCCGCCTGGGTCGGCGCCCTCGGCCGTGCCGTGTACGACGAAGCCGGCCGGGTAACGGGAATGTATGGCGTGGTGCAGGACGTCAGCCAGCGCAAGCGCCTCGAGCAGTCCCTCAGTGACAGCGAAGCGCGGTTCCGCAGCCTCATGGAGCAGGCGCCCTTCAGCATCCAGGTGATCTCGCCGGACGGTCGCACCGTGCGCGTCAACAAGAGCTGGGAGGACCTGTGGGGAGTGACCATCGACCAGCTCGGCGACTACAACATCCTGGAAGACGAGCAGCTTGAAAAACGTGGCGTCATGGCGCAGATCCGTTCCGCTTTCGAGGGCACGCCGGCCTTGGTGCCCGCCATCCGCTACGACCCCAACGAAACACTACCGGACCGTTCCCGCCATTCGGACCCGGTCCGTTGGGTCGCCGCGATGGCTTACCCGATCAAGGACGATGCGGGCGTAGTGCAGGAAGTTGTACTGGTACACGACGATGTCACGGCACGTCGGCGTGCCGAGGATGCCTTGCGGGAAAGCGAAGAGCGACTGCGCCTCGCCCTGGACGCGGGCCAGATGGGCGTATGGGACTGGAACGTGCGGACCGGCGTGCTGCAATGGTCGGACAGCCTGGAACCGCTGCACGGCCTGGCGCCTGGCGAATTCGAAGGCACGATGCAGCACTTCCAGCAACTCATCCATCCCGACGACCGCGATGGAGTGCGCGCGGCGATAGACGAAGCACTGCAGCGCCGCGGGTCGTTCTACACCGAGTTCCGGAACATGCGGGCCGACGGCAGCGTCCACTGGATCGCCGGTTCGGGGAAGGTGTTCACCGACGAGGCGGGCGCGCCGGCGCGGATGATCGGCATCGGCCTCGACGTCACCGCACGCAGGCGTGACGAACAGACGGCCCGGTTCCTGTCGGCGGCCAGCGCGGCGCTGGCCGAAATCGTCGACTTCGACAGCACGCTGCAGAAGGTCGCTGCCCTCGCGGTTCCGTCGTTCGCCGACTGGGCGGCCGTGGATGTCATCGAAGCCAATGGCGACCTGCGGCGGGTGGCGGTATCGCACGTGGATCCAGCCCGGGTCCGGCTGGCGATCGAAGTCCAGCAGAAGTGGCCTTCGCCACCGGATTCGCCCACGGGCGCATGGCACATCGCGCGTACCGGCGAGCCGGAGCTGTTCCCGCAGATCACCGAGCAACTGCTCGAGGCATCGATCAGGGACACGGACGCGCTCGAGGCGATCAGGCGGCTCGGCCTCCGGTCCTACATCGGCGTTCCGCTCACCCTGCGTGGCAACGTGCGCGGGGTGATGACCTTCGTGATGGCCGAGTCAGGCCACACGTACGACGAGACCGACCTGGCCGTGGCGCAGGAGCTCGCGCATCGCACCGCGGTTGCGATCGAGAACGCCGAACTCTACGAGGAAATGCTGCAAGCCGACCGGCGCAAGGACGAGTTCCTGGCAACCCTCGCCCACGAACTCCGGAATCCACTCGCGCCGATCCGCAGCGGCCTGCACGTCCTCAGCCTCGCGGGCCCCGAAAAGCCGGTCGTGGCGCAGGCCCGCGTAATGATGGAGCGGCAGGTGGAGCACCTCGTGCGGCTGGTCGACGACCTGCTCGATGTCTCCCGGATCACCCGCAATCGCATCGAGCTTCGCAAGGAAGTGGTCCCGCTTACCGAAGCGATACACAGCGCAGCCGAAACGAGTGGGCCGTTGATCCAGCGGTCCGGCAATGCACTGACGATCGAGCTTCCGTCCTACCCCATCAATGTCATCGCCGATCGCGTGCGCCTTGCCCAGGTGTTTTCCAACCTGCTGAACAACGCGGCCAAGTACACCCCCAGCGGCGGGGAAATCGCGCTGAGCGCCTCCGTCGACGGCTCCGAAGCCGTGATCCGGGTGCGTGACAGCGGACTGGGGATTCCCAGCGACAGCCTCGACTCGATCTTCGAGATGTTCACCCAGGTGCACCGCGACACCGCCCATGCGCAGGGGGGGCTCGGTATCGGCTTGACGCTGGTCAAGCGGCTGGTCGAGCTCCACGGTGGATCGGTGGAGGCACGCAGCGAGGGGCCCGGAACCGGCAGCGAGTTCATCGTGCGCCTGCCGGTGCTTCCCGACGGACAGGCAGTCGAACCTGCGGTCGCCACGTCGCAATCCATTCCTGGCGCCTCGCGACGCATCCTCGTCGTTGACGACAATCTGGATGCCGCGAGTAGCCTCGAGATGATGCTCGGGCTGATGGGCCACGAGGTGCGCACCAGCGACGACGGCCCCCAGGCGATAGCCATGGCGCGTGACTTCCGCCCGCAGCTGGTATTGCTCGACATCGGCCTGCCGACGATGAGCGGCTACGATGTCTGCAGGGCGATGCGCAAGGAGACGTGGGCCGATGGCGCCATTGTCGTGGCCCTGACCGGCTGGGGCCAGGAAGAGGATCGCCGGCGTTCAGAAGAAGCTGGGTTCGACGCGCACCTGGTCAAGCCAGTGGACATGGATCAACTCGAGCAATTGGTGCATCAAGTCCGGCGCTAACCTCGAGGTTCCACTTAGGTCATCGTACCGTTGCACTCCGGAAGCGCCGCAGGTCGGAGCCCAGCTGCATGGGTCCAGGCTTGGAGAGCATCCTAGCTTCTCGCTACGGCACCACCGCTGGCGAATTGAGGTGATTCTCGTGGTCGATGTTGCCGACACGAACACCAAAACGTCGCGGCACGGAGCATTGAATACCTCGTCAGGCCAAGCAGGACGTGGTCAATGAGGTTCGTTCGCAAAAGCCACGATGCGAGCAAGCGGACGCTGATCGGCGCGCTCCGCTGCAGCCGCACGTCGGATCATTGCACACTGATGTTCGCTGCGCGGATGATGGTCCTGTACTTTTCAGTCTCAGCTGCCAAGAAGGCCGCGAAAGCGGCAGGAGAGCCGGGCATAACCATTCCACCAAGCTGTGCGACGCGCGACCGAATCTCCGCGTCGGCGAGCCCGGCATTAATCTCCGTGTTCAGTCGCGCAATGATTGACGAGGGCGTCCCGCAGGGAGCGCCAATGCCAAACCATGAGTCTGCCTCGTACCCAGGAACGAAATCGCTCATAGGTGGGACCTGGGGTAGTGCCTCCGAGCGCCCCGACGTGGTGACGGCAAGGGGTCTCAATCTGCCGCTGTTGATAAACCCGATACTCGAAGGCATCGGGTCGAACATCGCGTCGGCCTCTCCGGCGAGTAGCGCTTCGAGTGCGGGTGTTGATCCAGCGTAGGGCACGAGGGAGAGATTGACGCCAGCCATGGCCTTGAAGAGTTCGATGCCCAAGTGCTGGGGCGTGCCTATCCCAGCGTAGGCCACCTTAAGCCTGCCGGGCTTCGCCCTTGCGTAGGTCAGGAACTCCGGAACTGTGCTGATCGGCAGGGAAGGGTTGACCTCGACGACGAGAGGGACGCGGTACAGCCCGGCGACGGCGGCAACGTCTCGCCCAAAGTCGAAATCAATTCCATCGAACAACTCAGCATTGATCACGTTCACAGGACCGCACACGAGGAGTGTGTAGCCGTCCGCGGCGGCATTGACCACCGCGCGCGTGGCGATGTTGCCGCTTTCGCCGGGTTGGTTCTCCACGATGCACGGTTGACCAAGCCTGGCGGAGAGCCATGCGCCAATCGTGCGTCCGGCAATGTCCACCGGACCGCCACCAGGAAAGCCAACGAGCAGCCGGACCGTCCGGGACGGGTAGGTCTCAGCCACTGCCGCTTTGTACACAAAGCTTGAGCCGAGCGCGCCTACGGCAATCTGGAGGAAGCGGCGACGAGCGATAGTCATGGCTGGTTCCACGGAGTCTGACGCGTTCCAGCCCACGACCGGGTTCGCTCGGCCATGTGCTTCATCCCTTCTACTCCTATACGGGCCGCCGGGCATGGATCCTTGCGCGATAGGCCATAGCCAACACCCAACCTTATTCGAGGGGGACAGGCCTACCGAGCCCGTATCCTTGACCGTAGTTCACGCCGATCAGACGCAACTCTGCCGCGATGTGCTCGTTCTCGACGAACTCGGCCACGGTCTGCAGACCCATCAGTTCGCCAATCTGATGGATGGAAGCAACCATTGCCCTGTCCACCGGATTTTCGAGGATATTGCGCACGAACCCGCCATCGATCTTGAGCAGGTCGACCGGCAGGCTCTTCAGGTAGGCGAACGACGACATGCCGCTACCGAAATCGTCGAGGGCAAAGCGACACCCCAGTGCCTTGAGCGAATGCATAAGCTTGACGGCATGGGTCAAATTACCGATGGCCGCGGTCTCGGTGATCTCGAAGCAGATGCGGCTTCCTTGTACGCCATTGCCGGCTAGCTGTTCGCCCACATAGTCCGCGAGGTGCGCATCGGTTACCGAACCGCCGGAGAGGTTGATGGCGTAGTTGGTGCAATGGCGCTCCGGTCCTGTTGTCTCGGAACCGAGGTGACGACAAACCTGTGCGATGACCCAACGATCGATGGCTGGCATCAGGTTGTAGCGTTCGGCGGCCGGAATGAAATTCATGGGCGGAACCAGTTCGCCGGTTTCACCGCGCAAGCGAAGCAGGACTTCGAAATGCGGGGGGGTCGCCGGGTCCTGCAGATCGACGATCGGTTGTACGTAAAGGACGAAGCGATCCTCCTTCAGCGCCTTGCGGATCAGGCCCACCCACTCCATCTCGCCATGCCGCTTGGCAAGTTCCTCGTCGCCGGGCTGGTAGCTGTGGATGCGGTTTCGCCCCAGGTCCTTGGCCAGGTAGCAGGCCTCGTCCGCCTTGCTGAGGATCTCGCCCAGCGTCATCGACCGGTCGGCGAAACTGACGTGGCCCACGCTCACGCCGACGGAAAATTGCAGCCCTTCCCAGATGAAGGGAAATTCCGCGATCGCGTGCCGCAGCTTTTCGGCGATTGCGAGCGCACGCTCCGGCGGGCAGTCCTCGAGCAGGACGCCAAACTCGTCCCCGCCCAGGCGGGCCAGGGTGTCATGGCTGCGCAGTTGTGCCCGCAGCATGACGGACAGCTGGCGCAACAACTCGTCGCCGGCGATGTGCCCGCACGTGTCATTGATGACTTTGAACTGGTCGAGATCCAGGTACAGCAGTGAATGGGCATCGCCGACCTGCGGGCCGGCGTCGATGGCGTGCTGCAGCCGACGCTCGAGCTCCGCGCGATTGACCAGTCCGGTCAGCGAATCGTGCGCGGCCTGGTGCGACAACTGCGCGGTAAGCTGCCGCCATTGGGAAACGTCCCGGAAGGCGACCACCGAGCCGGCCCGGCGACCGGTGTGATCGCGCAGCCGGGTGATGTTGCCTTCGATCGATAGCGTCTGGCCCGTGTTGCGCACGAGCAGAAGCGGCTTGTCGACGAGCGGCACCGCCACATCGGCCTCGTCGGGTAACGGACCGAACACGATTGGCTGGTCGCCATCGGGCCCGACGAAGACCAGCACCTCATCATGGCTGCGACCGATGGCCTCCTCGGCGCGCCACCCGGTCAGCGCTTCCGCCATCGGGTTCATGAATGTTATGCGCCCGATTTCGTCGACGACGATGACGCCGTCGGCGATGGCCCGCAATGTCGCCTGGGCTCGCTCCTTCTCTTCAAACAATACCTGTGCCGACCGCTTGCGGTCGGTGATGTCGCGGAACATGCCGACGAAATGTGCCGTGCCGTCGAGGTCCATTTCCGAAAATGCAATCTCGACGGGAATCTCGGTACCGCTTCGTGTCAGCGCTACGGCCTCGGTCGAACGCCAGTCCAGGCGGCGAATGCCGCTCTGCAAGTAGCGAGCCATGCCGGCTTCGTGCAACGCGCGCAATCGCTCCGGTTGAACGATGGAAAGGGGGTGGCCTACGAGGGATTCGGGTGGATGCCCGAACATCACTTCCGAACTGGGACTCGCGAAGCGGATGATGCTGGCGCGATCCACGATCAGGACGGCGTCGGTGGTGGTTTCCCACAGTGCTCGGTACAGGCGCTCGACCCTGCTGTGATCGGTCGTGGCCCGGTCCAGGGCCCTCGATTTGCTCGAGACTTCCTTTTCAAGGGCACGCTTGGCCCGCGTCAGTTCGCGGTTGACCCTTTCGCGCTCAGTGGCGGCATCTTCGAGTCCAAGCACCGCGCGGCGCAGCTCCAGCCATTTCACGACTTGCTTGGCCATCACCCGCAAGGCAAAGTGCTGGTGCGGTTCGAGCTGGCGCGGAATGCGATCCATGACGGCGAGCGTGCCAATCGCGGACCCCTCGGAGGTAACCAGAGGAAAGCCGGCATAAAAGCGCAGGTGCGGTTCCCCGGTGACCAGTGGGTTGTCGGCGAATCGCGCGTCCACCCGCGCGTCGCACACGACAAGTGCTTCCTCCTCCAGCACGGTGTGGGCACAAAAGGCGATCTCCCGCGCCGTCTGGTCGATGTCGAGCCCGACCTTGGCCTTGAACCATTGCCGGTCGCGATCAACGAACGTGATCGTCGCGATGGGCGTGGCGCAAATCTGGGCCGCGAGTGCCGCGATCTCGTCCAGATCGCGCTCTGCCGCAGTGTCGATGACCCGGAACGAGGCCAGGTCCGCCAGCCGGGCGGACTCGTCTGCGGGCAGCGGCGATGTGAGCTTGGCGACCATTCCTCCGTATACAACCGCCCCACTTGCCATTTCAAGGATCAAGGAAGGGAAATTGCAATGCCCTCGGCAGAACAGGAGGGCTTCCCTGGTGCCTGCCATTCGCCGCTCGAATTCCCAGCCCTTAATCGAATCCGACGGGCGGCACTGGGTTGCCGCCGGAACGCGATTTCGGGAATACACCTCGGCGATGGTCTGGTGCTGCCAAACATTTGACGTCCTGCTCACAATCCTGCACCGCCCGTTCATTATCCATGACGTAGAGCGGTACTCACTGACGGGTACCCCGTCTTTTCTCTCCGCGACTAAGCCGCTTGTCGCCGCCAGCTGTGCCGACGAGGCCCCTTGCCGTGACTACGTCGAAGCGCTCGGAGGCACTAATGCCGGTACCACCAATGAGCGTTTTCCTCCAGGGTAAGAGGCAGGCTCATGGTTCGGCATTGACGCACCACGCGGCTCGCCGCCAGAAATCACCATGCGCCTGAACACTGAAATAAATGCCGGGCTCGCCGACCCACGAGTCGGACGCGCGTCGCAGGGCTTGGTGGAATGGTTATGCCTGGCTCTGTCGCTTTCGCGGCCCTCATCGCAGCCGAGACAAAAAATATAAAGGGCCGTCATTCACGCAGCGAATTTCAGGTTGAAGTGAATCCGAAAAATGCCCCCTAACATCCGACTGCAGTGGATGCGTCCTGGCGTGTCGCCATGAAATCGGCAGGAAACTACTCTCCCGCAGGAGGTTGCCGCACTTCTTCGCCACCACTCCGCCCTTTGACGCGCGGTCCGAAGCCACTTGACAATGTGGATCCAGGATCCTCTTCGTACAGCGCCGTACTAATGCCATGGAATACACCTTCTACGTGCGGCGGATACCTTCGACCGGGCAATGGGAGATCCTCAGCGCGAAAGAACGAATCCAGTCTGTACCTACCCAAGATGAGGCACTGTCCTTGGCGAGGCAACGCTGCCGCAGACATTGGGAAGAGTGGCACGAGCCCAGCGCCGTTCGGGTCTTGGATCCGCACGGGGAATGGAGCACGCATGTGACCTACGGTCCATTCGCCGTCTAGAAAACTCTCCACGTAATGGCAGCAGCCGATGGTGCGCTAACACCGCACCTGTGGCGCGCCTGCGGCGATCTATTCACGCCGCCTTGCCTGGGCGATCCATCTGTTGCAGGCCCGGCGTGCCGCCGTCGATCCGCGCCGGATGTGCTCCGAGTACTGGTTGCAGGTCTCCCACGCGGTCGCCTTCCCGGAAGTGGATCAGCACTGGCGCCCTGATCAACCCGAGTTGGAATTTTGGTCGAGAAGGTCCAGCGCCCCAATCTCGTGGCTTGAGACCGGGCAGTCGCATAATTCCATAGTCCAAACGAAGCCGGAGGCGACATGGATACGGGTTCCCTGGCGATCGTCATCGATGCCCTGGGGTTCGCTGCGGATGCCCACCGGAACCAGCGGCGGAAGGATGCTGAGGCATCGCCCTATATCAACCACCCCATTGCGCTGGTCAGGATCCTTGCCGTCGAAGGATCGGTCGAGGACGAAGACGTCCTGTGCGCTGCGGCGTTGCATGACTACCTGGAAGACTGCTGCGGGGGTCCCGGCCAGCCGACGCTGGAGGAAGGGCGCACCAAGATCCGTAACGCCTTCGGCCCGGATGTCCTGGCTCATGTCGAAGCCGTCAGTGACGACAAGTCGTTGCCGAAGGAGGAGCGCAAGCGCCTCCAGGTCGAACATGCCGCACAGGCATCTCCGTCTGCCAGGCTGGTGAAATTGGCCGACAAGATCGCGAACCTGCGCGACATCAACGCGACGCCACCCGCGGATTGGTCGCTCGAAAGGCGGCAGGCCTACTTCGACTGGGCCAGGCTGGTCATCGATCAGGTGCGAGGAACGCACGGCGTTCTCGAAGCCCTGTTTGACGCCGAGTACGCCCACCGTCCCGGAGGATCCTGAAATGGGCATGTCCGTTGCCCAGTGGCTGGAAACCAGCGGTGACGGCTTGCCGCGCGGGAGTGCGCGCATTTCCGTCGATGGCAGCTCCAGCGCCGTGGCCATCGCGCTGTGCCTGACCACGCCGGTCATACGCACCCTTACGCCGATGCAGCTGGACGTATTTCGCACGCTATGTCGCCTGCAGCTCGAGGAGGGCGCGCATTCACTGCTGCCGGATGTGATGGAGGCCTTCGTCCAGTTGGCACTTCGTCCCTGGTGGGATGCGCAGGTCGCCGATTTGCCTGACGAGTGCGCGTGAGCCAGGAATAACGGGGGCCTGTCTTGGAAACCTGGTTGGAGCACCGACTGAGGATTGTCTATCCCGGCGGCGTGGCCTGGGACGCCGATATGTCGGCATTGGGCGCCAATGCGCAGGACGATCGGCTCGACGCGGCCCTGGAAGCGTTCGTGCGCACGACCGGGATGCGCGTGGAATCCACCTTCGCTCCGCCCCGGCTTGCCAGGGAGCGCGTCATCACCGATGCCATGGCGCCGGATTTCGCGACGTGGCTGTGGCGCATGGACAACGCGAGCAAGATCGACTGGATTCGCCAGCACGACCGGGTGTACGTCGCGTTGTGGCTGAAGGTCAGCCGGGTCGCGGACTACTACCTTGTGTTCTTCAACCATTGGCATCCCCGAGGGGACACCGGGTACCTCGACCCCGACTGCCGGATCGATCCCGATCCGCGATGGGTCGGCATTGCGGAACAGCTCGAGGCCAGCCTTGTCCGCCAATGCTTCGATCGGGCCAGCCTGCCGTTGCGGCGGGAACGCGCGACGGTCGTGATGGATCAGGGCTGGGACGACCTGTCCGATGACGATCCACGACTCGACGATCCGGACTTCGAACCGGATCTGGTTCCGGCGACGATGCAGACGTGCCTATTCGGAGAGCCATGAAACACAGAGCAGCTCTAATGGGAACGCGCAGTTGGCTGCGACCCTATTGCGCCTGCCACATTCACTTGCGAGTGCTTTCAACATTGCCGAAGAAGAAATCTCGTCGTTGTGTCTCGTAGAACTTCTGGCCGCAACTTCGCATGGCTTCGATTTCTTGAGTTGAATAACCGCCACGTTCAATCACGTCCGCGTAGTCCCTGGTACTCGGTAGCCTTGGTACCACAACACCTTCGACCTGATGCGGCAGATTCCTTTCGCGGATGGCGGCAGCGTGTATGACTGCGCGCTGTCGCGGCCAATCGATTTCGGGGTTGCGCCGGACCACGGTAAAGCCGAATTCGACGACATCGCTGGATGGATGGTCGATGTCTGCAAGATGTTTCGCATGACCCGGCGCGACCGGCTGCGCTGGGCCTGGCTGATGCTGAAGACGTGGACGGCGAACCGGCGCAGTGTCGAGCACTATTCGGGCCTGAACGCCGCCGCGCAGTGGCGGCCACTGCTGACCCCGACCGCATGGTCGACCTGGGTTGCCTGCTTCGGCCCGTGGATCGGTTGCGACTGGACCCGCGTCTCATTGCACCAGGCAGGCCAGTTTTTTCTCAAGCAGTTGACCAGCAAGCCGGCGCATCCACACCCAGCTGATGCGCAGGGCCCAGCCTGGAGCCACGGTGCAGGTTCCGGCTGGCTGTTGCTGCGCGGTCCAAGCAGCGAATTCTGGTTCGAACATTGGTTGCGGCACCTGGTTACCAGCGGTGTGCAGTTCCATGGGCAACAGAAGCTGCATCACTTCGACTACGACGGCACCCGGATCAGCGGCGCGCACCTGGAATCGGGTGCACGGGTCGAGGCAGCGATTCATGTGTTGGCGACCAATCCGTTTGCGGCGGCCGAGATCATCCAGCGCACGCCGGCGCTCGCCCGGCTCGACCAGCTGTGCCTGTTCCAGCCGCTGATCCAGGACGGCCCACATACCCAGGTTTCGTTCCGCATCGCGTTCGCCGAACGCATCCGCTGGCCGCGCAAACGCTGCGCTCTCGTGGTTGCCGATTCCGAGTTCAACCTGACGTTGTTCGCCGAGGATCAGGTCTGGGCCAGGGACGTCGACCTCGGTGAGGGCAACGGGTCGCTATGGACCGGAACCTCCTGTGTGTCCAGCGTGCCGGGTCGGCTGTACGGCGTGCCGGTGGAACGTTGCACCGAGCCGCAATTCATCGAGGAGGTCAAGGCGCAGCTCTTGCGCTGTGGCGCACTCGATGCGCTGATCCGCGAAGGTAACGGTGGCAGGTCGCTAGCAGAGTTTCCGATCCGGCAGATCGAAGTCTGGCACGAGTGGATTTTCTCACCCGACGGCATCCGACCAAAGCAGCCGAAGTGGGTCAATACCACCCATACCCAACCGTGGCAGCCGACCCAGGCGACCCCGGTGCCCAACCTGCTGCTGGCCGGCGCACACACCCGGACTGCCGCTGACGTCTGGAGCATCGAAGCGGCTGTCGAGAGCGGCCGACGAGCCGCGCAGCTGGTCGAGCCCGACGTCACAGTGCTGCCACAGCACAGGCCGGGGTGGCTTCGGCGAGTCGGCGCAATCGACGAACTTCTGTACCGAGTGAGCGCGCCGCATGTGCTCAACCTGCTGCCGGTAGCCGTGCTGGCCGCACTGGCGGCCCTGCTGCTGGTTGCGATCTCTTGAGGCCGAGCGGCGCCGTGCAATGATTAAACACCGTGCTCAGCCACAAGCAGGCGTGCCAAGCGTCGTTCGCTGACGCACGCCTCCAGGCTGCACCGAGATGGCCGCTCCAGGGCAAACAAGGCATTAGCATTCCAGTAGCGCGCAGCGTTCAACTCGTTCCACAGCCGAAGGCGAACGGCGGTCGCAAAGTCATCCCGGCCGATGCCGCCCAGGTAATCCTCCAGTGCCGCGGCCAACTGCGACTCATCGTAAGCGGGCCAGGTCAGGCGCCATTGCAGGTTCTCGAGCGGTGTTTCCCGCACCCCCGGCATCGCTTTTCGACGAAGGATCAACGTTGCTGGTTGTTGCCAATGCCCTGCGTCTGCTGGCCTTCCGGGACCGCTCGCGCGAGGGAAGATCCGTGGCATCGGACGAGACGGCACAAGTACCGCACTAGGGCGGCGGCGTCGCCGCCATCCCATCCAACAACGGCCACCGCGGAAGATCATGACCCGCCCCGGAGACTCCAGGGCCGGTCTGCGGTGGAATCGGGTGCCCCGGCGGGTGGCTCGGCCGGGCGTGAGCCGGTAGGATCCTCGTATGTTCCGCCGCGCCCATATTCGACTGAGCCTGCTGGTGCTCGCCAGCCTGCTGTTCCAGCAGGTAGCGATGGCGGCGTATGCCTGCGAGCTGGTCGAAGCGGCGCCGCCGCCGATGCCGGCCGGCATGGAGCATTGCGCGCAGATGGACATGGCGCCGGTCCAGGCGGAATCGCTGATGCTGTGCGAAAAGCACTGCGTGCCGGACCTGACGCTGCTGACCGATGCCAGTGCCCCTAGCGTGCCGATGCTGGCGTTGCCGCCCGCGTTCTCGCTCGTTCTCACTCCTCCTGCGTCGCATGTCACGCAACAGGTGGGGGTGCCGATCGTCCGGTCGGACCCGCCCCCGCGATTGCGCTACTGCAGCCTTCTCATTTAGCCACCCGACGTTGCCACTGGCCACGCTGGCGCCTTGCGCCGTGCGTGCGTTCCGTCGCTCTCGTCGGGAGGCACCATGCCTCGTTATCTCTCGCTAGTCATCCTGATCGCGGCCGCATGCGGCCCGGTCATCGCCCACGCTGCCGAGTCGCCGCTAACCCTGGCCGAAGCCGTGCGCCTCGCGGGCGTGCAGGCACCGCGACTCGAAGCGCAGGATGCCGTCGTCGCCGCGGCCGAAGCCGAAGCCTCTCGCGCGGGCGTGCTGCCCGATCCGATGCTCATGGTCGGCATCGAGAACCTGCCGGTCACCGGCGGCGATGCGTTCGATCCCACGTTCGACGACATGACCATGAAGCGCATCGGCGTGCGCCAGGAATTCCCGGCCGCCGCCAAGCGCAATGCGCAGCGCACATTGGCACTGAGGCAGGTGGACGAAGCGCGTGCGCAAGCGGCGGTCGAACGGCTCGCCGTGCAGCGCGCCGCGGCCGATGCCTGGATCGATGCGTGGGCGGTGAACCACGAGGTGCATGCGTTCGAGCAGCTGCGCGAGCAGGCGCGCCTGGCCGCGAAGCTGGCGCGGGCCCGCGCGGGCGGAGGCGCCGGCTCGCTCGCCGACGCATTGGCTGTCGAGTCCGCAGGGCTGGAACTCGAAAACCAGCTCGAGGACGCACGAGGACAACGTGACGCCGCCCTGGCGTCGCTGCGACGCTGGGTGCCGGGCGCAGGCGCACCATCGCTCGCCAACACGCCGGTGTTCGATGCACTGCCTTTCTCGCGTTCCCAGTTGCAGGCGCGGCTCGATGAGATCGCGCCCTTGCTGGGCAGCCGCGCCCGCGTGGAGACCGCCGCGGCGGCCGTCGATGCCTCGCGTGCCGACAAGCGCCCGGACTGGAGCCTCACCGCCGCCTACGGCCAACGTGACCGCGATCGCAGCGACATGCTCAGCGTCGAAGTCGGCATCGCGCTGCCGCTGTTCCAGCGCAGCCGCCAGGATCGCGGCGTGCTGGCGCGGGAAGCCGAATACCGACAAGCGCTGGCGTTACGCGAGGACGAGCGGCGTGCTCTGGCTGCCGAGATCGATGCCGCCTTCGTGCGTTGGGAGGCATTGAAGCGTCAGGTGGCGCTGCACGAACGCCGCCTTCTGCCACTGGCGCGGGATCGCAGCGCCGCGGCACTGGCTGCCTACCGTGCCGGTGGCGAGCTGCAGCCGTGGTTCGATGCGCGCGTCGCCGAGCTCGAAGTCCATCGCTCGCACGCCGAGCACCTCGGTGAGCTCGGCCGCGTCTGGGCCGCGCTCGCCTTCCTGCTGCCGGAGAACGCGCCATGACCCGCAACGAACGCGTCGCCGTCATCGCCGCCGGTGGCCTTCTGCTCGCCGGCGCGTTGGGCCTGGGGTATCTCTGGGGTAACGCCGGCGACGCGGGCCCGGCGCCGGCCACGTCCGCCACGTCCGCAGAGAAAAAGGTCCTGTACTGGTACGACCCGATGGTGCCGAACCAGCACTTCGACAAGCCTGGCAAGTCACCCTTCATGGACATGCAGCTGGTGCCGAAGTACGCCGACGACGCGCCAGGTTCCGCCGGCGTACGCATCGCCCCCGAAGTGCGCCAGAACCTCGGCATCCGCACCGTCGTCGCCACGCGCGGTCGTTTGCCGGCGACCCAGCGCGTGCCCGGCACGATCGGCTGGAACCTGCGCGAGGAGCGGGTGATCAGCCTGCCGGTCGATGCGGTGGTCGAGCGATTGTTCGTGCGCACGCCATTCGAGCCGGTGCGATCCGGCCAGGTGCTAATGGCCGTGCGTTCGCCCACGTGGAGCGCCGCGCTCGCCGAGGCCGGGGCGCTGCGCAATGCGCAGTCGGTGGAAGGGCGCAGCCTGCAAGCCGCCACCGGCGGACGGCTGCGGGCGTTGGGACTGCCGGCCGGCGCCAAGGTCGATGCACGCGGCGCGATCGTGCTGACCGCGCCGGCGGCAGGTGTGGTGAGTGAGATCGTTGTGCGCGAAGGCCAGGCCGTCGCGGCGGGCATGCCGCTGCTGCGCCTCAATGGCACGGGCAGCGTGTGGGTCGAGGCCGCGTTGCCGCCGCTAGCGGCGAGCTCCGCGGGCACCGGCACGCCGGTGGATGTGAGCGTCGATGCGCTGCCGGGCGAGACGTTCACAGGCACGATCGAAGCTTTGCTACCCCAGGTGGATGCAGGCACGCGCACGCAGCGCGCCCGAATCGTGCTCGACAACCCCGAAGGGCGCCTCGTGCCCGGCCAGTTCGTGCAGGTGGCATTGCGCCCAGCTGCGTCCGGTGATGCGGTGCTGGTGCCTTCCGGCGCGATCATCGACGACGGCACGCAACCGCGCGTCATCGTGCTCGCGAATGACCGCTTCGTGCTGACGATCGTGCGCACGGGCCGCAGCGGCGGCGGCATGACCGAGATCGTGTCGGGGCTGTCAGGCGGCGAGCAGGTCGTCGCGTCGGGTCAGTTCCTCATCGATTCGGAAGCCAACCTGTCGGGCGCGCTCGAACGGCTCGGCGCAAAGGACGACACGCCGTGATCGCCCGCATCATCCACGCCTCGATCGCCCACCGCGGCCTGGTGCTGCTGGCCGCGCTCGTGCTCGCCATCGCCGGTGTGTGGTCCGTCCTGCGCACACCACTCGATGCGCTGCCCGACCTGTCCGACACGCAGGTGATCATTCGCACCTCGTGGCCCGGGCAGACGCCGCGCATCGTCGAGGACCAGGTCACTTATCCGCTCACCACGACGCTGCTGTCGGTGCCGGGCGTGACCGCAGTGCGCGGCTTCTCCTTTTTCGGCGACTCGTTCGTGTACGTCCTGTTCGACGACGACACCGACCTGTACTGGGCACGATCGCGCGTGCTCGAAGTGTTGAGCCAGGCGCGCGACCGCTTGCCGCCCGCCGCCACGCCGACGCTGGGGCCGGATGCGACTGGATTGGGCTGGATCTACGAGTACGCGATCGTCGATCGCAGCGGCACGCACGACTTGGGCCAGCTGCGTTCGCTGCAGGACTGGTTCCTGCGCTACGAGCTGAAAACCATTCCGGATGTCGCCGAGGTCGCGACGATGGGCGGCATGGTGCAGGCCTGGCAGGTCGTGCCCGACCCCAATGCCCTCGCAGCACGCGGCATCACGATCGACGAACTCGTGGAGGCCATTTGTGCCGCCAACGGCGCCACCGGGGGCTCGGTGATCGAACTGGGCGAGGCCGAAGTGATGGTGCGCAGCGAAGGCTACCTGCGCGAGGCCGCCGACTTCGAGCGCGTGCCGATCCGCAGCGGCGCCGATGGCGTGCCGGTGTTGCTGCAGGATGTGGCGCGCGTGCAACGCGGTCCAACGCTGCGCCGGGGCATCGCCGAACTCGACGGGGAGGGAGAGGTCGCCGGGGGCGTGGTGATCCTGCGCTCGGGCAAGAACGCGCTGGTCGCCATCGATGCGGTGAAGGCCAAACTCGCGGCGCTCAAGTCGAGCCTGCCACCCGGCGTCGAGATCGTCCCCGTGTACGACCGCTCGGGCCTTATCCGCGAGGCGGTGCGCAACCTCAGCGGGAAACTGGTGGAAGAATTCCTGGTCGTGCTCGTGGTGTGCGCGCTGTTCCTATGGCACCTGCGATCGGCGCTGGTGGCGGTCGTTACCCTGCCACTGGGCATCCTCGCCGCGTTCGTGGTGATGCACCAGCAGGGCATCAGCGCCAACCTGCTCTCGCTCGGTGGCATCGCCATCGCCATCGGCGCGATGGTCGACGCGGCGGTGGTAATGATCGAGAACGCGCACAAGCACCTCGAGCATTTCCGCGCCAGGGCAGGGCGCGACCCGGATGGGGCCGAGCGCTGGGCGCTGGTAGCAACCGCCGCCTCCGAGGTCGGACCCGCGTTGTTCATCAGCCTGCTGGTCATCACGCTCTCCTTCGTGCCGGTGTTCGCCCTGCAGGCGCAGGAGGGCCGGTTGTTCTCGCCGCTGGCCTTCACCAAGACCTACGCGATGGCCGCCGCCGCGGGCCTGGCGATCACCCTCGTGCCGGTTCTCATGGGTTACCTGATCCGGGGGCGAATTCGCTCGGAGCAGGAAAACCCGATCAACCGCAGCCTGATCGCAATCTACAAACCGGTGATCGGCGCGGTGCTGCGCTTTCCCAAGAGCGTGCTGCTCATGGCGGGCGTCGTGCTGCTGCTGAGCCTGGTGCCGCTGCTGCGCATGGGCAGCGAGTTCATGCCGCCGCTGGAGGAGGGCACGTTGTTGTACATGCCCACGGCATTGCCGGGGCTGTCGGCGGGCAAGGCCAGCGAACTGCTGCAACTGACGGATCGCATGATCAAGACCGTGCCCGAGGTGGAACACGTTTTCGGCAAGGCCGGTCGCGCCGAAACCGCCACCGACCCGGCGCCGCTGGAGATGTTCGAGACCACGGTGACCTTCAAGCCGCGCGACCAGTGGCGCGCGGGCATGACGCCGGAGAAGCTGCGCGCCGAACTCGACCGCGCGGTGCAGGTGCCGGGCCTGACCAACCTGTGGGTGCCGCCGATCCGAAACCGCATCGACATGCTCGCCACCGGCATCAAGAGCCCGATCGGCATCAAGGTGTCGGGACCGGACCTGGCGACGCTCGCGCAGCTTGGTGACCGCGTCGAGCAGATCGCGCGTACGGTGCCCGGTGTGAGCTCCGCGCTCGCCGAGCGCGTGGAAGGCGGCCGCTACCTCGACGTGCGCGTCCGGCCCGATGCCGCGATGCGCTACGGCCTGAGCCAGGCTGACGTACAACGGATCATCGCCACCGTCATCGGCGGCGAGCCGATTGGCGAGACCATCCAGGGGCGCGAGCGCTATCCGATCGTCGTGCGCTATCCCGCGACTTGGCGCGATTCGCCGGCGGCGCTCGCGCAGTTGCCGTGCGTCGCCCCCGGCGGCGCGCAGGTGACGCTGGGCCAGCTCGCGGATCTGTCGTTCGCCCCCGGGCCGCCCATGCTCCGGAGCGACAACGGCCGGCTCGTGACCTACGTGTACGTGGATGTGGCCGGGCGCGATCTTGGCTCGGTCGTTGCGGATCTGCAGGCGGCCGTAGCCAAGCAGGTCGAGCTGCCCGCGGGCTACGCGATCGCCTGGTCGGGCCAGTACGAATACCTGGCGCGCGCCACGGCGCGCCTGCGCTGGGTCGTGCCGGCCACGCTGGTGATCATCTTCGGGCTGATCTTCCTGGTGTTCCGTCGCGCGTCGGAGGCCGGGCTGATCATGCTCAGCCTGCCGTTCGCGCTGGTGGGTGGGCTGTGGCTGATCTGGCTGATGGGCCACGCAGTGTCGGTGGCCACACTGATCGGCTTCATCGCGCTGGCCGGCGTCGCCGCCGAGTTCGGCATCATCATGCTGCTGTACCTGCAACACGCGTGGGAGCGGCAGCTCGCCGAGAATCCAAATGCTGGACTCGCCGAGCTTGACGCGGCCATCCGCGAAGGCGCGGTACAACGCGTACGCCCCAAGGCAATGACCGTGGCGGTGATCCTCGCGGGTCTGCTACCGATCCTTCTCGGCGGCGGCGCCGGCGCCGAGGTCATGCAGCGCATCGCCGCGCCGATGGTCGGCGGCATGCTCAGCGCGCCGCTGCTGTCGATGCTCGTGATTCCCGCGGCATATCGACTATTGCAACAACGCCATCTCGCCCGCACGCGGGCTACTACCCCGAGGAGTTCACCATGAAGCGTTTCGTCCTTCTTCTTGCCGTGTTGAGCATTGCCGGCTGCAACCGCACTCCGGAGCCGGCCGTGCCAGCCGCGCAAGCACCTGCACCTGCGGCCGCCGAGCCCGCGTCGCCGGCGACCCCACCTCCCGCGCCAGCGGAATCCAAGCGCGCCACGGCCACGGGCGTCGTGGAATCCATCGACGCGACAGCGAAGACGATCACCATCGCGCACGGCCCCGTCGACGCACTCGGCTGGCCCGGCATGACGATGGCGTTCCAGGCTCCGAACACGGACTTGTCGGCAATCAAGGCGGGCGACAACGTCACTTTCGAATTCGACTCGACCGGCATGGACGGCACGATCGTCTCTATCACCAAGCAGTGACCAAAAACGAAGAGGCCAGCCGCAAGGGCTGGCCTCTTTCCTGCCTCGAGCGCGGCCTCAGGCCATTTCGCTGGTTTGCACCGCCGAATAGCCTTCATCGGCGAGCGCAGCGACGACTTGCACTGCAGTAAGCGCGCCGTCGATCTCGACGGTCTTGGCGCGCAAGTCGATGATGACGGTCGCCTGCGGCGACAGCGCCGAAATCGCCTTGCGGATGGTGCGGTCACAGTGGCCGCAGGTCATGCTTTCAACGCAAAAGCGCATACGTCTTCGCCTCGATGGTGGACATGCGAAGCAGGTTGGGGCTTACCCCTGTGGGAAGGTCAAGTCGCCCTTAGCGACGGAAATAACCCTTTGGCTATCGGCGACTTCGCGCAGGGGCCAAGACGATCAGGCCTACAAGCGCGCCCAGCCCAATCATCAACAAGACGTATTTGGCCTGAAGCGCAAATGCAATGCCCCTGAGCTCCTTCTCGTTCCAGCAACTCGGAAGGAGAGCAGCATCAAGCCCAATCCTCTTCACGCATTGTGCGTCACCTTCAGAAGCCGCACAGCTACAGCCCACTTTTCGCTCCGAGCCGACGACGTAAGAAACAGACACGCTACCGTCTCCTACTGGAATTCGAACGACATGCTCGTTGTGGGATTTGGCGAGAAGGAACAATAATGCGAACAATGCGACCACTACGCCAATGAATGTTTGTCTCAGCGTTTTGCGAGTGAAGGTATCCTGAGACAGAAATTGCACGCTTGCCGCCACGACCGCCATTCCGAATGTGGAAAAGCGGATGGATGATTCCTGAAGGCCTTCTGGGAACAGGGAGAGCAAGGCGCGGAACCCAGGAACGTCCCATGTTCCCAGCAACGGCGCGAGGCCAATTGGGATCGTGACGCCGATTGCGAGCAGCACTCGCCCCCACTTTGCAGCAGTTCCTGATCGAGATGGGGACTGAGTCATGTTTTATCGAATATTGCAGGCTTGGGCGGGCTGCTGGTCTGCGACAGGAATCAGCACACAAGAAAATGTGCCTTCCACGGCATTGACCAAGTCTAGATTCGAAGCGCGAATCGTCTTGTATCCGGCTTTTTGTACCGTGTAGTCGACAAGTCCACGCATTGTCGTTCGTGATGTATTTGTTGTGAAATCGGCCCTGTACCCACTGGGAGTAGTGAATACAACGCTCGCTTGTGAGGGTGTCGTGCGAAGGGAGAGATGCAACTGCCAAGGCGAGGCCCTCATCAGCGTCAACTGATATTGCTGCACCGGGGTGGCAATCTCGATCGCACGCTGGAAAGAAACGAACCCATCTTGTCCTCGGCTGGTATCTACGGCTTCTGTTGAGCTCGTTTTGAGCTCATCGAGGTATGCATTGAGGGGGCGAGCATCGCTTTCGATTGGAATGTCGCCCCGGAGTTGCTGGAAGCGATTCTCCAGGCTGGTCTGAAGCGAGTCGGCGTCGACTCGAATTGCCCCGTCTTCTCCGCGACTAATAAGCGCCGCAGAAAGAACCGAAGGCCCGCCAACGCTGCGCGGCGATGCGGTGAACAAGAAGAGGTCCGTCAGGTAGTTGTTCGCACTAGCGGCTGAAATCTGACCTCCTCGATCCACCAGGGTGAAGTAGGCATTGGACGCACGAGCATGTTGCTCGGATGCCAGTTCAAACGTCGCCTTGTCGATGAGACCTGCGTCGCGCTGCCTTTTGAGCAGAAGGAATCGGGCGTCCGCATCAAGCCGCGCTGCTTGGAAAGCGAGCAACTCCTTGTCGGTCGGGTGCCAAACGAACGCTGCATTCTCCGCACCGCTAGTAGGTCTAGTGGCGTCTGAGTACACGAGAGCCGCGTTCTCCTGAGCGCTCGCCGCGCTCGCCAGGAGCATGACTGCTAATAGGCTGCAGAGCAGATTCGTTTGAAGTGGGCCATTCCGCATGCATATCCCCGCGTAATTGCCTCGAATACCGACACGAAGAGTGGCGCTTGCTGCGGCCCGGTTCAACTCTCTGTTGTGAAGAAGCCCCGGCACGGCCGGCGTCGACGCGGGGGATGACGTCGAATGGTGCCAACCCCCGGGGCGGGTCTGCGCGCTGAGGGAGCAGCGGCATCGGAGGTCGGCACGTTGAAGCTTGACCGGGGGCAAGCTCAAGCCTTGATGGCACTGGACTTTCCCACGGTGGGAGTCGTGAGGCTGGCGCTCCCCCGACCCGAGAACGCCACCATGGCCACTGTCACCCACCGGTTCCAATCCGCCCTCGACCGGCTCGACCGACCGCTGGCATTGCTCGTCGTAGGCCTGTTCCTGCTGGCGCTGCGCCGCGCCGAACGCTAGCGTCCGCTTCACGTTGACCTTCCCATGGTGGGAAGCCCGAAGCTCCTGGGTAATCCCATTTGGAGTCCGCCATGAACGCCACACTGTCGATCCCAGCCCAGGACGCCGCAACGCGCTTCCGCTTCGGTGTGGAAGGCATGACCTGCGCGTCGTGCGTAGGTCGGGTCGAGAAGGCCCTCGCCAGGATGCCGGGCGTACTCGCCGCGACCGTCAATCTCGCCACCGAAACGGCGGACGTGCGCACCGATGGCTACGTGCCTGCCGCGGAGGTCGCGAAGGCCGTGCAAGCCGCGGGCTATTCGGTGGCGCCCATCGAAGCATCGCTAGTGATCGAGGGCATAACCTGCGCGTCGTGCGTCAACCGCGTCGAAAAGGCGCTGCATGCCGTGCCCGGCGTGCAGGACGCCAGCGTCAACCTCGCCACCGGTCTGGCCCGCGTCCGGATGGATGCTACGACCACGCCACAGGCGCTTGTCGAGGCGGTCAAGAGCGCCGGCTACGACGCGCGACCGCAGGATCGCGACGACGACGCCGGTTCCGCCTCAGCAGCGGCCGAGGCGTCGGCCACGGCCCACGCGAGCCAGGGGTTGCGCCATGCATTGATCGCGCTCGCACTGTCGATTCCGCTCGGCCTGCCGATGATCGGCGCAATCTTCGGCGAGCACTGGATGCTGCCGGGCCTCGTGCAGCTCGCACTCGCCACGCCAGTGCAGTTCTGGCTGGGCGCGCGCTTCTACCGGGCCGCCTGGAAGGCTCTGAAGGCGCGCACCGGCAACATGGATCTGCTCGTTGCCCTGGGCACCAGTGCCGGCTACGGACTCAGCGTCTATCACGTGTTCGCCGGAGCCGCCGCAGAAACGTATTTCGAAGCCGCCTCGCTGGTCATCGCGCTCGTGCTGCTGGGCAAATGGCTCGATGCGCGCGCCAAGCGTCAGACCACGGCCGCGTTGCGCGCGTTGCAGGCACTGCGGCCGCAGACGGCGCGGGTTGTCGTCGAGGGCGAGGAACAGGAAGTCCCGATCGGTCGCGTGCAGGTGGGCGATCTCGTCGTCGTGTTGCCGGGCGAGCGAGTCCCGGTCGATGGTGAGGTCGTCGACGGCCGCAGTCACCACGACGAGTCGATGCTCACTGGCGAATCCTTGCCCGTCGCCAAGGAGCCGGGCGACAAGGTCACTGGCGGCGCCATCAATGCCGAAGGCCGCCAGCAACTGCGCACGCGTGCGGTCGGCGCCGAGAGCGCGCTGGCGCACATCATCCGCCTGGTGGAGGACGCGCAGGCGAAGAAGGCGCCAATCCAGCGCCTGGTCGACAAGGTCAGTGGCATCTTCGTGCCGATCGTCATCGGCATTGCTGCGTTGACCTGGATCGGCTGGGGCCTGACGAGCGGGGATTGGAGCCAGGCGACGTTGAATGCGGTGGCCGTGCTCGTCATCGCATGCCCGTGCGCGCTGGGCCTTGCCACGCCGACCGCGATCATGGCCGGCACCGGTGTCGCCGCACGCGCCGGCATCCTCATCCGCGATGCCGAAGCGCTTGAGACGCTGCGCAATGTCCGCACCGTGGCCTTCGACAAGACCGGCACGTTGACGGTGGGCAAGCCGACGCTCGTGGACGTGGATGCGGCCGACGACGACACGACGGGCCTGCTCGCGATCGCGGCCGCTCTGCAGGCGGGCAGCGAGCATCCGCTGGCACGTGCGGTACTCGCGTCCGCCGAGACGGCCGGCGTGCGCAATGACGCGGCCGCCGACATCACCGCTCTTCCGGGCCGCGGCCTGAAGGGCGAGGTGGGCGGTCGTCCCACCTGGTTGGGTAGCCGGCGCCTGATGGACGAGCTCGGCGTCGACATCGGGCCGCTGCAGGGCGCCGCGGATCTCAACGAGGCCCAGGGCCGCACCGTGTCGTGGGTCGCGCAGGATCGCGGCCAGGGCATCGTTGCGCTCGGCATCCTTGCCTTCGGTGATCAGCCCCGTCCCGAAAGCGTTGCGGCCGTTGCCGCATTGCAGGCGATGGGCCTGCGCACGGTGATGCTGACCGGCGACAACGCCGGCGCTGCGGCCTCCGTGGCGAAGACGCTCGGCTTTGCGCCCGCCGATGTCCACGCGAATGTGCTGCCCGGCGACAAGGCCGACGTCGTGCGCCAGCTGGGCGCCGAGGGTCGTGTGGCGATGATCGGGGATGGCATCAACGACGCGCCAGCGCTGGCTGCCGCCGACGTTGGCATCGCAATGGGCAGCGGCACCGACGTGGCGATGCAGACCGCGGGCGTGACGCTCATGCGCTCAGACCCGCGCCTGATGCCGGCCGCCATCGATATTTCCCGCCGCACGACGCGCAAGATCTGGCAGAACCTGTTCTGGGCTTTCATCTACAACCTGGTCGGCATTCCATTGGCTGCCGCAGGTCTGCTTGACCCCGTCTTCGCGGGCGCCGCAATGGCCTTTTCCAGCGTGGGCGTGATCGCCAATACCCTGTTGCTGCGCCGCTGGCAGCCCAACCTGGTCGCCTGAAGGAGGATTCCCATGGCTCGTCATGTCATCCGCCCCGAGATGTACGAAGCCCGCGAGCAGGGCTTCCACAACATCGGCGAGGCCTCCGAGCTCACCGGCGTGTCGTCGAAGATGATCCGGCACTACGAAGGCATCGGCCTGATCCCCGCTGCCAGTCGCACGTTCGCCAACTACCGGCTCTACAACGATGCCGACATCCACCGGCTTCGCTTCATCAAGCGATCGCGCAACCTCGGGTTCTCGATGAAGCAGATCGAGGCGCTGCTCGGCCTGTGGAACAACCCGGGGCGCGCCAGCGCCCAGGTCAAGAAGCTCGCCAAGGCACATGCCGACGAGCTGGCGCAGAAGGTGCGCGAACTGCAGGCGATGCAACGCACGCTCGAGAACCTGGCCAAACATTGCCACGGCGACCAGCGACCGGACTGCCCGATTCTCGACGATCTCGGTGGCGTGGAGCGCGACAGCTGCCACTGAGAACGTGGACGATACCCAGAAACACAGCGCCAGAAAGGGCGCAGTTTTCGCTTAGGCGCTGCGGCGGCGACTTGCCGACACATATCGCCCAATCGTGCCTAGCGGACGCCGGCTCGCGCTCGCCAGTCTCATGGGCTCAGTTCGGTTCTCGCGCCAATGATCGCGCGGACCTGTTCCAGCTCGGATCGATTCTGCATGACCACTTGGCAGCGGGAGGCCGGAAGAAGGTCGCTGGGCAGATCGAGTCCGAAATGGCGCTCAAAGTAATAGGTCATGCACAGGCGCATGGGCACGCGGAGGATGCCGTCTTCCATGCCGTAATCCATCTCCACGACCTGCCGCTGCGGCCCGGTCAAAGAGGGATTGGGGGCGAGTTCGACGGTGAAGGACTCCTGCCATTCGCGATCCAGCGTGGGGTCAATGCCGGCATGGCGCGTTTCGCCGACCGCAATGAATCGCGCGAGCACAAAGTCGACAAACGACGAACGATTGAAACACCAGGATCGCGCGTGCCAGCGCGCGCCGTCGTAAATCAGCGCGTGTGGGGCGATCCAGCGCCGTGTTGGGTCCGGAGTCGACATCGACTGGTAAACGACTTCTACCGCGCGCCGTTGATGCATCGCCGTGATGACCGGACGCAGTGTGTCCACGTCGAGGCGTCGACGTAGGCGCGGCATGGCCTGGTGCATCGGAATCAACCCGAGCCAGGAATCCTCGGATGCGATCGCTTCGTCGGCCACCAGGAGCAGCTGGGTCAAGTACTGGCGCGCATTGGGCTTGAAGTAGCGGGGCGAGAACGCCGACGTCGGGCTGTAGGCCTTTCGACTCCGGTCGTACTCGAGGCTGTCTGGAAATTTCTCCAGGTAGTTGGCGATGTCTTCCGAGGCTTGTGGCGCCGAGATCGCGAAACGGTCCATCAGGTCGGCTCGGCTGATCCATCCCTCCCAGAACAGGCGGTGCTCGAGGAAGACGTAGCGCTGGAGCTGGCCCCAGCGCGGAGGGGCAGGGCGGTGCTCGGCCATAGCGGTTTCGCGGCGAGGTAAGAAAGTAAGTATGAATGAATTCTAAAGGCAAGTTTCTATATCCGTGTTCATGTTAGAATCTACTTGGCAGAAGGCACCATCGAGTGCTAATTTGGCCTCGCCCGAACATGTTGTGTGGCGTGCAACGAACCCACCCAACATCTCGGACTCCCCACAGATTCAACCGAGTAGGAGTGACAGCTATGCCCCAGCGTCCCGAACACCCCGACCACCCGCCGCACCCGGAGCACCCCAACGTACCGCCGGGCCCTCCGGACAACCGTCCGCCCCACAATCCCCCGGTGCCGCCCGGCCACCGTCCGGTCGGCTGACCGGGCATGGCCGGGTGGTGGGAGCGCGACCCCGGCCGATGGGCTAGCGAACAGCAAGCCCTGGAACAAGCAAGGATCCGCTACGAGCGCGAGCCGGTGGCGGACCTCATGCGCTTGAAGTTGGAGCTGGAACTGGACGGTCAGCGACACCGACTGATCGCGCATTTTCCGTCGGACTATCCCTCGTTTCCGCCCGCGGTGGCCGCCCCGGATCTCGCTCTGGTTCGCCACCAGACGCCCGGTTCAAAGATGCTGTGCCTGTTGCGCCGCGGCGGAGACGAGTGGCAGCCGGGCACCGACACGCTGGCCGGCCTGTTGCTGTCCCAGTTGCCTCACGTCTTCGCCAGCCAGCCGGGTAACGAAGCGATCGCGGGTGATCACGAGGCGCACGAAGGCGTCCCCATTACGGGATACATCACCTTTGACCCGGGGTCGTTCGTCGGCTTTCCGGCCTACGCTTTTGCCGCACTGACACCGACCGGGACATTTCGCGCCGTCCTGGAGTCGGTGAGGCCGCTTCGCGGCACCGTTTTTCAGGTGCTCGATAGCCATGGCCAGGTGATTGCGTCGGCGGATGCGACTGCGGGGCCGACGTTCGAGGAACGCGGCTTGCCGATCGTCACGGGGCGCTGGATCCGGCTTGGGACGCGGCCGGAGATGCTCGATGCCAAGGCCTACTACGCGTTGGCAGCGGCCGAAGTCCCGAGCCTGGAGCGTCCGTCCTGGCAGGCACTGCCTGGCGGCACCGGCGCTCGCGTGGATTTGGTTGCGTTGCTATTTCAGGACGAGCTCGCGTGGCAGGGGTGGGGCGGCAACGTGATCCTCGTCAGCAAGAGCCACGAACCGAAGGCCGCGAGTGAGGCGCAGCGCAAGGTCCTTACTCGAGTGAATCGGGCGGAGTTGGAGAGCCAGCAGCACTACTTCGTACGCGATCCCGCGGCAAGCGGACTGCAGCAAGGCATCGTGTGCCAGATCGGAGCTGGCAGCGTCGGCTCACCGGCGGCGAAGCTGATGGCGCAGGCCGGCTTGGGACGGCTGCGACTGATTGACCACGATGTCCTGGATGCCGGCAACGCCATCCGCTGGGAGCTCGGTCGGGGCGCGGCGGGGTATTCCAAGGTGCAAGTCCTGCAGTCCCATTTGAGTCAGCATTTTCCCTACTGCCGGGTCGGAATCGCGCATGCGCGACTGGGTGACGCGTCGATGGCAGGCACCCCTGAGGAACGCCAGATCCAAGATCTGATGTTTCGCGACGTATCGTGCCTGCTCGATACGAGCGCTTCGGTGCGCGTCGCCCACTTCTTGTCAGAGCAGGCCCGGCGTCGGGGAATTCCCTACCTCTGGGCGCATGCCACCAACGGCGCGTGGGGTGGGCTGGTGGGCTACGCCGGTCCGAACCAGGAAGACTTTTGCTGGGAGTGCCACCTGCACTATCTCAATGAGACCCAGGGACCGGTCCCGCCGCTGGCCGCCGCGCCCGAGGCCGAGTTCGTGCAACCGGCCGGTTGCATGGACCCCACCTTCGTCGGCGCGCAGGCGGATTTGATGGAGGTGTCACTGATGGGCGCGCGAGCCACGCTGGACGCCGTGCTCCACCGCGTGGGCGCCCACGCGCAGCGCGCGCACCGATGGAATCTGGCGACGTTGCGCCTGCGCGACGACCACGGGAGACCGCAGCTCCCGGTGTGGACCCCGCATACCTTGGCGCCCCATGCCGCGTGCCCCAATCATTGAGCGCCTGTGGTTGGCCGGTCCGCTGCGCGATGACCTGTTGGCGCATGCATCGCGAGTCTATCCCGATGAAGTCGGCGGCATCCTCACTGGCTACCAGAACGGAGTGGATGCCGTCGTCGCGGTGCTGATCGGGCCGGGGGCGGCCTCGACGAGCACGCCGATGTCGTTTACGCCGGACGGGCCTTACCACGCCGCCGAGATGGCGCGCGTTTACGCCGAGTCGGAAGGGCGGTTCGGCTACCTGGGCGACTGGCATACCCATCCCAACGGCGTCGCGGGCCTAAGCGCATTGGATGTGCGTACGCTGCGTGCCATCGCACGCGCGAGGTCTGCGCGATGCGAGAACCCGTTGATGCTCGTTGCCGCCGGTTCGCCGGAATCCTGGACGCTCGCGGGGTTCACGTTGGGGCCGAAGCGTTGGCTGACCCGTCGAACACCGATGGCCGTGACGCTACGCGTCTTCGATCCTCCCCGCTGATGGGGTGGCGATCCTGTCACCTGCAGGGCGAGACGATGGCACAACTGTCGCCTGAGCTCACGACGGGCAGCTAAAGTCGAGTGACGGCGGTGTGGAGGCCGCCTCGTTCTGGCGCCGCGTAGTTATCGCAAGAAACACCAGCCTCGTGCGAAGAGGAGAGCGGCTCCACGTCGGCAGCACGTCGGCAAACTCGCTGTTGCGCGCGTCGTCGGCCTCCTTGCGATACTGATTGGGCGGGATGCCCTCCATCTCGGCCAAGGCTTCTTCATAAGTGCGGGCGTCGAGCATAGGAAACTCGACCGGCTCCTCGATGTCCATGCGGGTCGATTCGACCGTCATCCGCTGCTCTCCTCAGGCCGCTGGCTAGACGCGGAGGCGCTTGGGTGCAGGACAAGGGGCTGGCTGGAATGCGCCGCTCAAATTCCTGGGGGACGTCCCCTCAAAACCGACGTAACCAGTTATTCTGGTTAGGCTTCAGTACGGAACGCGGGAAACCGTATGGGGGAGGGCGCCGGTTGCGCGGCGCCTGGCATCCACTTCTGGCGGGACGAATGGCGAAATTTTCGTTTGCGGACACCCTTGCGAAGCTGAAGAGCACGCCGCCTGGCAAAGAGGCGTCGATGTATGGGCCGATCCGCGACGTGTTCGTGCATGTGCTGGGGTACCTGGCCGCCGACGTCGATATCGATACCACCGGCGAAGGGGGCCGACCGGATGTCACGGTTCGTGCACCCGCGGGGTTTAAGGACGCGAGCGGCAAGCTGGCCCGCATCGACTGGGTTGTGGTCGAGGCCAAGGACGAACACGGCAGTTTTCGCGACCCGGCCAAGCGGGAAGCGATCTTCGAGAAGAAGGCCAAGTACGTCGGTGCCCATACGGCTTGGTTCGTCATGGTCGAGCCCGACTTCTGGGTGCTGCGCGCGGTGGGCGGTGGGGTGCTCACCGCCGATGCCGACATCGAGATCGACACCGCAGGGCTGACCGAGCCCCAGCTCAAGGAAATCGCGGTCGCTTTGCTGGCCAGCCGCGCGGGCGTGTCGGTCCAGCTCGAGCGCTTCCGTGCCGGCGATACCTCGATGATCGCCATCGAGAAGCTGTCGATCACCGATCCGACGCCGACCAAGCGTCTGGTCAACCGCGTACGCCTGAACCGCAAGCGCTTCTTCCAGCAAATCCGCGAGTCCACCGTCCACCTGCAGTCGGCCGTTCTTGGCGCCTTCAATCGCCTGGAACCGGAGATCAAGACCTTTGCTGCGGCCGCGCAGGAATTCTGGGCTGAGTTCGGCAAGACCGACGATGGCTTCGACACGCATGCCTTGTCGTTGCGCGGCGCGCCCATGGGTCCCGAGGCGGTGCGAAAGCACGATCGCGACTCGGCGAAGCTCAAACGCGCCTTCAGCAAATCGCCTCACGTGGCGCGCCTAGCAGTCAGCGGATTGCCGGAGTTCCAGGCACGAACCGGCGTGGAGGACGCCAAGCTCAAGGAGCTGTTCGCCATCGAAACAGCGAACCTGATCCTAGCTCGCGTCCTATTGCTGCGTTTTTTCGAGGACCACAAGTTCTTCGGCGACACCCGCTATGTCTGCAACGGCGGTGTGGCTGCGTTCCAGAACATGCGCAGCTACTTCAAGTCCAGTTACTCCGAACTTCTCGAGCACGCCTATAAGGAAGGCAGCCGGTTGTACGCGACCGCGTTCGAGGCGACCGAACTGGACTGGATCTTTGGCGCACAGGATGAGGCGCTCTCCAGTGCCATCGAGCTGACGCTGTTCCGGTTCGCCCGACCGGACTTCACCACGATCCGCGGCGACATCCTGACCGGTATCTACGACCGCTTCATGGATCGCGACCAGCGCAAGAAGCTGGGCGAGTTCTACACGCCGCCGTCGATCGCGCGTTACATGATTGAGCGCATGGGCGTCACCCGCGATAGTCGGGTGCTCGACCCGGCCTGCGGCTCGGGTACTTTTTTGATCGAGAGTTACCGCGTCATGGTCGGCAACGACGTGGAACGCGGTGCGGCCGAATACTCCGACGTGCTGGCCACGTTCTCCCGCATCGCCGGCAACGATCTAAACACCTTCTCGGCGGTGCTGACCCAAATCCAGATGCTCTGGCAGATCCTCTCTATGAAGGACGAGATCGAGAAGCAGGGCTTCCCGGACGTCCTGGTCACGGCCAAGGTCAACTCGCTCGTGGAGCGCGATCAATGGAGCGCGCTGGACCGATTCTCAGAGATCGATCAGGCCGACTACGACGCGGTCGTGGGCAATCCACCGTATGTGCGTTCCGAGCGCAGTGCCCAAGCCCTAGATCCGCGCTCGCAGAAAGAATTCGAACGGGGTCGCGCCAATTTCCCTGGCGTGTCAAGCAAGCTCAACGCCTACGCGTTGTTCCTGTATCGCGCCCTGGATCGCTGGGCGCGGCCGCCGGACGAGCAGGGGAATGCCGGCAAAGTCGGTTTCATCCTGCCGGTCGCTGTTCGACGGTAACGAGACGGGACCGCTGCGCAAGCTGTTTGAACCGGGCGGGCGTTGGGTCATCCGCGAACTGATCGACCTGGAGATCATCTATCGCCAGGTATTCGACGCCGACGTGCTGCCCGCGATCATTATCGTCGAGAACCGGCCTGCCACGACCGAGGACAGCGTTTCGATTCGCTTCGCCGATCCGTCCTGCGTGTTGCCGCACGACGCCGATTCGCTTCCCGAATTTAACTTGGCGGCAATACCGGAAGCGGTGGTGCCGTATGCGGACCTGTTCTCGCCGGACGGACGCATCCTCACGCGAGTGACGCCCGCTCGGCTGGCTATCCTGCGCAAACTCTGGAAGCAGCAAACCTTTGCTGACGTCGCCAAGCCGTACTGGGTGCGAAAAGACAAGAGCAAGATCGTGGAGTGGGTTGACCAGCCGCCGACGCAGCCTGCGCTGTGGGAGCTACGTCGTATGGTCGCCGGCGGCGTCGCCTTCCGTGGCAACAAGGCGCAGCGCGCCGGCGGCATCGATGTGTTCAAGGGCGAAAACATTATTGCCACCGAGCTGCAAGGCGATCCGGCGCTGACCAACGCAGACTTCGATGAAATCGACGACATCAGCCTGTGGCGCTACCGGAACATCCATCCGGCACGTGGCTTGGCGGTGGCGGCAATGGCGCATTGCCCCAACGGGGTGATGTTTGATCCGGCGACTCAATCGTTCACCAATACCGCGACGATCCTGCTTCCGCGCGATGAATTGGCCCACGTTCCATTTGACTTGTTGCTGCTGTCCAATGTGTACGTCTGGTTCTATGCTCTGGCCGCGCGCATGGGCGTACTTCGAACACAGCGCAGCCACGTGTATCCCACCAACCTGGCGTTCTTGCCGTGGAATGACGCGCTCGCCGCGCGAACGGCCGAGATCGAAGCCATGCGAGCGTCCGTGGTGGACGCGTGCACTCACCGCTTGGCCGCCGCCGAGTCGCTGCGGGCCGCACTGACAGGGCTGGGATATGCCACGGTCAAGGTACGCCTGCAGGCCGACGCCGACGCACGGGTGGTGTTTGGAGACAACTTCTCCGACGGCGGCTACGAGGCCGTAGTCGCCGAAATCGCGGTGGCGCCGACGGACGAAGGCGTGCGCGTGTCGCTTTCTTCGGATTTGTTCGACTGGGTCGACTCCAACCGTCCAGACATCGCCGAAGGTCTGGCCTTGGCGCTGGGCCAGCGCGTGGGCGACGAAGTCACCAAGAGCGTGCTGCTCAACCTGCCTATTCCCGGAACCGCGGCCGAGCGCGACCGCTGGCGCGAGGTGGTGGCCGAGCACGGAGAGCAGGCCCTGGCCCAAGCCATGGACGACGCGATCTCCGCGCTGGATGCATTAGTCGGTAGTTGCCTGGGTCTGGATTCGACTGACATCACAAGCCTGCAGCAGGATCTGGCGACCGACCCATTCCTGCGCAACATTCGCCCGCGCTACCCGGGCACGGTCACGCGCAAGATGGGCTTCCGCAAGGGCCTGGATTCGGCGTCGCGGTACGAGTAGCGCCGACCTATGCGATCGCCTTTTCCCAAGCGCAAGTCCCGGCTCAGCGAACAGGCCAGGCTGTCGTTGCCGCGCAGGTGCTGCTCGATGTGCGGGACGAACTGCTCGACGCCACCGCGGCCGGCCTGCGTTTGCGCGAGGCGATCGGCTTGCAGTGGACCTTCCTCAGTGGCGTGCAGTACCTGTCGGGCAAGACGGCCATTGCGGCGATTACGGCACTACCGGGAGATTGGACCGACGCAGGGCGCAGTAAGGCGGAACTGCTGGGCGCCATCCTGTCCGCGGCCGATATAGTCGCCAACGTGCGGCCCGACGGCGAGCCGCTGTGCGCGAGCGAGTTGGCCAAGCACTTGAGGACCCCGGCGAACGCCGGCGACTAGCCGTCCCTGCGCTATGCCGATCTCCGACGATATCCGCGAGATTCTTATGCAACGCGAGCCCGGCGCGGCGATCGCGCAGGCACTGAATGCCCTGTTGGAGCGCGACGAACACCTGTTGCGTGTCGACGCGAACGAGCGCTCGCTGACCCATCGCTTCGGCATGTACCTGCAAGCCGCGCTGCCCAACTGGCACGTCGACTGCGAGTACTACCGCAACGGGCCTGACCCCAAGCGCATCATGATGCTGCTCGAAAGGCTTAAGCTGCTTGAACTGCAAGGGGACATCGCCGATACCGATGGGAAGACCGTGTATCCGGACGTGATCGCTCACCACCGTGACACCACGGACAACTACCTGGTGATGGAATTTAAGAAGACGAGCAGCCAGGTGGACGATCATGTCGACTTCCAGAAGCTGGAGGCCTACAAGCACGATCCGCGGCTGCAGTACGTGCATGCGATCTTTATCGAGCTGCGTGTCGGCCCGGATCCGGGCGTCGCGCAGGCGGTCTGGGTCAACTAGTCGCCCGAGAACAGCTTCGATTGCCGGGTCGGCGTGAGCCGGTCCGCGTCGGTCAAGGTCGTGGCCTTCAGGCGACGCTTGCCGTCGATCGAGAACGCGTCGATCTCCTTGAGCTCGATCAGCCGTCCGAGAGCGTCCTTGTACTTGCCACTATCAGCCGGCGAGGTATTGCAGGTTGTGGCGAACAACTCACCGAAGGTCAGCCCTTCTTCGCGCGCGTAGATGAGACGCGGCAGCTGCTCCATCAGCGCCTTGATGCTCGCCTCGCCGGCGGGATCATCGAAGCCGAAGGGCAGGGCGCTCTGACCCATGAAGTCGTCGTCCTTGCGCGTCTGGTAACCCAGCATCGCGCCTTGGAACATGTCGATACCGGCGCCGCCGTAGTGCAAGAAGTCGTTGTTGCTCTTCCAGTGCACGCCGGTCATGACGTCGCGGGCGCGGGGGTGCTGCGACAGGTGCACCAGCCAGTAGTCGCCGTGGCCGGTCGTGCGGATGAAGAACACCGTGTAGTACTTGGCGCCCGTCGCATCAATGAGGCTGCGGTAGAGGCTGCTCTGGATGAAGAGGCGAAATTCTGGCTCACTGTCCTTGATCTCGCGCACCGAGCGGCCCTGGAACACGTTGGGGATGCCCATGGCCTGCAGGGTCTTGCGCGATTGCGGGGTGTCGCTGACGAAGTTGATGAAGGAGTCGACCGCGAAGGTCAGGATGACCTCCGAGCGCGGCAGTTCGCTGAGGATGTTGCGGATCAGCGGCAGCGGCACGTCCTTGTAACCGTACTGGTCGAGCAGGAACAGCGAGCGGCCCGCACGCGGGCTCTTGCTCTTGATGAACTCGATGATCTTCTGCGCGTAGTCTTCAAAGCCGCCGGCGTGCAGGTGGATGTCGGTGCCGAACCGCCCACCGAAACCTTCCTCGCGCAAGGTTTTCTCCAGCGAGGCAAAGCCGTCGCGGTTTTTCTCGACGAAGATGTAGTCCACCAGCATCTGCAGCGGCTTATTGCGCTGCAGGCTCATCAGCGCTTCGGCTTCGCGCACGGTGTTGAGGAAAGCGAACGGGGAGCCGAGCACGCGCTCGCCGGTGTCTTCGTGGTCGTAGACGCCGCCGCCGGCGAAACCGTCGACGAGGGTGACGCGCATGGTGTCCTGGTGCGGCGAGCTGACCAGGGTCTGCAGGTACTCGAGCAGGTAGGCCTTGAGGACCTCGTGCTTGGCGACGCTGTGCTGGGCGATTTGCGCGGGGGCGCCGTCGGCCTTCCATTCGTAGGCTTTCTTGACCACCGACCGTCCTGTCCGCGGGAGCTCAGGTCAGCTTACGCGCCCGGGCACGAAAAGCGGCAAAACTACCTGCTTTTGACCGTCTTCAGGCCATGGCGGCGACCGCGGCCGGCATCTCGTCCCAGGTGCGCCCATTGAGCAGCCGGCCGTTTTTGGCCTTGGCCCGGCGCTTGCCGTCGGCACCCCAGCCGCCCCACTGCTTGAAGAAGAACGCGACCTCCTGGTCTTGGCACTGCAGCCGGACCGATTCGGCCCATTCGGGCGCCATCGGCCGCGCCTTGGGCCCGGACTCGCCGCCCACGATGACCCAGTGGATCCCGGTCAAGTCCAGCGCCCCGACGTCCTCGAGCAGCGGTTCGACCGACAGGAAGCGGATGCCGGCGTTGATGGTGCGCAGATAGTCGATGCGCGGCACGCCATGGCGACGGTTCTCGACCGATACGCCCAACCAGACGTTGGCTGGCACGTGGCGCGTACGGAAGAAGCGCGCCATGCGCGCGGCCCGCTTGGTCAGCACCTGGTAGGAGTGCTGCGGCGTGGCGGCCATGACCGCGACGATTTGCTCGATGTAGGTGTCGGGCACCTTCTCGTGGAACAGGTCCGACATCGAATTGACGAAGTAGGTGGTGGGCTTTTTGCGCTTGAGCGGCTCCTCGAGCCGATTCGGCAGCAGCGTCAGGGCAAAACCGTTCTCGTAGCCGGCCGTGCCCATGGCTTTGAGGCGGCGGGCGAGGGTTTCGGCGTAGCAGTTCTTGCAGCCGGCCGAGATCTTGGTGCACCCGACGATTGGGTTCCAGGTCTGCTCGGTCCATTCGATCTTGGACGTGGTCGTCATGCGCTGGTCCTTCTCTGCAGGATGGTGGTGAGTTGTCCCAGGCGCTGAGACGGCGCGTGAAGTCTAGCTAGTGGTCCGGGGCCGGTCACGACTCGGCCTCAAGCATGCGCGCCGCCGGATTGGTGGTGGCGCTGCCAGATTGGAAGTAGTCCATCGCCTGCTTGACGGAGCGATGGTCGGTGAGGGCCATCAGCGCGGGCAGGGCGATGCCTTGGCGACCGCCCTCGGTGATGAAGCCCGAGCGCAGGCTGTGCCCGCCAAAATCCCCGGCCAGGCCGGCCTGCGCGGCGCGACGCTGCACGATCGCCGCCACCGCCTTGGCCGACAACGCCGGCCCCACGCGATCGCCCCAGAGACGGCGGAAGAGAGGGCCGGTAGTGATATTCGCGGCGCGCAGCCAAGCGTCGAGCGCGGCGCCGGCGCGGCCGAGCACCGGCTTGTCGGGCGTGTCGTCGACGGCTGCACTGGCGCCGGTCTGGCGGGTCTTGCTGTGCTCGAGCCGGTAGATGAAGTCGGTCGCATTGATACGTCGCAGGTCCATCCAGTCGGCCGCGGCGATCTCGCTGCGCCGGCGTCCGCCGCTGGCGAAGCCGAAATACAGGATCGCCCGGTCACGCACGCCCTCGAGCGAGTCATCGCACGTGGCCAGCAGCGCCTCAAGCTCCGGTTTGGTGATGGCGGTCTTCTTGTGCGGGCGATCGCCGCGCTTGACCGCGGCGCGGCGGCCACGCGCCAGCAAATGGCGCACCGCGGGCTGCTCGCACGGGTTGGCGGCCTTGTGGGCCTGGTGCGCGGCCGACAGCACGGCGACGCGATGGACCACGGTGTTGAGCTTGAAGGCGCCCGGCTTTTTCTTCAGACCGGCGTCGACCAGTTGCGCATCCAGGGTCTCCGGCAATTCCCACGCCATCACGCCGGCCTTGTTCCGCCTCGGCAGGTGGTCAACGACGAACTGCACGACCGCGGTTTCCGGCACCGGCAGCGAAATCGCCACGCCGAAGCGTCCCTGGAACCACGCCGCCCAGTAGCGCAGGGCGCTGGCATAGCTGCGCGTTGTGTTTGCGGCAGCCGCTTCGGCCAACAGCTCGCGCACGGCCTCGGCCGCCTGCGCCGCAAGTCGGTCGGGCTTGAGCGTCGGGTGCAGAGCGGAGACGGGCTGAAATGTGTTAGATTTCATATGTTGAATGTACTAGTTTATATGAAATAGGGTGTCTACTGCTGATAACTATCCCTTATCGGCGGTAGACGGTCAACGGGGCAGGGCGGTCGCGTCGGAGGGCAATCCATGGCCAGGAGAGGGGTTCCGCAGGACGAGGTGTTCCAGGCCGCCGACGCGTTGCTCGCCGACGGCGAGCGACCCACGGTCGAGCGCGTGCGCGGGGCGCTCGGGCGCGGCTCGCCCAACGCGCTGGCGCCGGTGCTCGAGAGCTGGTGGGCGCAGCTCGCGCAGCGGCTGACGCAGGTTCAAGGCCTTCCGTCCGTGCCGACGCCGGTGGGCGAGGCCTTCGCGCACGCTTGGCATACCGCCCTCGAGGCCGGGCGCGCGCACGGCGAGGCCCTGGTGGCGCCCGAGCGGGCCGCGGTCGCCGACGTCCTGGCCAAGGCCGAAGCCGCCAGCGCCGAGGAGCGCGCCCAGCGCGCGCGCTTGGAGACACAGCTCCTTCGGTCCCAGGGCGAAGCCACGGCCTACCAGTCCGCCCTAGCCATCAGCGAACAGCGCAACAGTGACTTGCTGCGCGAGCGAGCCGACCAGCAGGCCGAGCTGCAGGCCCTTTCCGTGCGCTTGGACGCCACCTTGGCCCGCCACCATTTAGTCGTGCAGCAGGCAGAGGACGCGCGCACGGCGGCCGCGACCGAGCGCGAGGCCTTGCGGACGCACGTGGTCCAGGTCGAGGACCGCGCCCACGCCGAGATCGATCGGCTGCGCCAGGAGGCCAGGGCGCTCAAGGCCGAGGCGGCCACGCAGTCGCGACACCACGCCACCGCGCTGCGCGACGCACAGCGCGCGATGCACGTCGCCCAACGCGAGGCCAGTGCGCAGGCGGCCCGGGCCGAGACGCTCGGGGCGCAGCTGAAGCGCCTGACTCAGCCTGCCAAAGCCCGCCCCGTCGCCACCGCCAAAAGGGTGCCCCAAGCGCCGCGGGTGCGATCGACGAAGTAACGTAGCGCCATTCCCCGCGAGCACGCCGGACCCGACGACCATGCCTCCCGATCCTGCATCGCACTCGTTCCTTCCCTGGGCCCGATTGTCCGAGCGGGAGCGACTGGTGTGGTGCGTGGCCTTTGTTCAAAGCGGCGGCGATCCGGCCGACGCCGCGCGTCAGGCCGATACCACGGTCGGACGTCTTCGCGCCTTGGCACTCGACCCGGACACCGCGATCGATCCGGAGTACGACGCGGCCCGGGCCGGTTTTCACTTTGAGTTCGAGGAATTCGAGCCGTGGTATCGCGTCGCTTGGCGAATTCGTCATCCCACCTCGTTCCACACGCCTACCCAAGAGGAGATTCGGGAGGCGTACGATCGCTTTCAGCAGGGCCGGAGTGATTTCTACTGACGTTCCTGATGGTTCAACTGCTGGTTTTGCCGAGCGAAGCAACTGCGCGGCATGTGATAGGTCCCTGATGCCATGAAAGAAGTCGAGAACCCAAAGAAGGCTCGCGTCGCCCTTGGGCAGCACGACCTCAACCAGGCACGAGCTGAATCGATAGCCGATGCGCCGGACTTCACACCGGCGCAGTTGAAGTGGCTGAAGGAACGCACGCGTGAGTTCGAGAAGGACTACCGGCCGACGCGTACGTTGATCGAAGGGCTGTAGGAGGTACGCACACGGCGGATTCTGTGGAGCTCAGGTCTGCGGAGCCCTTCTGAATTCGCGCAGATGGACGTGCAACTAACAGCCGCTGTGCAAGGACTTCTGCTTAGCGTTGACGGCTGAGCGGGAAGTTCTGCAACTGTCATCCGCTGAGCAGGGACTACTGCAGCGGATGTACCGAATCTCCGCAGGAGATGCTCCGGTTCCTCTGCGGTAAACAAATTGCCGGCGTGGCTCGAGGAGGCGGAGGTCAGCGCCGCCCAGCTGGACGAGGATCTGGAGCGAATCGTATAGAGGTGATTCGTGCTATGAATGCGCCCCATTCGACGCAACGAGGTCCCGACGACGCGAGCCCGGCGGACTACACGGACGACCTGCGTTTCCAGGGTGCCGATGCCTCTGCGCCAATCGAGAGCCTGATCGGCTTCGACACTGTGGAACGGCCGTTCGAGTCCTGGTACGCCTATGTGTGCCGTCTCATCCGCGCGAACCTGTTCAACGAGGCCGAAATCCGGAACCGGCTGCCGGCGACGTGGGTGCGTTGGGCCTTCTCCCCGCATCAGGTGCAAGTCGCTGACATTGCACTTCCGGAGCCGCTCCAAGAACAGGTGCCAAACCCCGATCTCAAGTTCCGCGCGCTGGCCTGGCACCCCTATCCCGAGATGTCGAGCACGCCGTCTGAGTGCTTGCGCTTGTGCCCGAGCTGCATCGCTGCAGGAACCCACAGCTACGCGATGCAGGTGGATCTTCTAGAGCGCTGCCCCGTTCACGGCGAGGCACTGGTGCACCGTTGTCCCAATTGCGGGCTGCCCCTGCTGTGGCAATCCCGCTCGCCGGGGCAGAGCGCCTTCAACTGCCCGGGCGGCTGCGCGCTGCAAGCCGGGCTAAGCAGCGGGTTGTACATACCCGACGAGGAGGCGTTGTCCGCCGCCCTGGCCGAGGAATGGGCGTGGGTGAGTGCTCTTAGAGAGCGGGTAGCCATAACGTCCGGTCCGGTGCACATCGCCTATCCGCCGTACCTGGCGGTCGCCACGCCGCGCGTTCCGCCGCTGCCGTCTCCTGGGCTATTGCCGGCGATGCTGCAGGCCCTCACGCGCGAGGGCATTGTCGTGCCGTCGCCGCTGCCACATCACACGCAGAACGTAGGCCGATGGATCGTGGAGGTTCGACCATGGGACCCGGCGCCGATCTCCGTCGATGAAGATCGACTCGACGCCATGCGACGGTCGTTCCGCCGCGGCGCCTACCAGACCGCAGTTCCCTTGGTGAACTTGCAACGCTTCAGGGCATGGCTGGCGCGCGAGACGTCGACGCCCGATGCCTGGAAGGGTGCACAGGTGGAGGAGACACCTCTGGGCCCGGTCTTCAGTTTCCCGTCGTACCTGGTCACCAACAACGAGCTGACGGCTTTGCGCCGATTGCTAGCTCGCGGAACCGACCCACACACCGCGGGCTCGCATTACGAAGCGTTCTTGCTCGACTTGCTGGACAACGCGATCGCGCGACGAGTTGCGCTCGACGACCTGTCGCACCCCTCCGCGGAAACGCGCGTGGCCGAGGCCTTCGATGCGATTGTCCGCACCGACAACGGCTTACGTCGCATTTGCGGTCGCACCGAAGGCAGCGACGAGTCGCGTGCCACGTGGGACGACCTGCGTGAGCAGGCAGAAATGGCGGGGGGAATGATCTATATCACCCGCCGCTACGGTCCTCATTAGAGCGCGCTGGCCTACGCGCATATCCGCGCACGGTTTTCAGACTCATTCCCGTGGTCGTCGCCACGCCCACCAGCAAAGAACGGTCCCAATATTCATGCTCGAAGGCCTTGCGCAACGCCAGCATGGTCGTCGCCGAGCGACCATTGATTTCACCCACGCCTGCGCGTTCGCCGAGGTACCGAAAGCGTGCTTGGACCCAATTCGCCGAGATGGCAACGGAGGGCTTTCCGACGGCTGTCCAGGTGAAACGACGCGGGAACAATGGATCGTCGTCGGTTGCGCCGTCCGCGCGCCGCAGGTCGATCCAGATTTTAAGGATCCCTGCGTCCTCGTCCCAGTAGCGCAATCGCGAGTCTTGCAGCAGGCCCAGAGGGTGTTCCACGGTCACTGTGGAAATGAAACGCGACACGCCACGAACTTCCTCCCAGCCGGTACGGACGTCGCCACACCGCGTCTCGCGGATCTGCGTCACGGACAAGCGCGCCGCCAGCAAGATCAAGGCGGCATCTCGCCGGCCCTCGTAATCCTCGCCGCAGACCGCCATCAACGCATCGATCGCCGCCTTGAGCGTCATTGGCACGGCGCTGGGAGCGCCGGCCAGCGCCCGTTCCGATTCCCACAACGAAAACACTTCTTGGCGTCGTTTGAAGGCGGCCCGGCGATCGAATCGCAAGCCGCACAGCGCATGGAACTGCGTCAGTGCGTCGATGCGGACGAAAAGGGTGCGGGGGCTGATGCAACCGGTACGTCGGTTGAATCCTTGTTCGCGCAGGCCTCGGTCAGTGGCCTCCGGCATCCGCATTCGCAACTGACCCTCGACAGCGAGCGCGCAATGATCGTCGACGAATTTATCTACCGCCTCGGGAGACACAGGTCGAGGTACCTCGTCTGCCAAGGGGGACGACCCTCCCAAGCGAAGCCGATGCCACAGCTCCCAATACACCAGGGATTGACAGTACATCTCCCGCGACTTGGGTGCCAGTCGCGCTACAGCAAATCTCTCGTTGATCCAGCCTGGGATCTCCATTTCGCAATCTTCTCAGCGGTTGCCCGGCTTCATTCCACGCGTCAGCAGCTTCGCCGACCGGAGGCTCACGCGAGCAGCGCGAGCGACCTTCGTGAGGGGCAGGGACTCGTGGTGTTCGCGTTCGAAGGCCTTCCGCAATCCCGTCGGTGAACAAGCGCGATTGCTGCGCATATCGGCGAGTCCCGCACGGCGCGCCAACAATTTAAGGCGGCGCGCGATACGCAGGGCGTTGAGTGGGACGAGTTCACCCGACCGCGTCAAATGGACGAAGAACAAGTCATCGCCCGACGCTTCATCCTCTCGGATCGCGCCCCAGAACTTGATGTCTGTTGCTTCCTCGCCAATGAAGTGCAGTTGGGACCTGAAGGTGAGCGGACCCGCCGCGGGCTCATCGAGTAATAGGGCAACGATGTCGACATCAGGGTCGACCTTCAGATGCCCCGGTACCAGGTCCTTGAATCGAATGCGTGCGACGTCATCCGGCTTCAATCGACAAAGGAAGTGGATGAGAGCCGCATCCTGGATGCCCTCGCGATCATCCGTGCACGCAGCGACCAGTGTTTGGACGATATTCTTGGCCGACATTGGCACGGAGGTGGGCGTACCCAGCGCCGCCTTCTCGGACTCGTAAACCGCGGCGATCTCGGCTTGCCGAGATCGGATCTGGGCGCGATCGAAGGGGAGGCCAAGCAAGGTGTGCGCCTTCCCGAGGACATCGAGCCTCCAGTTTGTCGTTCGTGGCGAAACTGCTGCGGCTCGAACGAATTGAGCCTCCTGAAGCCCGGCCAGGATCCTTGGAGGCATGCGCATCTGCAGGCGGCCGCCCTGGGCGATCGCCATGTGGTCAGAAATGAAGTCTTCGAGCGTGGCTGGGGGAACCAGGGCTGGAGGCCGAAGACCCAGCGGCAAGGGAGATCCGTATCGCAGCCGATGCCAGGCATCCCAGTAGCGCAGCCCAGAGGCATACTGAATCTTGGTGGCATCGGCCACCAACGCCTGACTCCAAATCGTCTCGAACCATTCCGCCATGGCGCGCCCGCATGCGATCGAGCTTCAGCCACTGGGTCGGGGGACCGGGAAATGTGCGTCCGCCGATCGGGATCGATCGTTGCGGTCGAAAAGGATACAGATTGCGGCTCGCCGATGCCTGCGATCGGAGTTCAGTTGGCCAACCTGGCCGATCCCTGATTGCCCGGTCCGTAGCTTTGGATACAGGCTTACTGCGGGAAGGGATACAGATTGCGGCTAGAAGGGATACAGATTTCTAGCTGGAGGGCACGAAGGTCGCGCGGCTGCGGGGCGCCGTTGGGAGCGGTAGTCTCAACCTGTAAGTGACATAATATACATTATGCGCACTCCACAGAATCGACGTAACCGGCACTTCGCCCGTTCCGCGACACCGTCAAGCAGTGCCCTCCTCAAAAAACCATGTCGAAGTGCTTCAATCCCGCGCGCCGCAGGCCGGGTGTCGTTCGCAGCTTCCTTGCGTAAGGCATCTGCTGGTACCACAGCTTATGCGGGTGGCCGTAGCTGTTGTTACGCGCGCAGGAAAAAACGACGTCCACAGACCGCGAGGTCGGGCTCCACCCTTTAAGCAAGTTGGCGGAGGCTGCCGACCAGTGCTGGTTCGTACCGTGGTGAAATGCCAAGACGCCACGCAGTTCGATGCCGGCGGCCAGATGCGTCTTGTAATGGCTGATGTCGTCGAACGGAGCATCTCCAGGCAGCAGGATGACCTGCCGACGTCCATCGGGCCGGTTCCTTACGATCGAGAAACCGATGCCGGTGTGGTTGCAGTTCTCTTCCGTCGCCGCAGGCCCCGGCGCCGCGGCGATTTTCTCCCACCAGATTTCATCCCCGAGTGCGGTCTCGAATTTGTAGGCGTTGCCGACCATGGATTCGGGTACGCAGTGGATGTTCGCCAGCCTTGCCGAAAACTCGACCGCCCGCGGCGACGTGATCTGGCGCGGAACCAGCCAGTTCAGCGTCTGGGCCACCGTTCCCTTGCGCGCAGAACACCAGTGGTCTTCGTCCCAATGCGTGAGCATGAGCAATCCCGCGCCGGCAACATTCATCTGGGTGTCGATGTCGAGCGCAGTGACCAGCGGGTTGCCAACCCGGCCCCCGTAGTCGATTTGAAGGAATGGACTTCCAGCCTCGTCGAGAATGCTGATCGAGTCGCCCTGTCCGATGTCATGGACGCGAATGCCGCGAATCGATTGAACTCCCATGGCTGGATCGACGCCGTTGACGCTCACGACGTCTGCATTGGTGATCCTCTGCCGGACTCTTGCCGTTGTCATCACTGCGCCTCGTAGTAGCCACGACGACTGAACGGCATCGCCTCGGCTTGTTCGATCTCCGGCGGGGCTACCTCATCCGACTTGCCGGCGGGCGGGGCCATCGGTGGAATATTTGCCGGCGTGCCGCCGATTAGCTCGTCGGTTTCGAAATCCGCATCCGGCACATGGACGAGAGAGAAAATGTCGAGCAGCCGCTCTCGCCAGAATCCAGGCGCGGGAGCCAGCAATTTCAGCCCGCCCTGTTCCAATGCCGGCTCGTCGGCATCCGGATCCACGACACGAACGATCACATCCTCGTTCGTCGCCGAGTCGTCCATGCCCAGTACGCACCAGTTGCCGAAGGCGATCTCCATCCCGGCCAGCTCCTTGCTCTCGGGATCGATGAAAAACTCCAGGATGGGCAATGGAGTGTCCGTCAGGAATCGGCGGAGCTGTCCGCCTCGAATTTGGCGTTGCGTGGGCGTGACCGAATCCGGATCCACCGCGTTGATCCGCGCAACCAGTTGAAGGAAGTCACCGGCAAGCAGGCCGGCGAAGCGAAGATGACGAAGTCCCCGGTGCATGACGTGACCGGAAATCGGCAACCCGTCGGGCCCATAGATTGCATGACGTGCAGGAACGAGCTCGACGTCCTCGACGAACGCAAAATAGAGCCTCGACATTTCGGTCGGACCACTCGCGCTAAACCCGGATCCGTCGAGAGTCGATAACACCAGGTCGATTTCGAGGCTGTGCGATTCTCCTTCGCCAAATGTTTGCCATTGCATGACAAGCAGCGGCATCCAGTCATCGCGAAGTCCACGGATGCAGCGAAGCACCAGCCCCGCCATTTCCTGATCATTCCGGCGCTCGGCACGTTGCTGGGGCAACAGGGTGCCTTCGAAAAAGACCCTGGCGCCTCCATTGGGTGGCAGTGCGTCGAACCATCGATCCTCCGGCAGGTTCGAGAGGCTCAGGTCAAGCGCCCCCAGCGCGGACATCCGGCCCCAGACCGCCCCCCGGATCGAGGCTCCATGCTGCCCGATCACGTCCCTGACCCATCGAACTACGAGCTGTCGTGCCGTGTCGTGCAGATCCACGCTGCCCTCCCCCGCCCCTGTCATCCACTTAACGCTCTTGTGGCCGGCCTTTGGCCAGTGAGCGGGGCATCGCAGGCGTGAGACGACAATGTCCGTCCTCCTGCTGCGCCGGTCCGGCGCAATACGCGGGTCAAAACACCTGCCCAACCCCCATCCGCCGCGACGCCAGCCGCGCCGACATGCGCTCCAGCCCCGCCTTGTGCAATTGCGAGATCCGGCCCTTGGTCAGCGACAACATCTGCGCGATCTGCACGAACGGCAGGTGCTGGTAGTAGTGCAGCGTGAGCACCAGGCGCTCCTTGTCCGGCAGGGAATCCAGCGCAATGCCGAGCGCCTGCTGCAGCTGGTGGTGCTCGACCAGGGCGCTGGCTTCGCCGGAGTCGCTCCAGCTGCCGTGCGCATCGGCATCCAGCAGGTGGCCGATCGCCAGGCCCGTGACGGTGCCGATCAGTTGCTCGAGCAAGCCGCCCGACTCGTTCGGCTCGATCGACAGCACGCGCTGGCGCACGCGGTCCTCGCGGGCGTCGCCCTGCTGGTCCATGAAGACGCGCACGCCGTTGAAGACGGCGCCGCGCACGCGCGGCTTGGCGTAGGCGATGAAGTCGATGCCCCGCTCCGCGTCGAAGCGCCCCATCGCCTCGAGCAGGCCGACGCTCGCGTTCTGCGCGTAGTCGCCCCACTCCAGCAATGGATTGCGCAGCCGCCGGTACACGTCGCGCGCCACCGAGCGGGCCCACGGCGCGTAGCGTGCGAACAACAGCGCCGACGCGGCGTCGTTCCCGCCGATGCGCAGGCTCGACCACAGCGCTCGCTCGTCGTCGACGGCCAGGGCCTCCACGGCGTCGTGCCTAGGTCCAGTAGCTGTTGAGCAAGGCGCGTGCGATCAGCACCCACCCGTCGACCAGGATGAACAGCAATATCTTGATCGGCAGGCTGATCGTCGCCGGCGGCACCATGATCATGCCGAGCGCCATCAGGATCGCCGCCACCACGATGTCGACCAGCAGGAACGGCAGGAAGATCACGAAGCCGATCTGGAACGCCGTCTTCAGTTCGCTGAGCAGGAAGGCCGGCGCCAGGTGGGTGAACTTGATGTCGTCGATCGTCTCGGGCTTCGGCGCGCGCGCCATGTCGAGCACCGCGGCGAGGTCGGACTCGCGCGTCTGCCGCACCATGAACTCGCGCACGGGAACCGCGCCGATGTCGATGGCCTTCGCGACGGTGATCTCTTCCTTGAGGTAGGGCTGCAACGCGTCGGCATTGACGCGTTCCATCACCGGCCCCATCGAGAACAACGTCAGGAACACCGCCAGCGTGATGAGCACGCTGTTGGGCGGCGTGGCCGGCAGGCCCAGCGCGTGCCGCAGCAGCGACAGCACGATGATGATGCGGGTGAACGAAGTCAGCCCGATGAGGATGACCGGCAGCACCGCCAGCAGGCTGAGCAGCACGAACGTGCGCACCACCGGCGAGAAATCCTGCTTGACCGCCGTATCGAGCGCGGCGGTCACCGGCGAGGCGTCGGCGATGCCGCAGGCGAGCAGCGAACCGGCCAGCACGGCGCCGATGGCGAGCGTGCGAAGCAAGGAGCGCGTCATGGCGCGGCTCCCGTCGCCGCCGCAACCAGCGTCGCGCCGTGATCGGATTCGACGAGCAGGTATTCGCCCTGCCCGTCGGCGATGCGGAACACGGTCGTGCGCCGGCTCAGGCGCAGCCGGTCGACGACGCGCAGGCGCGTCGCGGGTGCATTGCCCGATGCGGCAGGCGCATTCGCCCAACGGTCGAGCCAGCCCTTGCGGCGCGCGTACCAGGCGGCCGCGGCGACCGCCGCGAGCAGCAGCAGCGTCGTCGCCAGGATGCCGAACACTTCGCCGCCGGACGTGACGCCGCTGTTGCGGAACGGGATCGGCGCCGGCTGCGATGCCTGTGTGCCGGGTGCGGCCGCAGGCGATGTCGCCGTCGCGGGCGCGGTCGACGCGGTGCTCATGCCAGTTCCGTGATCCGGATACCGAGCTTGTCGTCGACGGCCACCAGCTCGCCGCGCGCGATCGCCTTGCCATTGAGCAGCAGCGTCACCGGCTCGTCGACCGATTCGTTCATCTCGAGCACTTCGCCCTTGCGCAGCGCGAACAGCCGCTCGACGGTGATCGACACGCTGCCCACCAGCGCGGTCAGGGTGACCGGCACGTGGCCGACGAGGCTGATGTCCTTGGCGACGAGCGCGGCGCCCTCGGGGGCGCTATCGGGAGCTTCGCCGGCCTGGATGCGGTTGAGGTCTTTTTTCACGGCTTGGATTTCGCTTGATGAGAAGGAAGAACCTGCAGCGCCAGTTGCGCGCCGCGACGGTACAGGCGCGCGTCCGCGAGCGGGCGCGCATCGGGATGCACGAGGTGGAACAACGCGTCGACGCCGGCATCGGCCAGCAGCACGTCGCCGACCTGCAGTTGCGACACGTCGCGCAGGTCGGCCTCGCCCAGGTCGAGCGTCACCTGCAACTGCACCGGCGCCTCGACGAGCGCGACGTCGCGCGTCGCCAGCGGCGCGCGCACGGCGGCCAGCGGCGGCGCGAGCACGTCGCACAGGTCGTGTTCGACCAGCACGACGCCATCGAAACCGGTGCCGCGCAACGTGTAGACGGCGGCGCCGAAACGCGGCGCGAACGCCGACGCCGGTGGCGCGGGATGGATTTCCGCGAGCGTGCCGGCGGCGCCGGCCCAGCGACCGAGCAACGCATCGAGCGCGCGCTTGCCGACGCGATCACCCAGCGCGAACTCGTCGTGCGGCTGCGCGCCGGCCAGACGCGCACCGACTTCGGCCAGCTGCGCGCGCGGCGCACCCAGCAGCAGGGCGCCCTGCCCCGTCGCCACGCGCAACCAGCGCCAGCCGTCGTCGGCGGGCGCATGCACGCTGGTGCGATCGGCGAGCGTCAGCCACGTCGCATCGACGCTCCAGGCGGTCAACCATTCGCCCAGCTGCGTGGCCAGCCGCGCCGTCAACCGACGGCGCCGCTCGTTGCCCAGCCAGTGGAGGCGCTGCACGGGCATCAGCCGCCCCGCGTGCTGTTGTAGAGCTGCTCGATCATCTCGTTGCTCACCGTCATCACGCGCGAGCTGGCCTGGTAGCCGCGCTGGATGATGATCATGTCGGCGAACTCGAGGGTGAGGTCGACGTTGGAACCTTCGAGGCGGCCGCCTTCGATGCGGCCGAAGCCATTGCCGTTCGGCCGGCCGAGCTCGGGCGCGTCGCCGCCGGAGCCCTCGATCAGGCGGCCACCGACCATCTTGAGTTCGCCTTCGCTGCGGAAGCGCGCCAGCGCAATCTGCGGGCCGCTGCGCTTCTCGGTGTCGGAATACTTGACCTGCAGGATGCCGTCGGCATCGAAGCTCATGTTTTCTTCTTTCGCGGTCAGCAGGCTGTGTCCGTCGGCGCTCTTGATGGTGACCACCGTGCTGGTGCCGAGTCGCTGCACGCCCGTGTTGATGCCTTCGCCGAAGTTGAATTCGACCGACATCGCGGTGCCGAGGAAGGTGAGCGGGGCACTGAACTTGTTCTTGGTCACGTCGACCGATCCGGTGGCCGAGAATCCGATCGTGTACGGGGGCGTGCCTTCAGCCAGCTTGTTCTCGCCCTCCCAGACCGTAACCGTGTATGTGACCGCCGCACCTTGACCCGGGACCGGCGTGTCCGTGCAGTGCAGCTTGAGCGTCAGGTTGTGCACCTGGCCCGCGATGTCGTAGACCTTGACGTTGTCGATGATCGGGTCCGACGCGTTGGTCGAGAGGTCGCCCTGCAAGACCACCTTGGTGGTCTTTTCCGGCAACAACAGCTGGTACTGGTCCTGGCGCACCGTTCCCAGTTCGTGGGTGGTCGGATCGAACGCCATCACCTCGTAGCCGGTGGCGGTGTCGGTCAGGATGCCCTCGACGAAGCGGAACTCGCCCGCGCGGGTGTAGTAGTAGTTGCCGCTGGTGTCGCGCAGCACGAAGAAGCCCGTGCCGTCGATGGCCAGGTTGGTGAACGTGTCGGTGTTGCGCGTATCGCCGGGCTTGGTACGCATGCCTTCGTCGACGATTTGCGAGCCATTGCCGTTGGCGACGTTGGAGAAGAACGAATCGCCGCCGCGGAAGCCAGGCGTGTTCATGTTGGCAACGTTGTTGGAGACGGTGTCGAGGCTGCGCGAGAAGCTGAAAAGGCCCGACAGGCTGTTGAAGAGTGCTTGGAACATGGGAGGACTCCGCTGTGGCTGGG
>DATLBT010000011.1:0-33318 GCA_035526825.1 Verrucomicrobiia bacterium | reverse complement strand
GCATCATGCCATCGCCGCTACGATGCGCGGATGGCAGAACGCGAGTACGTCCTGGGCACCGGCGACGTGGAGATCCGCCGCCTCGGCATCCAGCACACGGCGTGGCGCGATCTCGCGCATGCAGCGTGGCAGCGCGCCGGGGTCAAGGCTGGCGACACCGTCGTCGACATCGGCTGCGGGCCCGGCTATGCCACGCTGGATCTGGCGCGACTCGTCGGGCCGCGCGGCAAGGTGATCGCGATCGATCGGTCGCGGCGGTTCCTCGATCACCTGCAAGCCCAGGCCAACGCCGAAGGCTTTTCAAATATCGAGACGCTCGAGCGCGACCTCGTCGAGGACGCACTGCCGCAAGACGTGGCCGACCACGTGTGGTCGCGCTGGGTTTTCATCTTCGTGAAAGATCCGCGCGCGCTGCTCGGCAAGGCGCGCCGCATGCTGGGCGCCGGCGGCTCGCTCGTGCTGCACGAGTACATGGACTACGCAAGCTGGCGCAGCGAGCCGCGCTCGCCGCAGATCGAGGCGTTCGTCGCCGCGGTGATGGCGAGCTGGCGAGCTGAAGGCGGCGATCCCGACATCGCGCCGCGGCTGGCGCAGTGGCTGCGGCAGGACGGCATGCGCGTCGATACGACGCCGATCCCGCGCCAACTGAAGCCGGGGCAACCGGGTTGGGAGTGGCTCCGCTCCTACCTGGAATCGGGCCCGGTGCGGCTCGTGGAGCTGGGTCAGCTGGACGTCGTGGCGCCGGCGCAGATCATGCGAGAGGTCGCGGAACTGGAAGCCAATCCGGGCGCGAGCATGGCGGCGCCGACGGTAATGGAGATCATCGCCCGCGCTTCCCCAACAGCGCTGCATCGATGATCGCGCCGTCGGTCCCGGGCGGCATCACCATCACGGAAATCTTGTCGGAAAGCTTGTCGGCCATCGCCTTCTGCACCAGCAGCGGGTGAGCCGACAGCGCCGCGCCTTCGCGCTGCATCTGGTCACCGCTCACGCGCGCGAGCCCTTCGGCGCGGAAAATCTCGGCCTCGGCCAGGCGCCGGCGCGAGTCGGCCTCGCCGGCGGCCTCGATGCGGCGCGACTCCGCCGTGGCCTCCGCCTGGCGTACGCGCTGGAGCTTGTCAGCCTCGGCCTCGAGCTTGCGCTGCTCGATCTGCTTTTGCTTGTAGGTGATGACGTACTTCATGGAATCGGCCTGCGCCTTGGCCGCGATCACCTGCTCGCGCGCCGAAGCCTCCGCGTTCTTTTCGCGCCGCACCTTGTCGGCTTCGGCCTCGAGCGCGGATTGCTTCACCTGCTGGTCCTTGAGCACCAGCGTGTGCTTCATCTGCTCGCTCTCGACCTCCTGCTGCAGGAGCCGCTCGAGCCCTGCGCGGTACTGCGCGGGCAGGTCGACGCGGCCCATGTCCACCGAGCGCAGCACGATGCCGTCGGCTTTCAACCGCGGCGCCAGTTCCTTCTCGAGCTCGGCCTGGATGTCGGCGCGGCGCGAGGAGAAAATCTCTTTCGCGGTGTACTTCGTGAAGATCCTGTGCGCGGTGCCGCGCAGCAGTGGCTCGACGATCACGCGGTCGAGGTCGTCCGGCAGGCGCCGCACCAGCGTCTCCAGCGTGTCGGCGTCCAGCGCATAGCGAATCGTGAGGTCGACGCCGACCGACAAGCCTTCATTGGTCTGGAATGGCGACCCGCCCTCCGCGTGCAGGCTCTGCGCGTCGCGATAGACGCGATCGCGCAAGGAATAACGCCTCAGCTCATGGAGCCCCGGCACCAGCCAGACCGTGCCTTCGCCGAACTGCCTCGCTTCGCCGGACGCGCCATTGATGCGCACGCCGACTTCGCCGGGCGGCAGGGTCTGCACCGGCGGGCAACGCCACATGCCGAATCCCAGCGCCGCTGCGCCCAGCACCCCGATCACCATGCGCCCGATCGCCATCGTCCTGCACCCGTTTGAGCCCGGGAGGCAGTGTGGCGGGACGACTTGCAGGAACGATGGCCTGCGCGTGCAGGCCTCGCGCAATGCGGTGCAGATTCGGTGCAGCGCCGGTGTCATCCCGAGCGAAGCGAGGGATCGCTCTCCGAAGGACCGTTATCCGCCAAAGCCCCAGCGCACGCCGAGGCGGAGGTTGCGCAACTCGATTTCCGCGTTGCTGAGCTCTGTCTCCAGCTGCGTGATGCGGTAATCCGCGAACACGCCGAATCCGGCGTCGCCGAGCGCAGCGCCGATGGTGTATTCGAGACCGGTCAGGTCCTGGTTCTCATCCTCGAGCCACAGGTAGGCAAGGTCTGCGTATACCTGCGCGGCCTGGCCGATCCGGGTCGCGAAGCGGCCGTGCGCCGAGAGGCCGTTGGTCTCCTCGCCTTCCACTTCGAACTGATCGATCTCGAAGAAAACGCCACTGCTCGAGGGATGCACCAGCCCCACGCCGACTCGCACCTGGTCGTAGTCGAGCGTCGAGTCGAACGTATTGGTCTGGTACTCGGCGCTGATGCCCGCGGTGATGAAGGCGGTGCCCATGCCGGGCAGGATCAGCGCGCGGATGCCGAAACCATCGCCCTTGTCGCTGTCACTGCCCAGCGACCCCGTGACCTCGAGGTCGGCCTGCGGCACGAAGTACACGTCGAGCGTGCTGCGTGCGGTGGCGGCATCCTCGGCGTAGAGCGGCGGGGTCAGCAGGCTGGCAGCGGCGCACAGCAACAAACGCAGGATTGCGGGCATGACGGCTCCTTGCAACAGGCCGCCCAATCATACGCAGACCTCAGGCGGCGCTCGCCTCGTCCGGCAGGGGGAGCCGCACGGTGAACGTGCTGCCCTTGCCCACCCCGTCACTGGTGGCCTGCACGGTGCCGCCATGCAGCGCCACCGTTTCCCGCACCAGTGCAAGGCCGATGCCGAGCCCGCCCTGAGGCCGCCGCGACTCACCCTGCGTAAACAGCTCGAAGATGCTCGGCATCAGCTCCGGCGAAATGCCGGCGCCGTTGTCACGGATGTGCACCACGGCCTCGTCACCTTCGGTGGTGGTGCGCACCCAGATGGTGCCCCCCGGCGGCGTGTACTTGGCGGCGTTCTCGATCAGGTTCACCAACACCTGCTGCAGGCGCACCGGGTCGGCGTCGAGGGCGATCGGCGCGCCGGGCGGGATGCTGTGGAGCCGGTGCTTGCGTTGGTCGATCAGCGAGCGGCACGCTTCAATGCTTCGCACCAGCAGGTCCTGCAATATCACGCGTTCCCGGTGCAGCGTGACCTTGCCGACGGCGGTGCTGACGACTTCCATGAGGTCGTTGATCATCCGCGCCACGAACTCGACCTGGCGGCGGATCACGCTTGCCGCGAAATGAATTTCCGGCGCTGCGACGCCGGGTTGCTCCAGGATCGACGTCGTGTTGCCGATGGTGCCAATCGGGGTGCGCAACTCGTGCGCGAGCGTCGACACGAACTGCACGCGCTGGCCTTCCGCCTGCTGCAGCGTGGCGAACTGGCTCTCGAGCGCCGCGATCTGGCTTTTTTGGTCGGTGCGCTCCCGCATGATCTTGAGGAAACCCAGCAGTTCACCAGCCGAGCCGCGCAGGGCCGTCGTCGTGCCGGTAACCCAGATGCGCGCGCCGTCCTTGCGCAGTTGCCAGCGGTCGTCCTCGGCCACGTCGGTGCGGGCCGCCGTCTGGCGCTCCCAGTCATCGATGTGGCGCGCCAGGTCCTCCGGCACGAAAATCAGCGAGATGTTCTGCCCCACAACCTCGCTGGCGGCGTAGCCGAAAATGCGGTCGGCACCGGCGTACCAGTCGACGATCGTTCCAAGCGGGTCGAGCAGGGCCACCGCATGGCTGCGCAACTGGGCCGGGGCGAGCTCACGCAAGCGCTGTGCGAGGTCGGGGGCGCCCTCGTGCTGGACCATTTCAATTGGGCTCCGCAGCCGGCCCGGACCGGCGAATCTCCCGCAATCTGACCGCCGCCGACCGCCCGAGTGCCGCAGCCGCCGCCTTGGCGCACCATGCCGCCTTGGCCTAGGCCAAAGGTGTCTACCGTCAAAGGCCGCGAGCGGTTATTGTGGAGGTACCGGGGTTGTAAATTGGGGTTTGCGGTGAAGGGTTTATCGCGGATATCTGGAAACTTTCTGGGTATGGCCCTGTTGTCGGGCCTGGCGCTCTCCCCCGCGCACGCCGCGACCGACTGGATTTACATCCAGAAGCGTCCCGACGGCGTAACCGAGTTCACCGACAAGAAGCCCGTACGGGGCGCTTACAAGAAGGTGTCGGTGCGCGGCCGGCCCACTGCGTCGGCCTCCTGCCGCGGGCTCACCGCCCAGTCGATGGCAGCGCGCGCCGAGGCCTATGCGCCGCTGATCCAGAAATACGCCAGGGCCGAAGGGCTGTCGCCCGACCTGGTTTCCGCCGTCATGCGCGTAGAGTCGTGCTACGACCGCCACGCCGTGTCGCGCGCCGGCGCGCGCGGACTGATGCAACTGATGCCGGGCACGGCACGCGAGCTCGGCGTACTCGACTCGTTCGATCCCGAGCAGAACATCGAGGGCGGCGTGCGCTACCTCGCGCGCATGCTGGGCCGCTTCGGCAACGACGTGCGCCTGGCGCTCGCGGCCTACAACGCCGGGCCCGAGGCGGTCACCGCGTACAACGACGTGCCGCCGTACGCCGAGACCAAGAGCTACGTCACGCGCATCCTCAAGCTCTACCAGCCCCGGACCTCGTAAAATCATGGCTTTCTGGTGGTGCCTCGAGCACAAGAAAGTTGAGGAAGGACTCGGCTGCGGCAGCATGACGCGGCTCGGCCCGTACGACGACTCCGGCACCGCGGCCGGCGCGATCGAGCGCACCAAGCAGCGCGAGGCTGAGCAAGTGCGCAAGGACGAGGCGATCGAGAAGAAATGGGGCAAGAAAAAGGACTGGTTCTGAGCCACTACGAACCGGACGCCTGAACATGGCCGCCGGCGCCACCGTCCACGTATTCGAAGTCGAGTTGTCCGACTCCGATCGCGGCGTCTATCAATCGTTTGAGCTGCGACTTGCGCGGCACCCGAGCGAGACGGCGCCGTTCATGCTCACGCGCCTGCTCGCTTACTGCCTCGAATGGCAGGAGGGCATCGAGCTGTCGGCCGGCATCGCCGCGACCGAGGAGCCGGCGGTGCTCGTGAAGGACCTGACCGGCCGGCTGCTGGCGTGGATCGAGGTGGGTTCGCCGGAGGCGCAGCGCCTGCATCGCGGCAGCAAGCAGGCGCCGCGCTGCGCGGTCTATGCGCATCGTGATCCGGCAGCGTGGCTGGCGCAGCTCGCCGGTGAGAAAATCCATCGCGCGGCCGAGTTGCCGGTGGTGTCGTTCGATCGTGGATTTGTGGATGCCGCGTCAGCCGCCATCGCCCGCCGGTCGAAGGTCTCCTTGTCAGTGACCGGGCGACACCTCTACCTCGACGTCGATGGACAATCGTTCGATTCGGCGATTACCGAGCGCAACGTCTTCGCCTGATCTGGACTTTGCGGGAGCGGCCCCTGGCCGCGGGTCAGTGGCGCGACTGTCGGGCCCAGGGGCCCTCCCACAGATAGGCCATGTGGTCTCTGCAGGTTGATCTCGACAGGTAAATATCTCTAAGGCTTCGCATGGCGAGGTCGTCCGCTCAGCACTTCATTGCGCATCGCCGTGCGGACTTCTTCGGGGGCCGGTGGCGTGCCGGCGGCCTCGTCATCGGTGCCCAGCGGGGCTGCCGCGGGATCCCGGGCGTTGACCTTGCTGCCAGTTCGGCCGCGATCGATGGTCTCGCGCAGCTGGGCAGTGGTTGGGCCGATCGGACCTTTTCGCTTGCTCATATGGGATGGACTCCGCCGCGCGCCGGGGGTTTCCCGATCTGAATGCTTGCTACTCCTGCTCCGCCGCCAGCCGCCCGGCCTCGCGCAGCTCGGCTTCCTTGCGCGCCTCGCCGATCTCGTAGAGCACCTCGCCGACGTCGGCCTTGCGCGTGTCGTGCACAAAACGCCCGGTCAACGGCGTGTCGGGTTTGAGTTCGGTGGCGACGAACAGTTTCCAGATCTCAGGTGCGTACTCAGTGGCCGCGAGCTCAGGCGCGAACTGGCTGAAGTAGTTGCGCAGGTTGACGACGTCGCGCTCGAGCATCGCGTAGGCATTGTTGTTGCCCGTGGCATCGACCGCCTGCGGGAGATCGATGATGACCGGGCCGGATGCGCTGGCCAGCACGTTGTACTCGGACAAATCGCCGTGGATCATGCCGGCGCACAGCATCTTCACGACCTGGCGGACGAGATACGCATACCACTCGCGCGCCTGCTCGGGCTCGAGACCGACGTCGTTGAGCCGCGGGGCCGGGCGACCCTCGGCATCGGTGACCACTTCCATCAGCAGCACGCCCTCGTAGACCCCGACCGGCTTGGGCACGCGCACGCCGGCGTGGTACAGCCGGAACAGCGCCTCGACCTCCGCGTTTTTCCAGGCCGATTCCTGCTCCTCGCGGCCGAAGCGGCTGCGCTTGCCCATCGCGCGCTGCTCGCGGCTGCCGCGATGGCGCCGGCCTTCCTGGTACTGCGCCATCTTGTGGAAGCCGCGCTGGCCGGCGTCCTTGTAGACCTTGGCGCAGCGCACGGTCGAGCCGCACGCGACGAGGTAGACGGACGCTTCCTTGCCGCTCTTGAGCGCGCCGAGCACCGCGTCGATCGCGCCATCGTCGAGCAGCGGCTGCAGTCCCTTCGGAGTCTTCATTCCGCCATTGTAAGGAAAAGGGGTCCGACCCCATTTCTTTTCCTTACAATGGCGCCCCTTTTGCGCTGGCCGCCCCGTGCTCAGCTTCAAGAACGTCAGTCTCAACCTCGGTCGCACGGTGCTGCTCGACAAGGCCAGCTTCGTCATCGAGGCCGGCGAGCGGCTCGCGCTGCTCGGTCGCAACGGCGCCGGCAAGTCGACGCTGCAGAAGCTGATTACCGGCGAGATGCACGCCGACTCGGGCGAGATCCAGCGCGCGCAGGGCCTGCGAGTGGCTCAGATGCCGCAGGATGTGCCGGCGGACCTGGCGGGCACGGTCTACGACGTGGTCGCGGAAGGGCTCGGCGAGGTGGGCCGGCTCATCGCGCGCTATCACCACCTGCTCGACGAAGGCGCGCAGGACCTCGACGAGCTGGCCGGCGTGCAGACCCGGCTCGAGGCGCAGGACGGCTGGACCCTGCAGAGCCGCGTCGAGGCCACGCTGACGCGGCTCGACCTCGACGGCGAGCAGGCTTTCTCCGCGTGCTCCGGCGGCGTCAAGCGCCGCGCGCTGTTGGGCCGCGCGCTGGTCGCCGAACCCGACCTGCTGCTGCTCGACGAGCCGACCAACCATCTCGACATCGACAGCATTCGCTGGCTCGAGGATTTCCTGCGCGAGTGGAACGGCGCGCTCTTGTTCATCACCCACGACCGCGCGTTCCTGCGCAACCTGGCCACCGGCATCATCGAGCTGGATCGCGGCCTTTTGCGGCGCTGGTCCGGCAACTACGACGAATACCTGCGGCAGAAAGCCGAGGCGATGCACGCCGAGGAAAAGCAGAACGCGCTGTTCGACAAGCGCCTGGCGGCAGAAGAAGTCTGGATTCGCCGCGGCATCGAGGCGCGCCGCACGCGCGACCAGGGCCGCGTGCAGCGGCTGCTGGCGATGCGCGAGCAGTACGCCGAGCGCCGCAACCTGCCGGGTGAGGCCAGCCTGGTGCTGCAGGAGGCGGAGCGCTCGGGACGGCTGATCGTCGAGGCCAAGAACGTGGGCTTCTCGCGCGGCTCGCGCGTGATCATCCGCGACCTGTCCACCACCATCGTGCGGGGCGACAAGGTCGGCATCATCGGGCCCAACGGCGCGGGCAAGACCACGCTGCTCGGCCTGCTGCTCGGGCGCCTCGCAGCCGACCAGGGCGCGCTGAAGCTCGGTACCAGGCAGCAGGTGGCGTATTTCGACCAGCTGCGCGCGCAGCTCGATGACGACAAGCCGGTGTTCGAGAACATCGGCGACGGCAAGGAGTTCGTCGAGATCAACGGCGTGCGCAAGCACGTCATGAGCTACCTGCAGGAGTTCCTGTTCACCCCGGATCGCGCGCGGACACCGGCGCGGGCCTTGTCCGGCGGCGAGCGCTCGCGGCTCTTGTTGGCGCGGCTCTTCTCGCAGCCGTCGAACCTGATCGTGCTCGACGAGCCGACCAACGACCTCGATGTCGAGACGCTCGACCTGCTCGAGGAGCTGCTGATCGATTACGCCGGCACCGTGCTGCTGGTGAGCCACGACCGCGAGTTCCTCGACAACGTGGTCACGCGCTGCCTGGTCGCCGAAGGCGACGGGCGCTTCGGTGACTACGTCGGCGGCTACCGCGACTGGCAGCGGCAGGTAGCAGCGAACGCCACTCCACCCCGACCGGCGACTCGCACCCAGCCCAAGGCCCCGGCAACGCCTGCGAAGGCGGCGTCCCCCGTATCGGGCCTGGACAAGAAGGAGCAGCGCGAACTGGAGACGCTGCCGGCCCGCATCGAGAAGCTCGAGTCCGAGCTGGGCACCCTCGCCCAGAAGCTCGCCGATCCCGAGCTTTACACCCGCGACCGCGAGCAAGCCCGCGCCCTGCAGGACCGCCACGCGGCCCTGGAGCGGGAACTGGCCGAAGGCTATCGGCGTTGGGAGGCCCTGGAGGCCCGCCGCCAGGGGTGGCGACCCGGTTAGACAGGACGCCAAAACTCGCGTAGTGTGCGTCCCGCTGCACATTCAAAGAACGTTTCTGTTGTTTCCGCCGCCTTCGGCGCGCGATCAAAACTAACAAGCACGCTTTCCTTGACCGCTGCAGATACGCGGGCCGTTTTGGCTCGCGTACAACTCACCGTAGAGGAAAATTGCAAATGTCAGACAAACAGAGCGGCACCGTGAAGTGGTTCAACGACGCCAAGGGCTTCGGCTTCATTACGCCGTCAGCTGGTGGAGAGGATCTTTTCGCTCACTTCAAGGAAATCCAGTCGGGCGGCGGTTTCAAGTCGCTCGCGGAAGGCCAGAAGGTCGAGTACATCGCGGTCCGCGGCCCGAAGGGCATGCAGGCCACGAAGATCCAGCCGCTCTAAAGCGCGCCGGATGTGAAAAAGCCGCAGCTTGCTGCGGCTTTTTCTTTTGGTGCGCCGGTTCTTACGCCGGATTGTCTCCGGCCGGCGGCGGCATGCCGCCCTCGCCCTCGCCTTCGCCACCTTCGCCGGCGGCCTTGCGCGCCTCCTTCTTCAGGCGCTTCTCTTCTTTCTTCTTCTGCTTGGCCAGCTCGCGCTGGCGCTTGTCGAACCGGTAATTGGGCGCAGCCATCGCAATCTCCTAGCGGAAGTCGTCCATCAAGTTGTCGAGCGCATCGAGCGTCGCCACTGGCGGCTTCACCACCGGCAGGTCGACCTCCTCCAGCACGGCCGCGGTGACGCAGCCCTGCGCAATTTCCTGCAATGCCAGCACCGTCGACTTGTGCCCGTTCCAGGGCAGCTTCGGGTCGGCACCCCGCGCCAACTGGCGCGCACGCTTGGCCGCGACCATCGTCAGGTCGAAGCGCGAGGGAATGTAGTCGAGGCAGTCCTGGATGGTGATGCGTGCCATGTCGCTTCTCCGGCGCAGTTAGATGGCGCGCGGCCAGACTGCGACTGGAAGCGTGGGGCAAGTGTGCCCAGCGTGGGGATTATCCTCTCTTTCGCCAATACCTGCTGCTCGATACCGGTGTCGTGGCGGCACATCGCGCCCATGGGGCGCTCCTACATAATTGACGGATGCCCAAAATCCTCTGCAGCGTCCAGCAAGGCCAGGTGCCGCGCGATCGCTGGCGCGCGCTCGAATCCGGCATGCGCGCGACATATGCCCAGCACCTCGGCGCCAGCACGCTGCTCGTTGCCTTTACCGAGGTCCCTCGCGGCCAAGGCTGGACCGAAGGCCGCATCTCCGACGTCTCATGGCTCATGGTCGAGGTCGCCGACGGCCTGCCGCAGGTCCGCCGCGAAGCGGCGATGCGCGCGCTCGCGGCGGAGTGGGCGCGCGTCGGCGGCGTGCGCGTGGACCAGATCCTGATCACGCTCTGCGACACCCGCATGTTCGCGCAGTACCTCGCCGCCAATCGTCAGCGCCTGCGGCCGGCCCGTCGCCTGCCCTATCTGCTGCGGCTCGCGTTCAACTTGTGGACCACCAAGCGCCGCGACGGCGTCGCTTCGCTGCCGGCGAACCTCTGATGCCACTCTATAACCTGGCCTGCGCCTCTACGCCCGATGAACGCGAGAGCGAGCGCATCGCGCAGGCGGTGACGCGCGCGCACTGCGATGTCACAGGCGCACCGGCTACATTCGTCAACGTCATGTTCGCCCACGGCTATCCGCTGGTTTCCGGCCTTTCGATCAGCGCGCTCGGCGGGGTGCGCATCGGTGGCAACCGCACGCCCGAGGTGATTGAGCGGTTGCGGCTTGCCCTGCGTGACGGCATCGCCACGGCCGCCGGCCTCGCCACGGCGCAGGTCCAGGTCGTGCTGATCGGCGTGCCTTACGACTGGACCATGGAAGGCGGCGACGTGATGCCGCCGCCCGGCGCCGAGCAGGAATGGCTCGAGCGCCATCACCGCTAAACTCGCCAGCCGCTTGACGTCAGCGGCGGACGTCGGCTCCAGAAGCACCGACGCAGCGCGGGTGCGCTGCGTCGGTACCGCCGGAGTAGTGCGCGCCGCCTAGTGCGTAGCCACCAGGGAGTAGAACGTTGCCTGCGCGTAGTCCGAAGTGCTTCCGGTGTTGTTCTGGTTGTAGACGCCGGCCTTGAAGTACATGTTCTCGCCCAGGTAGTTCGAGTCCACGAACTTGATGTAGGTGTTCACCAGCGTGCCCTGCTTGCGCACGATGTCGACCTGCACACGCGTGCCCTTCATGGTGATCGTGTAAGTGAACAGTTCGCCGAGCGCGATGCCGTCGCCGTCCTTGTTGCTGACGATGTCCGTGGAGTAGCTGTTGCTGCCGCCGAACGTCTCGGTGGCGAGGTAGAGGCGCCCCTTGGCCTCGCCCGGCAGCTTGTGGAAGTACAGCCGCGCCGGCTCGGTGTCCGGGCCGTGGATCTGGCCGACGATGACGCGGCCGACCTTGCCCGACTCACCCGTGGTCGACACGCGGTCCACTTTCAGTCGCGCTTTCAGGCGCCCGCCCTTCTCCGGCGTCCAGTTGTTGACGTTGGAGCTCGCCGATTCATGCGGCGCCAGCATTTCGCGCAACTCGGTACGCGGGTAGTTGGAGTTTGCGGTGGAGTTCGCGATGTTCGGCGTGCGGAATACCATGCCGCCAGACGTCGTGTGCGTGTAAAACGTGTCTTTCAGCTCGTAACCGTTGTCGAGCACCCATGGCATGACCTCGGAGGCGCTGGGCAACGTGAGCTTCCAGTTCTGCAGCTCGAAGTTGCCGCTCGGCGGCAGTAGCGGGTCGAGCGCGAAAGCGGGCGTGGCGGCGCCCATGGCCAGGAAAAAGGAACAGGCCAGGACAGCCGGCGCATGCCGGCGAGAGCGGGTGAACATTTGGATAACCCCCGAAGATGAAGAGCGAAACCAGCAGGCCGGCGCCCCTCGCCTTGCCTGTCACGCTCGACGATTGAACCTGCTTCGTCTTGCGTTGTCGCCACTTTGTCCTGAGAGCGCCGATGGCGCAATGGACATTTTGTCGTACGAAAAAATTACACGATTGCGAAAATTATACGGTCGCGACTCGCTCCCCGCGCCGCAGCCACACGTACACCGGCAACCCCGAAAGCAACAGCAGGAAACCCCAGAACACCGCTTCGTGGCCCGCGCCGTACAAGGCCCACATTGCGTACACCGATGCCGCGAGCAGCACGGCTGCGCGCGGTCGTGTCAGCGGTACCGGGCCTTTGGCATCCATCACCCGCAGGCCCGCCATCGCGCAGAACAGGTAGGGCACCAGGTTTGCGATCGTCGCGAGCAGCGCGAGGAATGTGAACAGCCCGATCAGCGTCTCGGTGTGGTTCACGACGATCATCAGCGAAGCCAGCACGCTGCCGATCACCAGCGCCACCGGTGAGGCGCCGCCGGCGTTCTCGCGCGCCGCCGACTTGAGGAACAGGCCGTCCTTGGCCATGGCCTGCGGCAGCGTGCCCTGCAGGAGGATCCAGCCGTTGATGCAGCCGAACGCGCTCAGCGCGCCGACCGCGGCGATGACGGTTCCCGCGGTTGCGCCCCAGATCACGCTGGCGACATCCGCCATCGGCGCATTCGACTTGGCCAGCAGGGCCGGCGCAACGATGCCCATCGCGGCGGTGCAGATCAATGCGGTGAACACCGCGGCCAGCGCCGTTCCCCACAACGTCGCGCGCGCGACGTTGCGCTCTGGATGCGCCACCTTCGATGCGGCCACTGCCGCGCTCTCGAGACCGAGCATCGACCACAGCGCCAGCGTCGCTGCGGCGCTGGTGGCCTGCATCAGCGACTTGTCGGTCGGGTTGAAAGGCGTGAAGTTGTCGAACTCGATGTGGGGCAGGCCCATCAGCATCAGCACCAGCAGCGGCGCGACCTTGAGCACCACGGTCCATAGCTGCACGCCCCCGGCGGCGCGCACGCTGTGCAGGTTCACGGCGGTCAGGACCCACAGCAGCGCCAGCGCGGTGCCGGCACCGAGTACGCGCGACTCGGCCAGGGCGGGGATCAGGGCGGACAGGTAGCTCACCGTCGCCGTGGCGAGCGCGGCGGTGGTGATCCAGATCGACAGCCAGTACGACCACGCGACGAGGAAGCCGGCGAAGTCGCCGAACGCATGCTTGGTGTAAGCGTAGAGGCCGCTGGCGCCCTTCAGCGTGCGCGACAGCCAGGCGAATGCGAGCGCGAGCAGGATCGCACCGGTCGCCGTCACCAGCCAGCCGAGCGCCGACACGCCGCCGTAAGGCGCCATCGTGGCGGGCAGCAGGAAAATGCCGGAGCCGATCATGTTGCCGATCACCAGGGCGATCGCCATCGGCAGTGAGAGCAGTTTCTTGTCCTGATTTTTCATCGTTCCTTTCGATACGCCTCGCGCAACAGCTCGTGGAAGTGATGTACGCCCGACTCGCGCTTCGGATTCAGCCGCCCGGGCACGTACGAACCCGACGCGAGTCCCTTCTGCACCGCCGCACAGATCTGCGCATCCTCGGCCTGCACTTCGTCGCTGAAACCCTGGTCCTGCTCGCCGCGCACAGGGTCGGCGCCTTGCGCATAGTAATAGTCGAAGTCGATCCGGCAACGCTCCGCGTTCAGTGGCAACACGCGATTGGTTTGAAGCCGCCCCGGCAGGCAGTTCAGCATGATGTTCGGATATACGAACCAGTAGAACGCCCCGCCCTTGCCGTAGATTCCCCCTGCATCCTCCAGCGGCGAGTGCTGCAGGGACTGCCAGCGCCCCAAAGTGGTGGTGTAACTGCGGTAATCGAGCAGCTTGTTGAGGCCAGGGTGGATGTGCGGCAGGTGATAGCCCTCGAGGAAGTTGTCGACGTAGACCTTCCAGTTGCAGTCGAGCTCGTAACTCACGCGACGCGAGAATTGCAGCGGCGGGTTGAAGGTGGCGGGCGCTTGCGCGGCAATGCCGTCCAGCGCTTCGTGCAACGCCGGGGCCTCACCGAGTGCGCCGAACACAAGGCCTTGCCACGACTCGACGCGGATCGCGGGCAGGCAAATCCGGGCCATGTCGAAGTCGCGCGCATCCTGCATCTCGGGTGCGCTGCGCAACTGGCCCGCGAGCGTGTAGGTCCAGCCGTGGTACTTGCACTGCAGCGCCTTGGCGCCGCGACCGTCGATGAATGCCAGCGGCCCGCCACGATGGCGGCAGACGTTGTGAAAGCCGCGCAAGCTGCCGTCCTCGGAGCGCAGCGCGAGCACCGGCGTGGCGCCGATCTCGCCGACCACGTGATCGCCGGGTTGCGCGAGCGCAGCGGCCGGGCCCAGTAGCTGCCAGTTCGCGCCGAACACGGCGCGCTGCTCGAGCGCGAGCACCTGCGGATCGGTGTAGAGCGGCGCAGCAAGGGAAACCGCGTGTTCGAGCGGCCGCGATTCGAGCCACTCGCTTTTAAGCATCAGCCGAACACCACCATGCTCTGCCGGCTCGTCGCCACGGGTTCGCCGCCGGGACCAAACAGCCGCACGGTCTGGCCGGTATAGCCCTCGCGCGCGTTGCCGAGGTGCGCATCGATGCGCCAGCCCTCGAGCGCAAATCGATCGAAGCGCCCGGTCAAGAACTCGAGCATCCAGGTCAGCGAGCTGCCGAACGCCGGCTTCTTGAGGTGAGAAAGAGCGAGCGGCGGGATGAAGTCCGCCAGCGCCAGCACGTGGCCCTCATTGCACGGACCGGCGTCGCGCAAGCCGATCTCGAGCGCGTGCGAGACCTCGGTATCGCCGGTAAACGGCGGCAGGCCGCGCAGCCAGCGCACCTTGAAGTGCTGGGTGAACGCAGGCGTGAGTCCCGGCACGTACGGAAACTCGACGCTGCGAGTCAACGCGTGGGTGTCGAGCCTCGGTGAAATGACCACGGCCGATTCCCGCGCCGCGCCAAAGACGCCCACGAGCAGTGCCAGCGTGGCGTCGCCGTCGACGATGCGCGCCTCGACATGGGTGGCACTTTTGCCAGTACGCAGCACCGTGGCGGCAGCCCTGACGGTGCCCGCGCCGACCGGCGCGAGGAAGGTGCCCTGCAGCGTGCGCAGCGGCAGGTCCGGTACCAGCGTGCGCATGGCGCGCAGCGCGATGGCGGCCTGCAGGCCGCCAAACACGGTGCGGCCCTGCAGCCAGTCGTCGGTGACCTCGAGGCGCGCCTGTCCTGCGTCTTCGCGCGTCGCGGCCAGCAGGCGGGACCACGGCGTCGCGGGCGTCGGCGTCATCGCGGCAGATTACCGCAAAGATGAGCGCGATTTACCACGCTGGGCGGCAGCGCGCGTCCGTACAATTTGGCAAGAGGAGATCGCCCATGACCCTGCTTCGCCTTGCCGTTCCCGTCGCCGCGCTCGCCGTCGCTGCCTGCGGCAGCTCTGACCCCGCCGCCGTGACCGCGCACGCGCCCGCCACGGGCACGCTGCCGACGGTCTCGTCCGGACACCGTCCCGGCCCCGACGTGCTGTACGCGGAGCCCGCAGTCGCGCCGCAATTGACCAACGCCGGCGCCTGGGTCGCGCAGCCGATCCTCGTGTCGGGCGCCGTCGCCTACCGCAACGGTGAGTTCCTCTACCAGGACTTCCTCCACGACGACCACGGCGCTGCGGGCACGGTCGATCGCAGCGGGCCCTACAACATCGGTGACTTCCTGTTCGCGCCGAGGGCGGGCACCTTTACCTATCCCACCGATCCCGCCTACGCGCACAACGCCGCTGACTTGGTCGAGTTCCGCGTCAAGCCGGTCGCGGATGCGACCGCGTTCCGCGTGACCTTGAATACGCTGCTCGATCCATCGCGGGTCGCCTTCACGGTCGCGCTCGGTGATGGCGCGGCGACGAGCTGGCCCCATGGTGCGGGCGTCAAGTCGCCGGCGACGCACTTCCTGACGGTGTACGGCGCCGAAGCCGAGCTGCGCGATGCCGCTGGCAACGTGCTCGCGCCGGCGGCGACCGCAACGGTCGACCTTTCGCGTCGCCAGTTCGACGTGCGCGTGCCGCGCGCGGCCTGGGATCCGGGCAGCGGGATCGTACGCATGACCATCGGCGTCGGCTTGTGGGATGCGGCCAGCGGCGCCTATCTCGCCCCCGCTGCGGGCGCCGCGACGGCGACCAAGCCTGGTGGCGCAGGTCCGCTGCTGACGGCGATCGTCAACGTCGGCCCGCGCCTGGACGAGCCGTTCCCCGACGTCACCCAGCCGGCTCCGCCTTACACGATCGGCGATGCCGCCGCCGGCGCTGCGGCGCAGGCCCACTGGTGGCGCGATCGCCAGCAGGCCGATGCGCTGCGCCTGGGCGACGTCAGTGCCTTTGCGGCGCAGGTCGACTTCGCCAAGCTGGCCGCCGGCACCGGCGACGAATCCGGCGTGCCGCAGGATGGCCCGATGAATCGCATCCTGGCGAGCCGCCACGAGTTCGGCCAAGGGCTCGACACGACGAAAGTCTGCTTCGACATTCCGACGAGCTTCGAGGCCGGCGCTGCGTGCATCGGCTTTTTCGTGGGACAACTGCAGCCCTACGCGCTGTATGTTCCGCCCGGCAAGCCCGTGCCGGACAAGGGCTGGGGCTTTACGCTGTTGCCGCATTCGCTCTCGGCCAATTACAACCAGTACACGGCGTCGGCGAACCAGTCGCAGGTGGGTGACCAGGCTCAGGGCTATCTCGTCGCGACGCCGTCGGGCCGCGGGCCGGACAGCTTCTACGCGGGCATGGGCGAGGTCGACGCGTTCGAGGTGTGGGCCGATGTGGCGCGCCACTACCCCATCGATTCGGATCGGGTGACCGTGACCGGCTACTCGATGGGCGGCTTCGGAACCTATCGCCTGCTGTCGCGCTGGCCCGACCTGTTCGCCGCCGGCTTTTCCGTCGTCGGCGCGATGGGCGCCGCCGAGCCAATGCTCGCGGGCCTGCGCAACACGCCGCTGATGATGTGGAACGCGAGCGCCGACGAACTCGTGAACGTGGAGGATGCCGAGGCCGCCGCCGAGGCGATGGCCGCCCTCGGTTACCGCTTCATTTACTGGCTGTTCACGAGTGCGGACCACCTGACGCTCGCGACCAACGACGAGTACACGCCGGGCGCGGAGTTCCTCGCCCAATTCAGCATCGATCGCAACCCGCCGCACGTGAGCTTCGTCATGAACCCGGCCGAGGACGTGCCGGGTGTGCTGGTGGCCGACCACGCGTACTGGGTCTCGGACATCGTCGTGCGCGACCCAGACGCCGGCGTCGGCTCGGTGGAAGTGCGCTCGGAAGGCTTCGGCGTCGGCGATGCGCCGGCGCTCGCGGTCGCGCCCGGTGCCGGCACCTTGACTGGTGGCAGCCACGGCCCGATGAGCTATGCCTCGCGCAGCCTGGCCTGGGGCGAGGCGCCGGCGGCGCCGGTGGCCGACGTACTGCATGTGACCGCGAGCAATGTCGCCTCGCTGACCATCGATCCGCACCGCGCGCGCGTGACGTGCGGGGCGCAGCTCGACGTCACCAGCGATGGCCCGCTCACGGTGACGCTCGCCGGCTGCTGAAGCAGTTGCGGCGCGCCGTGCGCCGACGCAGCATGGCTGCATGTTCGATTCCGTTCCGCTCCAGCGCTCGCAAGTCGGGCCAACGCGCTATGCGTGGCGCCGCTTCGGCGAAGGTCCCGCGCTGCTGCTGATCCACGGCTTCCCGCTGTCGGGCGCGACCTGGCGCAAGGTGCTGCCGGAGCTGGCGCAGCACTACACCTGCTACGTACCGGACCTCGCCGGGCTCGGCGACACCGAGTGGAGCACCGGCACGGACTTCACGTGGTTTGGCCAGGCGCGCGGGTTGAAAGATTGGGTCACCGCGCTCGGGCTTTTGAAATATCACCTGATGGCGCATGACACCGGCGGCACCTTCGCACGCTGCCTTGCGCTGGCCGATCCGCAGCGCGTCGAAAAATTGGTGCTGATCAACACCGAGATTCCGCACCATCGTCCGCAGTGGATTCCGCAATACCAGGCGCTGATGCACGTGCCCGGGGCGCTCGCGTCGTTCAGCCTGCTGCTGCGATCGCGCGCGTTCCGGCGCTCGACCTTCGGCTTCGGCGGCTGCTTCGACGACTTGTCGCTGATCGACGGCGACTTCCACGAGCGTTTCGTCGTGCCGCTGCTGCGGGATGCGCGCCGCCTGCAAGGGATGCGCCAGTACCTGGTGAACCTGAAGTGGGACGTGGTCGATGCGCTCGCGCAAGACAACGCACACCTGACGATGCCGGTGCGGCTGATCTGGGGCGCGGACGATCCGTTCTTCCCGCTCGCGCATGCGCGGCCGATGGTCCGGCAGTTTCCGCACGCTTCGATGGTCGAGATCCCGCGCGCGCGCCTGCTGGTGCACGAAGAGCGGCCCGCCGAAGTTGCGCGGGCGGCGCTGGATTTCCTGCGCGCTGCATGACGCATCTGCCGGCACCGGGTCGTGGACATCTCGCCTTGCTCGCGGCGGCCATCGGCCTGCCCCTCTTCAGCGCCTGCTCGGTCGTCGGCTCGCCCAAGGACGTCGTCCCCGTCCACAAGATTGCGGGCAACGATCCCGGCAAGGTGCTGGTGGTAGTGCTGCCGGGATTTGCCTTCGACCACGATGACCTGCGCGACAAGGGCGTGGCCACCGCGATCCAGAAAGGCTGGCCGTCCGCCGATGTTGCGCTGGTGGGTGCGACCTTCCCCTACTACCGCACCGGCGTCCTGGTCGAAAAACTCCACGCGCAAGTGATCGCCCCAGCGCGCGCCGCCGGCTACCGGCAGGTCTGGCTCGCCGGCGGCTCGATGGGTGGCATGGGCACGCTGCTGTACGAGCAGGCGCATCCCGGCGAGCTGACTGGCCTCGTCATCCTGTCGCCGTTCCTGGGCAGTGACGATTTGCTCGACGAGATCCGCGAAGCCGGGCTCGAGCGCTGGAGCGCGGGCGAGCTGTCGCCCGTCGTCGATGGCGACAACTACCAGCGCCACGTCTGGAAAATGATCCAGGGCTGGGGCGCGCGCCCCGACCCGGCCGCGCGCGTGTGGCTCGCCTGCGGCACTGAAGATCCGTTGTTCAAGGACGTTCAGGTCATGGCGCCGGTCGTGCCGAAAGACCAGTACCTGCCGAGCCCGGGCGGCCATAGCTGGGATTACTGGCTGCCGGTCGTCGAGGACACCTTCAAGCGCATCGCGGCAAAGTCGCCGCGCTAGCTAAACCGGCACCAGCCGCCGCCAGTCGTCCGCCATGCGCTGGCGCTGCTCCGGGTCAGGCAACGGCCCGCGCAGCGCCTGCATGTTCTCGCGCATATGCGCGACCGACGTCGTCGCCGGGATCGCGCAGGTCACCGCCGGGTGCGAGATCACGAACTTCAGGAAGAACTGCGCCCAGCTGTGGCAGTCGAGCTCCGCCGTGGTCCACGCCGGCAGCGGCTTGCCGGCGGCGAGCTCGAACAGCTTGCCGGTGCGGAACGGCCGGTTGATCAGCACCGCCTTGCCGCGATCGGCCGCCGCGCGCAGCAGGCGGTCCTCGGCGACGCGGTCGTGCACGCTGTAGCTGAACTGCACGGCGTCGAATTCCTTCTGCTTCTCGATGATCTCGAGCATGTCGTCGTGGCGCCGACCGTGCGAAGTGGTGATGCCGATGTAGCGGATGCGCCCCGCGGCCTTCCACTCGCGCAGTGTCGGCAGGTGCGCTTCCCAGTCGAGCAGGTTGTGGATCTGCATCAGGTCCATCTTCGCCAGGCCCCACAGCTTCATCGACAGGTTCATCTGGGCAACACCGGCGATGCGCGTCGGGATCCAGACCTTGGTCGCCGCGAACAGGGCCGGCGTGCCGCCGAGTTTTTCGCGGCAATGACCGACCGCGGCCTCGGCGAGGCCGTACATCGGGGAGGAATCGACCACGGTGCCACCCGCGTCGAGAAACGCGCGCACGACCTCGACGCGCTGATCGCGGGCCTCGGTGTAGGGCGCGACGTTGAAGGTGAGCCAGGTGCCCATGCCGATGGCGGGGATTTTTTCGCCCGTGGCGGGGATCGGTTTCAGCAACGGGCCGGGTGTCGTGGCATCGGCATCGCGGCCATGCCCGTCCTGAGTAGGCCGCGCAGCGGCCGTATCGAAGGGGGCCGCTCCTGCGACAGCGGCGGCGGCCAGGGCTTGCAGCACGAATCGCCGCTGGGGGTCGGTAAGATGCCGGTCTTTCATGATGCGAATCTAGCGCATCGAAGGTCGACCCTGAGGAGAAGTGACGATGGCGAATTACGTGGATGGATTCGTGTTGCCGGTGCCAAGGAAGAAGCTCGCGTTCTACCGACGCATGGCGGCGAAGTCCGGCAAGGTCTGGATGGAGCATGGCGCGCTGGCCTACTGCGAGGCGGTGGCCGACGACGTCAAGCCCGGCAAACACACCAGTTTCCCGCAAAGCGTGAAGCTCAAGAAGGGTGAAGTCGTTATCTTTTCGTTTGCGGTCTACAAGTCGCGCAAGGATCGGGATCGCGTCATTGCCAAGGTCATGAACGACCCGCGACTGGCCGAGTTCATGGATCCCAAGAAGCTGCCGTTCGACGGCACGCGCATGTTCTGGGGCGGTTTCAAGGCGATGGTCGACCTTCAGCGATGAGGCACCCGGGTGGCCCAAACTCGGGAAGTTCCCTCACCTGTGCCCGCATTGGGGCTGCAATTCCGCTTTTAGTGCAGAACTGACACGCGCCGGCGCGCTCCAAGGGGGAATCCTGAGAAGAGGCGTCGATGCGAAGTTTCCGCCGGTTCACTGTGGGCGCATGCGCGCTTGCCACACTGTGCGGCCCGTTGGCATTCGCCGCCGAACCCCAGACCGCGACCGATGAGAAGGTCGCGCCCTCCGCCTTCAACCGCGACGAGCCGGAGAGCGCCCCGAAGTTCGGCTGGGGCCTGGGCGAGGGCAAAAGCTACTGGGTGCCGGTTGGCAACATCGTGCTGTTCGACTTCCTGCTGAACCAGTTCGACCGCAACTTCGTCGACCCGCAGGAGGAATACGAGAGCAACTGGGATTCGATCGAGGAAAACTTCACCGGCAGCTGGGTTTTCGACAGCGACGACTTCGACATCAACCAGTTTGGCCATCCGTACCAGGGCTCTATTTACCACGGCTTCGCGCGCTCGGCCGGTCTCGGCTACTGGACCTCACTTGGCTACACCATCGGCGCCAGCGCGATGTGGGAAATCGCCGGCGAGGTGACTCCCCCCTCGATCAACGACCAGATCACCACCGGCATCGGCGGCACCTTCCTCGGCGAGCCGCTGTACCGCATGGCGAGCTTGATCCTCGAGAACGCACACGGCCAGCCGTCGGGGCTGCGCGAGTTCGCGGCGTCGATGCTGGCGCCGGGCTTCAATCGCACCGCTTTCGGATCGCGCTTCGACGGCGTGTTCCCGAGCGGTGACCCGGCGGTGCATACGCGCGCCAACCTCGGCGCCAACGTCAATTCGCAGATCCGTTCCAACGTCAACACCAACCCGGATCCGAACGCGCCGCAGACCCCTCAAAGCTACCAGAGCGGTACTGCCGTGCTGGATTTCACGATGGTCTACGGACTGCCCGGCAAGCCGGGCTACGCCTACGACCGGCCATTCGACTACTTCAACTTTCAGCTGACCGCGACGCCGGACAACGTGCTGGAGAACCTGATGACGCGCGGCCTGCTCGCCGGCAGCACCATCGGTGGAAACAGCGCGACCTATCGGGGCATCTGGGGCCTGTACGGCTCCTACGACTACATCTCGCCGCAGATCTTTCGCGTCTCCAACACCGCCCTGAACCTGGGCACCACCGGCCAGTGGTGGGTCAGCGAGAACGTGGCGCTGCAGAACGAGGTCATTGCCGGCGTCGGCTACGGCTCGGGCGGCGTGACGAAGGCCGAAGGCCTGCGTGACTACCACTACGGCATTACGCCGCAGGCGCTGGTCGGGCTGCGCTTCATCTTCGCCGATGTCGCCGCGCTCGAGGTCAGCGCGCGCGACTACTACATCACCGACAAGGGTTCGGACGCCGAGCCCGGCAGCGAGAACCTCGCCCGCGGTGACGTCTCGCTGACGGTGCGCTTGCACGACCTGCACGGCATCACGCTGCGCTACATCGTGTCGGACCGCAACGCGAACTACGAGGCGCGGCCCGACACCGAGCAGCGCGTCGCCGCCATCAGCGTCGGCTATACGTACCTGGGCCACAAGTGGTTCGGCGCCGTCGACTGGCGCCCGCGGCCCGAGTCGCGCACCGGCGAAATGCTCGAGGACGCCAAGGACGCAGTCAAGGAAGGCGCCAAGGATGTGATCGAAGAAACCCAGGAGATCGTGAAATGAACCGCTGGATGATTGCCGTGCTGTTCCTGCCGCCGGTGCTGCACGCGCCGCGCGCCGCCGCGGTCGAGCAGTGGGAGGTCACCGCCACCGACGTGCTGACCGGCGTGATCCCGCTCGGCGCGTTCTGGTACACGCACAACATCGACGATCGTGACGGCCGCGACCAGTACCTTTGGAGCATGGGCACGAGCCTGTTCGTCATCACCAGCGCGCGCGTGGCCTTCAACGGACACGAGTACGGCACGCGCCCGAACGGCCATCCGTACGGCTTCCCGTCCGGGCACATCGCGTTCCTCGGCAGCGCCGCCGCGTTCATCCAGGACCGCTACGGCTGGAAGGCCGGCGTTCCCGCGTGGGCGGCCACGGCGTACACCGCCTACGTTCGCGTCGAGGACGACCACCACCGTTGGCGCGACGTGATCGTCGCCGGCCTGTTCACTGCGGCTACGTCGCAATATTTCGTGCGGCCCCATCCGCAGGTGCGCGTGCTGCCGTTCTCCAGCCGCCACCGCGACGGCGTCGACGGCGTCGACAGCACCGACAGCACTTCGGTCCAAGGCGAGGCCGAGGCCCCGGGCGAGGCCGACGACATCACCGGCCTGAAGGTCGAATACAAATTTCGGTGACCCCCATGAAAATCGCTGCCATCCTGCTCTCGCTGCTGCTGTGGCTGCCGCCCCCTGCGTACGCGCTGGCCGACTGGGAAGAAGGGGCCGGTGACGTGGTCACCGCGGCCGTTCCGCTGACCGCCTTGGTCATCGCCTGGCAAGAGGACGACAACGAGGGCCGCCAGCAGTGGCTGTGGAGCACAACGGCCGGCCTCGCCGTGAACTCCGCGCTGCGCTACGGTTTGAAGGACACGGAGTGGTCGACGCGGCCCAACGGCCACCCGTACGGATTTCCGTCCGGGCACACGGGCTTCGTTGCGTCCGGCGCCGCCTTCCTGAGCGAGCGCTACGGCTGGCGCTACGGCCTGCCGGCATGGGCCGCCACCGGCTACGTCGCCTACGTGCGGGTCGAGAGCGAGCACCACCATTGGCGCGACGTGATCGCCGGCGCCCTCGTGGCGTATGGCGTGTCGCGCATCTTCGTGACGCCGCAAGGCTCGTTGGAAGCCTCGCCGGTCATCGACGAAGACAAGGCCGGCCTGCAGCTGACCTACCGGTTCAGCTAGCGCGCGAACTCAACGTGGCCGATCGAGGGCTGCGGGATGAGTGCCTTGGTCAGCCGCGAAATGCCGTCGCTGACGTAAAGCGCCATCACGAACACCACGCCGCCGAGCACCACGCCGACGGCCATGTTGCCGTTCTTCAGTTCCTCGCCGAGCTTGAGCTTCTTGGTCATGCGACCCCAGAAGCGCAGCGTCAGAGAAATGGTGTACACCGCGGTGATGAACACCAGGCCCAGATGGCCCAGCAGCAGCAGCACCAGCTGCCAGCCCTGGACGTACTCCACCGGCGAGGTGAAGTACAGGCGCACCAGGTTGGTCACCGGATACACGCCCTCTCGCACGATCAGGCCGCCGGAGATGAGCAGCGCCGCCAGCAGGATGCCGGCGCCGAGGTTGTTCTTCTTCATCTCCACCTCGGCGTCGTAATCGCGGTTGGTGACGATGAACAACCGGTAATTGGTATAGACCACCAGCAGGCCCATCCCCGCCGAGACGAGGAATTCGAACACGGCGAGCGCAACGGACGTCCAGTTCATCTGCTTTCTCCTTGGGGCGTTTCAGAACAGCGGGTCGATGCGCACGTCATGCATCGTCGCGAGCGCGGCCTGGGTGGTCGGGCCGATCATGCCGGGTGGCAACCGGCCGGGACCCGAAGGTTCGACCAGCACGAAAGGCTCGCCGCGATACTCGATGAACGCATCGCCGGGTTGCGGGATGCGCGCGATGCCGACCAGGTAGTGACGGGGCACGTGCACGCCGATCATGCGCGTGCCGGGGAAGTTGGTGAGGATCGTGGCAAGCAGCGCCGACTTGGTGTCGCAGTCGCCGTAGCCGACCTCCAGTGCGCGCAGCGGCGGGAAGAAGCCGAGGATGTCGCGGCCGCCCTCCTCTTCGGGCGGGCGCCGATAGGCCAGCGCCGCCTGCACGAATGTCAGCATCGCGCCAAGCGTTTGGTCGTGATTGAACTTGCGTTCGGTAGCAAGCCGGTCGAACTCGGCAGCAAGGTTGCGCAAGCGCGGCCGGTTCCGCTCGACCACCTGCGGCACGTCGACGAAAAGCCGGCGGTTTGAGCCATTGGTTTTCCAGGCCACCAGGCGGCTGCGGTAGTAATCGTCGACCTTGCGGTCGTACTCGTCCTGCGAGCAGCCGCAACTGGCGGCCAACGAGCGGGTGTCGTCGCGCGAATAGCCGAATTCGTCCATCGAGGCGCGCACCGCGTCCGGCTTGAGTGAAAAGCTCAGGCTGAGCGGCTCACGATCGAAGCTGACGAAGGTTGCGGTAATGCGGTGGGTGCCGGAGGCATCGGTGACCTTGCGGTAGTCACGGTCGGCATCGGCATGGGCGGACATGCTGCCCAGCGCCAATACACCGAGCCACAACACCTGCCCCGTTGCCCGCCGAGTCGCCCCCATGGGATGAGTATCCAACAGTCCACGGCGCCACGTCCGGCTCGCCGGCGGCGCTAAGATGCGGCATCGCTGTTTCGGGGGCAGCCGAGTGTGAGTCGGTTTTTCAGGATCGGGCTAGTCGTCATCGTCGTGCTGGCGCCGGCGTACTGGCTGCTGCTGCGGCACAGCCCGTCGCCCGGCGCGTCGTATGTGCTCGACATCGCCAGGGTTCGCGCGCTGGCCGACTCGGTGCCGGGCGCTAAGGCGCTCGAGGTTCGCTACGAGAAGATCTGCGACCTGAAATTCTACGAAGGCATGCTGATGGCCGGCGATCCGTGGACGCCGACGTCGATGCCGATCTATTCGTTCCAGCTGGTGTTCCCGGACTCGACGCTGCTGATCGACACCGCGATGGCGCGCGCGATTGCCAAGCCCGACGCGCTGCTGCTGTCGTTCGACGATGCCGCCTGGCAGCGCCTGCTCGTCGCAATGGAGCACGCCGAGCAAATCGTCATCACGCACGAGCACATGGACCATATCGGCGGCATTGCAGCCCACCCGCGGCTCGCCCAGATCCGCGATCGCGTGAGACTCACCGAGGAGCAGCTCGGCAATCCCGAGGGCATGGACCCTGCGCAGTTGCCCGCCGACGCGATGGCCGGTTACGAGCCGCTGCGCTACGACGTCATGCATGCGATCGCGCCGGGCGTGGTGCTGATCGAGGCTCCGGGTCATACCCCGGGCAGCCAGATGGTCTACGTCAAGCGCGCCGACGGGCGCGAGCTGCTGTTCCTCGGCGACGTCAGCTGGCGCGAGCGCAACATCGAGCAGGTGCGCGAGCGGCCGCTGCTGATGACCCTGGTCATCGGCGAGAACCGTGAGCAGGTGCTGGGTCAATTCCAGGCGCTCAACGCCTTGCGAGCGAGCGAGCCTGCGCTGGCGCAGGTGCCGGGGCACGACGGGCCGGCGATGGAGCGGTTCACGGCCGCTGGCCTGCTGCAGCCGGGTTTCGCCGCCCCGTGAAGATAATGCTGGCGGTCCTCGTCGTGCTGGCCGGCATCGCACTCGGCGCGAGCGCATGGGTGTCGCGACCGTTGTTCAGCGAAATCCTCGATCCCGCGACGCTGGCACAGGTCGAGATTGCGCCACCCGACGAGGCGCTGAGCTTCGCCCGTTACCGCGCCGCCGATGGCAGCCTGCGCCTGCTGCTGGTCACTGCGATGAGCGACGGCACGGTGACCGGCCTGGAGCTCGATGCCGCCGGCGCTGCTCCCGCGGGTGACCCGATCGCGCTGTACCGGGAGTTCGGCTACGACGCGATCGCGGCGCTGGCCACGGTCGGCGCCGTGCCGGTGACGGTGCCGGTTTCGCAGCTCGCCCTGCCGTTCGATGCGCGCGCGCATAACGTCGCCATTGGCGCAAATTTCAGCGAGCACGCCAGGGAATCGCAAATCGAGGATTCGCCGTTCGTGTTCCCCAAGCTCGCGCAGCCCACTTTGTGGTCCAGCGAGGTCACGCGCGCGCCGTCGACGCTGCTCGACTACGAGGCCGAGCTTGGCCTCGTGCTCATCGACGACCTCCGCGGCGCGCCGCAGCAACCGCGCATGGGCCTGGTGTTGGCGAACGAGCTCACCGACCGCTGGGCGCTGGTCAAGAACCTCAAGGCCGGCTCGACCATGGGCACGACCGGCTTTGTCGATGGCAAGAGCCGCGAAGGCTTCGCTCCGATCGGGCCGCTGCTCGTGATCCCGCGCGACCTCGAGGGGTTCGTAGCGCGGCTCGAGCTCGCCCTGTGGGTCAACGGCCGGCTGCGCCAACGCGATGGGACGGCCAACATGACGTGGGGTCCGTCGCAGATCCTGCGCGAGGTGTTTGGGCGCTCGGCGTTGCGCTACCGCCACGGCAACGGCGCAGTGCCGCTACTGCCGGGCATCGACCTGCTGCCCGCGGGCACCATCATCTTCGCGGGCACGCCGGCCGGCGTCGTGTTCAAGCCGCTGAACCTGTGGAACCCGTGGGTTTATTTGCGGCCCGGGGACGAGGTGGTGGTGCGCGGACGCTTCCTCGGCACCATTACCAACCGCATCCGCTGAAGCGGATCAGATCAGGCGCGCGCCTTGTTCTGGCGCGGGGCAGTCCTGGACATCGTCAGCTTGTGCAGCCACCAGAACAGCAGGCTCGCAACCACGATAACCGCCGCGAACGTGGCGATTTCCCACGGCGAGGGATTGCTGATGAGCTGGCGCAACTGGCGACCGAATACGGTAAACAGCAGGTTGCCCGGCAGCATGCCCAGGATCGTTCCGATGCTGAACGGGACCACCCGCACCTTGGCCGCGCCGGCCATCAGGTTGACGACCGAGAACGGCGCCAGCGGCAGTAGCCGGAGGATGGTCACCTGCAGGATGCCGCCGCGTCGCAGCCCATCGCTGAGCCGGGCGAGGCCCGGCATGTCCAGCTTCCTGATCTTGTCGGGGCCGTAACGCCAGCCCGCGGCATAGGTCACCAGCGCCGCAAGCAGGCTACCGAGGGTTGCGTACATGAATCCCGGATGCGTACCCAGCGCCAGGATCGTCGCCAGGCACAGCACCGTGATGGGGAACATCACCGCGTTCGACGCGACATAGATGATCCCGATCCACAACGGCAGCCAGGGGCTGTCGATCAGGCCGCGCAGGGCGCGGGCGATCATGCGCGGTTCGGCGTAGTCCGATAGCGGCGTCCACTGCCAGGCCGCCGTGGCTGCCACGATCAGGACAACCACTGCGGCCAGGATGATCCTGAGTCGTTTGCGCCCCTGTTCCCTGGCCATGGATGTCCGACCCTGCCGCGCTGGGAAATATCCGGCGAGTGGCAGACGGACCGGCTTTTGTCGCCGATGTGCGCCAGTTCCCCGTTTCTAAGGTCTCGAATGCTCCTTTTATCCGCTTCATGCCCGCCGGCGGTCGGGGTCTGGAAACAACATGAAATACGTCACTTATGGGGGATCCGGCACCGGTATCATTGCGGGCTATATGGTCAGCCCCCTGCAGCCTGAGTCCGCACACCTCCAGAAATTGGGGGCTGCCGCTGCCGAAGAGGTTCGCAAGACCGTTCGCTCGGCGCTGACCGAACTCCTGGCCAACTTCATGTTCCGCCTTCCCGGCGAATTGCTCGAGCAAGCCCCGAAGGCCAGCAACCCCGCGGACCGCACGGCCCTCAGTGACCTGGCCCGCTCGCTGCCCGCCAAATCGCAGGCCTGGGTCAATACCTTCGCGCAGAAGGTCGACCAGCAACTGATCGGCGGCCTCGATGCCGCGCGCGCGAGCGATGCCGAAAGCCCTGGCGGGATCGACGACTCGATCGCGCTCGCCTCCGTCGAACTGCGCGCCGAAGAGCGCTACCAGAAGCAGATCACCGAGCTCGATGCCCGCTTCAATCGCGTGCGCCTGATGGTGTACGTCCCGGTTTATTCGAAGGCGCTGGCCCCTGCCGGCCTGTGTCGCTCGCTGCAGGACACCGCCGATGCGATGCAGTGGCCGCCGAGGCAGCGCCGCCTGCTGCTCGAGAAGTTCGACGCCATCGTCGTGCCGCAGCTCGAGCGCCTGTACCGCGCACTGATCGTCGCGCTGACGCGGATCAGCACCGAGGCGGCCAAGTCGGTGGAGGCGGACAAGTCGATCAAGCCGCTGTCCGCGCCGAAGGCTGCCGCGCCGCGCGCGCCGCAGACCGCCACCACGATCCAGGCCCCCGCCGACCAGAAGCACCTCGACCTTGATTCGATCGGCATGCTTCAGCGAATGGCGATGAAGAGCGAAGGCGACGGCTACCACGACGGACTGCTGGCCGCCGACCTGCTCGCGCTGGCCGAGAACAAGCCACTGCCGGGCGTGATGCAGGACCAGAACTGGATCCCGATCCAGCGCATTTCGCTCGCCGGCCACTTCCTCAACGTCGTCATCGGCGACGCGCTGGTGCCGGACGAACTCAAGCCGCAGCACGAGTCGGTGCGCTTCCCGCTGATGAAGTCGGCGCTGACCGACGACACGCTGTTCACGTCCAAGACCCATCCGCTGGGCAGCCTGATCCACGAGCTGCTGCTGAAGAGCGCCACCTCGCGCATCACCGGCAATGTCGAGACGCGCCGCATGGCCGAGCTGCTCCAGCAGGTCCTGGTGCAGTTCGACCTCGCGCCGGAGTTCGTGCGCCAGGCCATGCGTGGCTCGACGCCGATCCAGGACAGCCAGATCCAGCGCTTTTTCGAACTGCAACGCCAGCAGGCGCAGCAACGCCGTGACTTCGTCATCGCGGAAGCCAAGCGCGTGGTCGTGCACGAGCTCGAGCAAGCCACTTTCGGTCGCAACATCCCGGCGCCCGCCATCCGCTTCCTCAACGTGGCCTGGGGCCCCCTGCTGACCAAGCGCCTGCTCCAGCACGGTGCCGACAGCCCGATGTGGAAGGCCGCGCTGGCGCAGATGGAAAAACTTCTCGACATGCTCGAGGCGCGCCGGCCCGGCGAAGCGCCGACTGCGGAGTGGACCGAGCTGCTGCAAGCCATGAGCCAGGTACTGGTGGCTGAGGGCATGGCCCAGGACAAGGTGAACGCCGCGCTGCAGGCGCTGGAGCAGTCGCGGACGTCGCAGGTGGTCGAGGGCGGGCTCGCCGCCTAGCGTTTTTGTGGAGGGGCCCTCTCTGTGGGAGGGGCCCTACAAAAAACCCTCAGCGCCCGGGAAGATACTCCGTCGGGTCCACCGGCTTGCCCTTGCGGCGAATCTCGAAGTGCAGCGCCGCTTTCTGCTCGGGTCCGACGCCGAGCTCGGCAATCGGCTGGCCAGCGGCTACGGTGGCACCTTCGCCGACCAGGCGCTTGCGGTTGTACCCGTACGCGGAAAGGTGCAGCTCGTCGTGCTTGATGATGATCAGCTCGCCGTAGCCCTTGAGCGCAGCGCCGCTGTAAACCACCTTGCCGGAACCGGCCGCGAGCACCGGCTGACCTACCTCCCCGGCAACGTCGATACCCTTGCTGCCGTCCGAGAACGGCTTGATGACCTTGCCGCGCAGCGGCCACTGCCACTGCGCGATCGGCGGCATGTCCTGGGGTTGCGGTGGCCGCTCCCTTGCCGGAATCGGCATCGGCTTGGGCGCGGGACCCGGCAGCGTCACGACCGGCGCCGCAGGTGACGTCGGCGTGGCAACCGGTGCGCGCGACTGGAGCACCGGTTGTGGCCCCGGCGGCATCGACTCACCACTTGACTCGGGACCGGCCTCGCCACCCTCGTACACCGCCGGCGCGGTCAGCCGCACCACCTGGCCTGGCCGGATGAGGTAATCGGGGCCGACGTCATTCCAGACCGCGAGCTCGCGAAAATCCAGCTGGTTGCGGAACGCGATCGAGTACAGCGTGTCGCCGGGCTTGACCACGTAATGCCCTTCCGCCGCCGGCTCGGGGGAGCGCACGCTCGCGCCGCTGCGCGGCGGGTTCATGCGGTCCGGCCAGCGCACCATTTCGGCACAACCGGTGAGCGCGAGCACCGCGCCCGCGGCAAGCCATCCGCGCAGCTTCACGAAGCGCTCCGTCTGCGCGCCTTGTGGAAAACGAACCACGCCGCGAAGGCGACGAGAGCGATGGCAACCGCGATCGCGAGCTCGTGCATGTAATCGCGCGCGATGGCGACGGCCGGCTCGCCGAAGTAATAGCCGGCTGCGACCAGTACCGAGCACCAGATCGCCGCACCGGCGGCGGTGATGCCGATGAAGGGCAGCCACTTCATGCCGAACACGCCAGCCGGAAGCGAGATCAGGTGACGCACCACCGGCAACAGGCGACCGATGAAGGTCGCCATGTAGGCGTTCTTCAGGAACATCGCTTCGGCTTCGTGGTACTTGTCGTTGTCGATAAGGAAGTACTTGCCGTACTTGAGCAGCAGCGCCTTGCCCACGTACTGGCCGAGCAGGTAGTTGGCGCTGGCGCCGACCACGGAGCCGAGCGTGCCGAACAACACGCACAGCACCGGGTCGAGCGCGCCGGTGGCCGCGCGATATCCAGCCGGGATCATCACCAGCTCGGAAGGCACCGGAAACAGGCTCGACTCCAGCGCCATCAGGAATGCGATCTCGAGGTAGCCGAGCCCGGAATAGAGCTCGGCGACCCAGTCACCGATGGCCTGCAACATCGCCGACTCAGCCTTTGCCGGCGAGCAGCGGCACGAAGCTCACGTCGCCGAGCAGGCGCGTGGTGTGGCCGCTGGCGGTGCGCGTGATCAGGTGCAGTTTCTGCGATCCACCCTGCGTGCCGACGGGAATGACCAGCCGCCCGCCCACGACGAGCTGCGCGATCAAGGCCGGCGGCACGCCGTCCGCGGCCGCCGTGACGACGATCGCGTCGTACGGCGCGTGCGAGGCCCAGCCGTTCATGCCGTCGGCGTAGGTGAAGAAAATGTTGTGGTGGCCGAGTGCCTCGAGCCGGGTCCGCGCGGTCTCAGACAACCGACGCAAGCGCTCGACGGTGAACACCGCCTTCACCAGCGACGCCAGCACCGCCGTCTGGTAGCCGCTGCCGGTGCCGATCTCGAGCACCTTGTGCGGCTTGGCGCTGCCCTCGAGGATCGCCTCGGTCATCTTCGCGACGATGTATGGCTGCGAGATGGTCTGCGCCTGGCCGATCGGCAGCGCGCTGTTGTCATAAGCGCGGCTCTTGAAGGCGTCGTCGAGGAACTCGTGGCGCGGGGTCTCGGCCAGCACCTTGAGCACACGCTCGTCCTTGACGCCCCAGCTGCGCACCTCGTCGATCAAACGCTTGCGATTGGCCTGCGACGTCATGCCCAGGCCCCGGGCGTGGTGGTGAATCACGTCTGCGCCAGTCCCTTGGCCCAGCTGCCGACCCGCTCGAGCGCCTTGTGATGCGTGAGGTCGGTGTCGATCGGCGTGATCGAGACGCGGCCGTTGGCGATCGCGTGAAAGTCCGTGCCCGGGCCGCAATTGGCCTCGGCGCCGGCGTTGCCGATCCACCAGATCGGTCGGCCGCGCGGATCGGCCGCCTGCATCGCCTTCTCGGCGCGATGGCGATTGCCCAGGCGCGTGACCTCGAAACCGGTCAGCTTGTCGAACGGCAGGTCGGGCACGTTGACGTTGAGGATCGCGTCGTTGGACAGCCGCTCCAGCGCGAGTCGCTGGATCAATATGAGCGTTACGCGCGCCGCGGTGTCGTAATGCTGCGGGTTGATGCCGCCGCTGGACACCGCGATGGCCGGCAGTCCGAGGTGCCGGCCTTCCATCGCGGCGGCGACCGTGCCGGAATAGAGCACGTCGTCGCCGAGGTTGGGCCCGGCATTGATGCCGGAGACGACCATGTCCGGCTCCTTGTCCATCAGTCCGGTCAGCGCGAGGTGCACGCAGTCGGTCGGCGTGCCGTCGATGCACAGGGTACCGTCGGCGTGCCGGTTGGTGACGCGCACCGGTGTCAGCAGCGTCAGCGAATTGCTGGCGCCGCTGCGGTTGCGATCGGGCGCGACCACGGTGAGCTCGGCATGCTGGCGCAGCAGTTGCGCGAGGCACACCAGTCCGGGGGCCTGGCAACCGTCGTCGTTGGAGAGGAGGATTCGCATCGTGAGGGGCGGTATTTTAGCGGCACATGAACACCAATAACGACGACGACGACGCAAAAACCTTTCGCGAGGCCATGAAGGGCGTGCGGCCGCTCAAGGGCGGCGGCCGTGCCGCGACCGCGGCGCCGCCCCCCTCGCCCCGCCCGCGGCAGCGCGAGGCCGACGACGCCGCGGTGCTGCGCGAGATGATGGATGGCCCGCTGACCGATGTCGGCGAAGAGCTGAGCTATCGCGGCGAAGGCCTGCAGGATGCGGCGTTCAAAAAGCTGCGGCGCGGCACCTACCGGATCGGACGCGAGCTCGACCTGCACGGCCTGCGCGCCGGCGAGGCCAAGCTCGCGGTGGCGCAGTTCATCGCCGAATGCCGCGATGGCGGCGAACGCTGCGTACGCATCATCCACGGCAAGGGCTTGCGCTCGAAAGGTGACGGCCCGGTGCTAAAGCAAAGGATCGACGGCTGGCTGCGCAGGCACCGCGACGTGCTGGCGTTCTGCTCGGCACGGCCGGAGCACGGTGGCACCGGCGCGGTGTACGTGCTGCTGAGGGCTGCGCCGGGGTAGGGCGCACCTTTGTTACGCCGCCAGGTTCACCGCGTAACGCGGCTGGCCGGTGAGTTCCATCGACAGCTGCGCCAGCACCTGGTGGAAGCGTTCCGGCCCCGCCAGGCGCGCGATTTGCAGGCCACCCTGCAACGCGGCGCCGATCGCCACCGCCTTGTCGTCGACATGGCCGGCAAACTTGAGTATGCCCTGCGCGCGCCCGGTTTCAAGCGTACGCATCAGCCACTCGTGGATGTCCTTCGCGAGCAGGCGCGCCTGCTCGCGCATCGCTTCGGGGATCGCGTGGGCCTCGGTGCCCAGGACGCCGCCGGGGCAGCACTTGCAGTCGGCCTCCAGGAAATCGATGTAGGTCTGGAAGTAGGCTTGCAGGCGCTCCCAGGCGCAGGCGGTGACGTCGGTTTTCGCCACCCAGTTGCGGAAGCGTTCCTGGTAGCGGCGCACCAGCGCCACGCCGAGGTCTTCCTTGGCCGGGAAGTGATAGTGGATCGCCGCGTTGCGCACACCGAGCTGCACGGCGATGTGGTGATAGCTGAATGCGTTGTAGCCGCGACGCTGCAGGAGCTCTTCGGCCGCGTTGAGGATCTCCTCGCTGGTGTCGCGTCCCTTGATCGCGCCGCGGCGACGCGACGAAATGGACCCGACGACGGACTTCAGCATTGAGCAGCTCGCAGCGGCGTTACGGGCGCAGAGT
>DATLBT010000010.1:0-15031 GCA_035526825.1 Verrucomicrobiia bacterium | reverse complement strand
CGCGCGGTGAACCCGGTCCACGAGCTCGCCTTCGTGGTTGCTCTGGTAGGTCTGCAGCCGGTGGCCGAGGCGGCCGGCTTCGGCAATGAGGTCGGTCTCGATCTGCGCGAGCGAGGTCTGGCCGTACAGCTTCGGCTCGCGGGTGCCCAGCAGGTTCAGGTTGGGCCCGTTTATCAGGAGGATCTCGCTCACGGGCAGCTGGCGTTCCGGCGGGTAGGGGACGGGCAGTGTGCCAGAAGGGTTTTTTTATGTATAGATCGACGAAGTTGCCGGCACGATGCGCGGCGATAGCCGGAAACGGCTCTATCCGGGCAGGTGTTTGCTCAACAGTTCGCGGATTTCCTCGCGGCTCAGGTCACCGGAGTGCCGCGAGAGGATGCGGCCGTCCGGGGCGACCAGCACCGAAAACGGAAACGCGCCGAGTTCGTCACCGAGCGCATCCATCGCGGCGACGACGTCCGCCTCGCCCACCAGGAGCGGGTAGTTGATGCGCAAGCGTTGCGCGAACGCCGCGACCGGCTCGCGCTGGTCCATGGCGATGCCGACGAGCTGGAGTCCGCGCGGGCCGAACTCCTGCTGCGCCTCGACGAGCAGTGGGATTTCCTTGACGCAGGGCGCGCACCAGGTCGCCCAGAAATTGAGCAGCAGTAGCTTGCCGTCCCATTCCGCCAGCGAGCGCGTGCGGCCGTCGAGGTCGCGGAAGCTGAGCTCGGGGCGGCGCTGCGCCGCGCGCCCGAACCCATGCCAAGCGGCAAAGCCGGACGCTGCGGCGACGACGGAGGTGGCAGCGAGCGCGAGCAACTCGCGCCGGGTCAACGCGCCGCCTCGAGCGTCCGAGTCTGGGGCGGGTAGCAGAGGCCGGCGTCGGCGCAGCCCTGGTAGGCGACGCTGAGTGTCCAGGGGCCGGGCGATGCGCCGATCACCGGAATGCGCACGGTCAGCTTGTCGCGATAGACCTGCATGTCGCCGAAGTGCTCGTCCTTGTAGGTCTGCGACGGCGGCAGCACGGGAGCGCCGACCTTCGACGCCTGCGGGACGGCGGTGAACTTGAGTCGATCGCGATACAGGTAATAGCCCGGCGTGATGCGCCAGGACACCAGCAAGTGCCCGTCCTTGAACTCCAGCGGCTGGACCTCGAAGGCCTGGTCCACCGGCAGGAACACCGGCGCGCCGGCCTTCTTCGGCAGCAGGCCATCGGCCGCGGACGCCGGGGACAGCAGCAGCGTTGTGAGCAGTGCCGCCGCGGCGGCGCGAAGGGAGCGAGCAAGCCTCATCGGGTCGATTCCTGGATCCAGTCGAGATACGGCACATGGCCGCGGTCCACCTTCAGCGCGATCACTTCGGGCAGCTCATGCGGATGGTGCCGCAGGACCAAAGCTTTGAGCGCGTCGAACCGGCCAACGGTGGTCTTGGCCAGCAGCAGTGTCTCAGGATCCTGCTGAACCGCCCCTTTCCAGCGGTAGACCGAGAGCAACCCGGGCACCACGTTCACGCAGGCCGCCACGCGCTCCTCGACGAGGGCCGCAGCCAGCACGGGCGCCTTGTCGGCGGGGCAAGTCACCATCACCACCAGCGCGTCTTCGACCATGGCGGCAGGCTAGCAAATCATCGGTCCGCGTAAGATGCGCGCGATGAAAAAGACCGACAGCGCGGCTGCTTCCGCCCAGTCCCCGTGGCTGCTGGCTGGCGGCCTGCCGGCCCGCGACAAGGCGCGCGCCGCGATCTCCGCGGCCTGGCTCGCCGACGAGACCGCCACCGTGCGCGCGCTGATCGCGGCCGCCGAGTTGCCGCGCGCGCAGGCCGAGCAGGTCCAGCAGGTCGCCGCTGGCTGGGTCCAGCGCGTCCGCAAATTGCGCGACAAGGAATCCCCGCTCGATGCGTTCATGCGCGAGTACGACCTGTCGAGCGAGGAGGGCGTGTTGCTGATGTGCCTCGCCGAAGCGCTGCTGCGCATTCCCGACGACGCCACCGCCGAAAAACTCATCGCCGACAAGCTGTCCGAGGCCGATTGGGAAGGCCACCTCGGCCAGAGCGACTCGCTGTTCGTCAATGCGTCGACCTGGGGCCTGATGCTCACCGGACGCATCGTGCGGCTGTCGCCGTCGACCACCGGCAACTTCCGCAAGGCGATGGGCAAGCTGGTCGGCAAGTCCAGCGAGCCGGTGATCCGGCTCGCGATCCGCCAGGCCATGCGCCTGATGGGCCACCAATTCGTGATGGGCCGCACCATCGGTGAAGCGATGGGCAATGCGCGGAGCAAAGAGCAGAAGCGCTACCTCCATTCCTACGACATGCTCGGCGAGGCGGCGCTCACGGCCGCCGACGCCCAGCGCTACCTGGCGGCGTACCACGACGCGATCCGCGTGATCGGCGCCAAGGCGCCGGTGCCGGCGAACGTCCCGGTCATGCAGCGCCCCGGCATCTCGGTGAAGCTCTCCGCGCTGCATCCCCGCTACGAATTCGCGAAGCGCGAGCGCGTGCTCGCCGAACTCACGCCGGTATTGCTGGAGCTCGCGCGCGCGGCCAAGGGGCAGAACATCGGCATGACGGTCGACGCGGAAGAGGCCGACCGGCTCGAACTGTCGCTCGACCTGTTCGAAGCGGTCTACCGCGATCCATCGCTGTCGGGCTGGGAGGGCTTTGGCCTCGCCGTGCAGGCATTCCAGCGTCGCGCCGTGCCGGTGATCGAGTGGCTCGAGTTGCTGGCGCGCGGCGCGCGCCGGCGCATCCCGGTGCGCCTGGTCAAGGGCGCGTACTGGGACACCGAGGTCAAGCGCGCGCAGGAACAGGGGCTGCCGGATTACCCGGTGTTCACGCGCAAGGCCGCGACCGACGTCTCGTACCTCGCCTGCGCGCGGCGCCTGCTCGCGGCGCGCGACGTGTTCTATCCGCAGTTCGCCACACACAACGCCCATACCGCCGCGGCGGTGCGCGAGTACGCCGGACCCGGCAACGGCTACGAGTTCCAGCGCCTGCACGGCATGGGCGAGGCGCTGTACCAGGTGGTGGGCGAAGACTTGGGCGAGATTCCGTGCCGCGTTTACTCACCGGTCGGCTCGCACGAGGACCTGTTGCCGTACCTCGTGCGCCGCTTGCTCGAGAACGGCGCCAACACCTCGTTCGTGAACCGCATCTTCGACGACGCCGTGCCGCCCGAACAGCTGGTGGCCGACCCGGTCGCGGCGATGGCGGCGACGACGCCGGTGCCGAGCCACTCGCTGCCGACGCCGGCGGCGCTGTACGGTCCCAAGCGCCGCAACTCGACGGGGCTTAATTTTGCCAGCGAAGCCGAGCTCGCCTCGCTGCGCGACGCGTTGGTGCGCGCCGATGCGCAGCCACCAACGAGCGTGGCTTCACTCGTGGCGGCGAAGCAGCGCGGCAAGACCGTGGCGCCGGCGCGGGACGTCATGGACCCGGCCGATCGTCGCCGCATCGTCGGCCACTGGCAGCCGCTGGACCCGGCACTGGTGCCGGCCGTGGTGGGGGCTGCGGTGAAGGCGCAGCCGCAATGGAACGCGCAGCCGGTGAAGACCCGCGCGCAATTCCTCGACACCGCGGCCGACCTGCTCGAGCAGCGCCGCGCGGATTATCTGTATTTGCTGGTACGCGAGGCCGGCAAGACGCTGCCCGACGCCAACGCCGAGGTCCGCGAGGCCGTGGATTTCCTGCGCTACTACGCCGCGCAGGCACGCGACCACCTCGCCACACCGGCGCCGATGCCCGGCCCGACCGGCGAGCACAACGAGCTGCAGCTGCACGGCCGCGGTACGTTCGTCTGCATCAGTCCGTGGAATTTCCCGCTGGCGATCTTCGCTGGCCAGGTCGCCGCGGCACTGGTCGCGGGCAACTGCGTCATCGCCAAGCCCGCCGAGCAGACCAACCTCGTCGCGGCGCGCCTGGTTGCGCTCCTGCACGAGGCGGGCGTGCCAGCCGAGGTGCTGCAGTGCGTGCTGGGCGAGGGCGACGTGGGCGCCGCGCTGGTGCGCGACCCGCGCATCGCGGGCGTCGCGTTCACCGGCTCGGGCGAGGTGGCGCGCCTGATCAACCGCGCGCTCGCCGCGCGTGACGGGCCGATCGCCACCTTGATCGCCGAGACCGGGGGCCAGAACGCGATGATCGTGGATTCCTCGGCGCTGCCCGAGCAGGTGGTAAAGGACACCATCGCCTCGTCGTTCAACGCCGCCGGCCAGCGCTGTTCGGCGCTGCGCGTTTTGTTCCTGCAGGACGAGATCGCAGACAAGGTCATCGGCATGCTGCAAGGCGCGATGCAGGAGCTGGTGGTGGGTGATCCCGCGCTGCTGTCGACCGACGTCGGCCCGGTGATCGACCTCGACGCGCAGCGCCGGCTCGAGCAGCACGCGAGCCAAATCCTGGCGAAGGGCCGATCGATCGGCCGGCTCGAGGCGCCAGCGGACGCGCGCCACGGCACCTTCTTCCCGCCTTGCGCGGTGGAGATCGACTCGCTGGACCAGCTCGAGGCCGAGCACTTCGGCGCCATGCTGCATGTGATTCGCTACCCGTCGAAAAAGCTCGACGCGGTGATCGACGCGATCAACGCGAGTGGTTTTGGCCTGACGCTCGGCGTGCACAGTCGCATCGAGTCGACCTGGCGCAAGGTGCAGGCGCGCGCGCGCGTCGGCAACTGCTACGTCAACCGCAACATGATCGGCGCCGTCGTCGGGGTGCAGCCGTTCGGGGGCGAGGGCCTGTCGGGCACCGGCCCGAAGGCCGGCGGCCCGCATTACCTGCTGCGCTTCGTCACCGAGCGCACGTTGACCGTCAATACCGCGGCGGTCGGCGGCAACGCGCGGCTGCTGGCCGGAGCTTGAGTCGAGTTTCCGCCGGGAGGTGCTAGATTCCCCTCCCCGAAAATCGACTCCGGCCCCATTCAATGACCGACGCGCCGAATCGCCGCAGCAAGACCATCACCGCGGGCATCGCCCGTTCGCCGAACCGCGCGATGCTGCGCGCCGTCGGCTTCGGTGACGCCGACTTCGACAAGCCCATCGTCGGCATCGCCAACGGCCACTCGACGATGAACCCGTGCAATGCCGGGCTGGCGCCGCTCGCGGCGCGCGCCGAGGCCGCGCTGAAGACCGCAGGCGCGATGCCGCAGAGCTTCGGATTTCCCACCGTCACCGACGGCATCTCGATGGGCACGGAAGGCATGAAGTACTCGCTGGTGTCGCGCGAGGTCATTGCCGATTCGATCGAGACCGCTGCGCAGTCGCAGTTCATGGATGGCGTGCTGTGCATCGGCGGCTGCGACAAGAACATGCCGGGCGCGATGATCGCGCTGCTGCGCATGAACGTGCCGGGGATCTTCTGCTACGGCGGCACCATCCTGCCGGGCAGCTGGAAGGGCCAGGCGCTGACCATCGTCTCGCCGTTCGAGGCGGTCGGCGCGTTTACCGCCGGCAAGATGAAGCGCGAGGATTTCGACGGCATCGAGAAGAACGCCTGCCCGAGCTACGGCGCCTGCGGCGGGATGTACACCGCCAACACCATGAGCTCCTCGTTCGAGGCGCTCGGCATGAGCCTGCTCGGCTCATCGCAGATGGCCAACCCGGACCCGGAGAAAGGCGACAGCGTCGCGCAGTCGGCCGCCGCGCTGGTAGCGGCGGTGAAGGCGAACCTCACCGCGCGCCGCATCGTCACCAGGAAGTCCATCGAGAATGCCATTGCGCTCGTCATGGCCACCGGTGGTTCGACCAACGCCGTGCTGCATTACCTGGCCATCGCGCACGCCGCCCGGGTCAAGTGGTCGCTCGAGGATTTCGAGCGCATCCGCCGCCGCACGCCAGTGCTGTGCGACTTGAAGCCATCCGGCAAATACGTTGCCGTCGACTTCCACCGTGCCGGCGGTGTGCCGCAGGTGCTGAAGATGCTGCTGGCAAAAAAACTCGTGCACGGCGACTGCATCACCATCACGGGCCGCACGCTGGCGCAGGAGCTGGAAAAAATTCCGGCGGAGCCGCGCAAGGACCAGGACGTGATCCGCGCGATGGCGCAGCCGATGTACGCGCAGGGCCACCTCGCGATCCTCAAGGGCAACCTTGCGCCGCTCGGCTGCGTTGCCAAGATCACTGGCCTGAAGAATCCCTCGATCACCGGACCGGCAAAGGTATTCGATTCCGAAGACGCCGCAATGAAGGCGATCCTCGGCGACAGGATCAAGGCCGGCGACGTGCTGGTCATCCGCTACGAGGGGCCGCGTGGCGGCCCCGGCATGCGCGAAATGCTGGCGCCCACCTCGGCGATCATCGGCAAGGGCCTGGGCGAGTCGGTCGGTTTCATCACCGACGGCCGTTTCTCCGGCGGCACCTGGGGCATGGTGGTCGGCCACGTTGCGCCGGAAGCTTTCGCCGGCGGACCCATCGCACTGGTCAGGAACGGCGACTCGATCACCATCGATGCGAGAAAGCAGTTGATCCGCGTCAACGTCAGCGACGGCGAGCTCAAACGTCGCCGAAAGGCGTGGAAGGCACCGAAGCCGCGCTATACCACCGGCGTGCTCGGCAAATACGCACGGCTGGTCAGCGGCGCCGAGCGCGGCGCCGTCACCGACGCCGACTAGGCCTCAGGCAGCGCTGGCAACTGGCGCGTCGCGCGCCGGCAGCGTGAAGCAGAACGTCGCGCCGGCCGCCCGGCGCGATTCCACCCAGATGCGCCCGCCGTGGCGCTGCACGATGCGCTGGCACAGCGCCAGTCCCATGCCATGGCCGCCGTATTCCGATCCGTGCAGGCGCTTGAACATGACGAACAGCTGCGTGTGATGTTCGGGCGCGATGCCGATGCCGTTGTCGGCCACGGAGATCACCCACTCACTGCCGGCGCGGCGCGCAGCGATGGTCACCGTCGGCGTGCTCGCGTGCCGTCGCGAGTACTTGATCGCGTTATCGATGAGGTTCTGGAACACGCGTGCGAGCTGGCCGGGGTGGCCCTCGACCAGCGGCAGTGCGGCAGGGCAGATGACCTGCGCGCCGGTCTCCTCGATGAGCTGCTTCAGGTCGAGCAGCGCCGTATTGAGCGCCGTGTCGAGCGGCACCGGCTGCATCGCGCGCAGCGGGTCCTGCAGGCGCGCGTAATCGAGCACGCGGTCAATCAGGCCCGCGAGGTGCTCGGCGCTGAAACTGGCGTGCTTGACAAGTTCGCGCGCGGCGCCGAGCTCGTCCGGATAACGCTGCGCGACGAGCCCCAGGCTGCCGGCGATCGAGCGCAGCGGCTCCTTCAGATCGTGCGAGGCGGCTTCGGCAAAATGCTGCAGGTCTTCGTTGGACTGGCGCAGCTGCGCCGACAGCTCGCGCAGCTGCATCTCGCGCTGCTGCAGGTCGGCAGTCATCGAGTTGGCCAACTGCTGCGCGCGCTCGCGCGTGCGCCACAGCATCAGCAGCAGGCCGAAAACCAGCGCCGTGACCAGCGCAGCGATCGCACCGGCCAGCACCGGCGCGGCGCGCTCGGCCGGCGGGCTCAGCATCGGGCCGGCGTGAAAGCGCGCAATCCAGGGGTGACCGGCGACCGCGAATTCGACCGTGCGCGACAGGTTGAGCCGGGTGCCCGGCGGATGATCCGAGGCGAACACGCGTTGCTCGCCGTCGTGCACGGTGAACTGGATGTAAAAACCGCGGAAACCGAGCACCTCGCGCATCAGCGTATCGCCGCGAATCGAGCCGTGCACGAAGCCGCGCAGCGCGGCCCGGCGCGATTCGATCGTTTCCGGCTTGCCGGCGTACACCGGCAGGACCAGCGCGAGCCCGACGCCGTCGCCCGACTCCGCCAAAGTCGCCAGCGACGGTGCGCCGCTGTCGCGAGCGCGCTCGAATGCCGCGCGCAACGCATCGGGAGCGGGGGGCAGTTCCAGCGCCGCGGTGAAGCCGACCGTCTCGAAGGCCGGATAGTTGAGCGGCAGTTCAAGCGCGCTGACGTAGCGTTCCCACGATTCCAGGTCGACCGGGGCGCCGCTGGCCCAGAACCCTTGCGCGCCCTGCAGCATGCGGACGTAGGACTGCGGCCGCGCCGCGATCGCCTCCGCGATCTGGCCCACGAGCGCATCGAAGCGCTGCGTGGTGACGTGGCGCGTGAGGGCTGCGGTGCCGAAGAAGGCTCCGGCGGTGAGGGCAACTCCCGTGGCAAGCACGAGGGCGGGCAACGGCTGCGCCCACCAGCGAGATCGCGCGGGCAAGTGGCCCGCAGCCTGCATGTGCATGCGTTTAAGGATAACGCCGCAACGCGCTGCGCCCCATAGACCGAGAGTAGTGTCGGGAAAACCCCTACGTCGGAATACCGAACAGCCGCCGGGCGTTGGCGGTGGTGATCGCGGCCACGTGCTCCGCGCCCTGGCCGCGCGTTTCGGCCAGGCCGTGCACCACGTACGGCAGCAAAGCCGGCTCGTTGCGCCTGTCGGGCAGCCCGGACTGTTTCGGTGCCGAGCGTGGCAGGAGGTAGGGGGCGTCGGTCTCGACCAGCAGGCGATCGTCCGGAATGTGCGGCACCACCTGGCGTAGTGCCAGGCCACGGCGCTCGTCGCAGATCCAGCCGGTGATGCCGATGTGGCAATCGAGCGCGAGATAGTCTTCGAGCGCGGCGAGCGTGTCGGTGAAGCAGTGCACGACAACGCCGCCGAGGGCGGCGCGGTGCTCGCGCAGGATGGGCAGGAAGTCTGCGTGGGCGTCGCGCTGGTGCAGGAACAGCGGCTTGCGCAGCTCGGCGGCCAGCGCAAGCTGCGCGACGAAGGCGCGGCGCTGGTCGGCCTGCGGCGAAAGATTGCGGAAGTAGTCGAGCCCGCACTCGCCGAGCGCGACCAAGGCCGGGTCGGCGGCGAGTTCACGGAACAGCGCGACATGATCGGCCGACCACTCACTCGCATGATGCGGATGCAACCCCGCGGTCGCCGTGAGGAAACCCGGGTGCGCACGCGCCAGTTCCAGCGCCTGGCGCGAGCTGTCGGCGCTGCTGCCGGTGACGACGATGTGCTCTACGCCCGCGGCCCGCGCGCGGGCCAGCACTGCGTCGCGATCGGCGGAGAAGCTGTCGTGCGCGAGGTTGGCGCCGATGTCGATAAGCACGTCAGACCGGGCGCGAGCGCTCGGCTTTCACCGGGTCCTGCTTGCGCTCCCGCCGCTCCCGTTTCTCGTCCTCGACATCCCGCGGCCGGCAGTCATGGATCCAGGCGACCTTGCGCTCGACCTCGGCGCTCTGCCCCGGCGGCGGCGTGAGTTCCTGCAGGTAATTCATTTCGAAACTGAGCAGGCGTTTGCCGACCGGTGCATTCCAGTTCCATTCCCGGCAAAGGTACTTGGCGTAATAGAGAAAGTGGCCGTGGAATTGACGGTCGAGGAGGCGCCAGCGATACGTGTGCCAGGCAATGTTCTCGTAGACCTGCGACAGCTGCGGCGGCCGATCCCAGGACAGAGGCTGGTTTGGCTTCAATACGTCTACCGCGGTGCCGTCTTCCAGCTTGCCCGGATACACCAGCCAGCCGTCGAGCCGCGAAGGGTAGGGGGCGAACATGTTCCAGATCTGGTCGATGCGTAACAACCGGAAAATCGGCGTTTCGAACATCAGGACGGTGCGGTTGAACGAATCGATCGTGCCAAGGTTCCAGCCGACCAACATCACCACGAACAGGCCCGAAATCCAGCGGCCGACGCCCCCGCCCTCGAAGCGCACCGCGCGCTCCGGCAGTAACGCAGCGGTGATCTTGCCGAAGGCGCCGCGATTGCGGCCGACCCAGTCATAGACCACGTTCCCGGGCTTCTCCAGAATCGGCGCTCGCAGCAATGGCCACAGCCAGCCGAACACCGGCGACTCGCGCAGCAGCGCCACGAATCCGCGCCACTTCAGGTGCGCACGGTCCTCGGCGTCGATGATCACCCACGAGTAGTTGGCCTCGAGCAAGGCCTTGGCCCGCTGGGTGGATTGCGCGGGCGCGATGCTGGCGCGCGGCAGCACCAGGAAGGTTTGCAGAAGCCGGCACGACTTCAGGCAGAAACCGCAGTCCTCGTCGTAGAAGATTTTCGGACCGTTGGGGAAGCGCGCCTCGTTGGCGCGCGCGCGCCAATCCCAGAACCATCCGCCGAGCAAGATCGTCAGCGACGACAGGCTGACGTACGGGAAGTGGCCGATTTCCATGAACAACGCAAAGCCGGTGTGCATCGCCATCAGGCCCAGCATCACCAGGAAGCGTAAGTGCCGGGTTGCCCACGGCGAAAGCGCGAGCACCGGCCCGAGGAGCTCTAGGAACCAAACGTAGTGGGACAGCGCCGCCATGATTCCCGGAAATTCGCGCAGCACGCCGCGTCCGAGCGGTGAGGCGTAGCGCTCCAGCTCCATCGTGTAGTAAACGGCGGTGCCGTCGAACCAGTCGGCCCCGTTCTTCATGATGGCACTGAAGAAATACACGGACAGCACCTGCAGGATCAGGCCGGCGCTGGCCGGGGAGACGTGCCGGTTCAGCGCCGGTGGCGGAGTGGTCGATAACGCGGCGTCCACACTCCAGCGTGCACCCAGTGGCAGAAACAACGACCAGAACAGCACGCAGGCGACCAGGATGTCGCCGCCGATGAGCAGTAGCGGGTTGCGGTTGATCAGGGAGATAAACAGCACGAACAGCACGCCCACCGCGAGCCGGGTGCGGTAGCCGAACCACAGCGCGACCGAGGCCGCGAGCATTGCCAGGATCAGCAAGCCCGCGAACCAGGCTTCGCCATTGACGAGGAACAGGGAAATCCTGGACCAGCCGTCGGTCTGCATAAGGTAGGCGCGGGGTAAAACGCCCCAATCGGAATAGAACGCACCGGCCCAAGGCAGGCGGTTCAGCATCAAGACCGCCAGCACCGAGGCCAGCGCGACGCGGAACAGGGCCAGGGTGCGCAGGTCAATGCCGAACAACAGCGCACCGCGCGCGCGCCAGCGTGCCGAGACAAACTTCATCGCTTCATGGCCCCCAAGCAAAAAGGGGAGCCGGAGCTCCCCCTCGATGCTGCATCAATTGCGGTCAGTGCTGCGGTTCGAGATCGCCCATGTGGCCGGTGCCGCCATCGAGCCACTCGAGCCGCTCGCGGGATTCTTCGCTGAGCTCGCTGTAGGTCACGGTCAGGCCGCTGGCCAAGCCGAGCGGGACCACGCCGCCAGTAGTCGGGACGCCGGTAGTCGGGATGCCGGTAGTCGAGCCGCCGGTGGTCGAGCTGCCGGTAGTCGAGGTAGCCGCCGTATCCGGCGACTCCTCGCCGCCAATGGTCTCCGAAACCGCCATGCCGACGCCGACCGCGCCAAGCGCAAGCAGGCCCCAGTCGATGGCGCTGTAGCTCATGAAACCGCCTTCGGTGGCTTCTGCCGGTGCTTCCTCGGCCTCCGCGGTTTCGGTATCCGCCGGGGCCGCCTCGGCGGGCGCAGCCTCGGCTACGTCTTCGTCACCGCCGAAGAGGTTGCTGAAGAAGTGGCCGATGCCGGAGAAGAAGCCGCCTTCCTCGGCCGGGACCTCGGCGGTCTCTGCCGGCGCCGCCTCGGCAGGCGCCGCCTCAGCCGCGGCCTCGGGTGGCGCCTCGGCGGGAGCTTCGCCCTGCGTTTCCGTGGGTTCGGATTCCTCCGGCGGAGTCTCCTCGGCCTGCCGCAGCCGGTACTCGGCCTTGAGCACCGACAGGCCGTTGAGGCGCGCGTCGTACAGCCCGCGGCGGGTGAAATCGAATTGCATCAGAGGGGCGACCGGGCCCTCGACGAAGCGCGCATCGTGGTCGAGGCGCAGCCCGTAATGGAAGGTGCGCGGCATGGCGCGCTCGCCGCCGAACGCGAAGCCCAGGTAGGCGCGGCCCTCGGGCGACTCCTCGTGGCGGTCGGTCGCGGACGCGATGCCGAGCGCCATGACGAAACCTGCCGCTGCAACACCCGATGCTCGAATGATTCTGCGCATTGCGCGTCCCTGTGTTCGTCAGTTAGGTCGCCGCGGAAGGGCGACGCGGACAACTATAGGCAGTCAGGCCCGAGATAGGCAAGTACCCTTTGCTAGACTGCAAATCCTTTAGCGACAAGTGCTTGGAAACCTCCGTGCGTCGAACTGTCAGTTTCGTTTTGCTGGCGCTTTGGGCATCGCTCGCCGCGGCGCAAGACGGGGCGCGTTACGTCAGCGACGAGATCCAGATCGTGCTGCGCGATGCGCCGCGCAACGACGGCGCCCCCCGGGGCGTCGTCGGCAGCGGGACGCGCGTCAGCGTGCTGGCGCGCGACGAGGCTTCCGGCTACGTGCGCGTGCGCGCGGACGGCAATCGCGAAGGCTGGATGCTGGAACGCCATTTGAAGTCCGAGCCCGCCGCGCGCGACCGCGCCCAGCGCGCCGAAAAGGCGCTCGCCGCTGCGCAATCCGAGCTGCAGAAGCTGCGCGATGAGCACACGCGCGTGCTGGCCGACTTTGCGCGCCTCTCCGGCGGTGAGCCGATGGCCTCGCGCGAGGTCCTGGCGGAAGCCGAAACCCTGCGCGCGCAGCTGAAGGCCAAGGACATCGAGGTCGCGAGCATGGCCGAGCGCCACGACGTCGAGCGTGCGCGGCAGAAGACATTGCTGCTGGGCGCGGCGCTGGTCGCGGTCGGCATGCTGCTGGCACTGCTGCTGCGCTGGGCCTGGCCGAAGCGCCGCTGGGGCGACTTCTGATCCTGCCGAGGCCCGGCGAGTCCGCAACGGTGCTGCTGCCGGGCGCCGTGGGGCGCCTCGAGCTGCGCGTCTCGGTACCGGCCGCGGGGCCAAGCGGCGTGGCCGTGATCTGCCATCCACACCCGCTGCATGGCGGCACGCTGACCAACAAGGTCACTTACCAGCTCGCATCGTGCGCGCTGAAGGCCGGCTTCGTCGCCGCGCGCTTCAACTTTCGCGGTGTCGGCAAGAGTGAAGGCAAGCACGATGAGGGCCGCGGCGAGTCCGACGACGCGCTCGCTGTCGCCGAGTGGCTGCGCGGCCAGCTGCCCGGCATGCCGCTGCTGCTGGCCGGCTTTTCGTTCGGTGCCTTCGTGTCGCTGCGCGCGGCAGCGCGCGCGCAGCCCGATCTGCTCGTCTCGATCGCGCCGCCATTCCGTTACTTCGACGAAAAGCCGCCGCGGCCGCCGTGCCCGTGGCTCGTCGTGCACGGCCGCGACGACGACGTGGTCGCGTTCGAGGAAACGCGCAAGGCGCTCGCCGGCTATGAACCGCCCGTCGAGCTGGCGCCGATGGATGGCGTCGGGCATTTTTTTCATGGCAAGCTTATTGAACTCGAGCGCGCGGTGAGCGCGTTCATCCAACATAACGGGAGAAAAGCGTGAGCAAGCGGATGATGGCGGTGGTTATGGCGGTTGCGGCGATGCCGGCGATGGCCAAGGATGTGGAGATCACGCCGAGCTGCGCGGGCGCGGCCTGCCAGGCGGCGTTCGAGTCGGTGTCCGAGGACATCATCGCCACCATCGATTACCAGGCGCTCGGCCCGGCCGAGGCAACCGGCATCATCGGCTTGGGCATCGGCGTCGTGGCCAGCTACGTGCCGATCGATGTCGACGCCCACTGGCAGCAGGTCACCGGCCAGGATTTCAGCGGCCTCGGCCTCGTCGGCCTGCAGGTCACCAAGGGCCTGCCGCTCGACATCGACGTCGGTGCGTTCTACACGACGGTGCCCGGCACCAACGTCGACGTCTACGGTGGCGAGGTGCGCTACGCGATCCTCGCCGGCTCGACGACGTCACCGGCTCTGGCGCTGCGCGGCAGTTACGTGAAGGTGGCGGGCGTCGAGAGCATTGCGCTCGACTCGAAGTCCGTGGACCTGTCGCTGTCGAAAGGCTTCGGCCCGATCACGCCGTATGTAGGCGTGGGCTACGTGATGGGCGAGTCCGATCCCGACAGTTCAACCCTGTTGTCGAAAGTCGAGGTCGAGGAGACCAAGGCCTACATCGGCACGCGCATCAGCCTGGGCCTGGTCGAGTTCACGCCGCAGGTCGGGCAGGTCGGCGACAACATCGTTTACGGCCTGCGCGTGGGGTTCTCGATCTCGCTCTGAATCGAGCCGGTCAGCGCGCGGGCGCCTCGAGCATGTAGAGCGCCACTTCCGCGAGGAGGTTGGGCATGAGCCCGAGCGCGCCGCCGCTGTCGGCGCGGCGATGGTTCATCAGCGCGCGCCGGCGCACGCGCCAGTGGCGCTGGGCGCACAGGTCCTCGAAGTCGGCCACCGTGCACAGGTGGATGTTGGCGGTCGAGTACCACTCCTCGGGCAGCGCCGGCGTAGCGGGCATGCGGCCGCGCGCGAGCGCGAGGCGCACCTTCCAGTGGCCGAAGTTCGGGAAGGTGACGATGCCAGTCCGGCCGACGCGCAAGATCTCGGCGACCACCAGGTCGGGCCGCTGCATGGCCTGCAGCGCCTGCGTCATCACGACGTAGTCGAAGCTGCCGTCACGGAAATCCTTCAGCCCGTCGTCGACGTCGGCCTCGATGACGTTGACGCCGGCGTCGAGGCATTGCGCGACGTTGTGCGGGTCGATCTCGAGGCCATAGCCGCGCACCTTGCGCGTGCGGGCGAGGTGCGCGAGCAGCGCACCGTCGCCGCAGCCGAGGTCGAGGATGCGGCAGCCGGGCTCGATCCACTGCGTGATCAGCGCGAGGTCGGGGCGCAGCGGCGCGGCGCTCATGCACCGACCTCGACGGCGGCGCGCCCGAGGTAGCTCGACAGCACACGGTTGTACTCGGGCAAGGGCATCAGGAAATCGTCGTGGCCGAGCTGCGAGTCGATCAGCGCATAGCTGACGTCGCGCCCGGCATCGACCAGCGCCTTGACGATCTCGCGCGAGCGCGACGGCGAGAAGCGCCAGTCGCTCGAGAACGCCACCACCAGGAATTTCGCGGTGGCGCGCTTGAAGGCCTCGGCCAGCGATCCGCCGTGGTCGCGGGCCGGGTCGAAGTAGTCCAGCGCCTTGGTCATCAGCAGGTAGGTGTTGGCGTCGAAGCGCTCGACGAACGACTGGCCCTGGTAGCGCAGGTAGCTCTCGACCTCGAACTCGACGTCGTAGTTGAAGCTCATCGCGCC
>DATLBT010000009.1:0-27164 GCA_035526825.1 Verrucomicrobiia bacterium | reverse complement strand
AACCCGGGCGAAGACGCCTCTGCGTCCGCCCTGCCCTCAGCGTCGACCATCTTTCCGTCCTACATCGCCGACTACCGCGGCTTCGACAACAGCAGCGCCGCCACCGACATCAATGGCGGCCAGTACATCCCAGGCTACGAGCGCCTGCAGATCGGCCAGTTCGCGCTGACCGCGTTGCAACTGTTCTCGACCAACCCCTTCGCCTCCGACGACCTGCTGATGGTGTTCGAAGTCGGCTTCACCAACGTCTTCGACATGCCAGAACGGAATGAGGTCTACTTCCAGGGCGCCGGCGACCAGTCACACCCGAGTCCCGGCGCCGACGGCACCGGCGGCGGCACCGGCGAAGGCCGCATCAACCCGACGCAGCAGACCGAAGGCTTCGCCGACGAATTCTCGTGGGGCCTGCGCTCCCTGATCCAGCTCAACTACAGCAACCTGTTCGACGTGGGCCTGACGGTAAAGCCGACCCTGCTTGCGTTCTGGGACGTCGAGGGCATCTCGCCCTCACCGATGCAGAACTACGTCGAAGGTAGCCGCTGGCTGGTGCCGTCGCTGTTCTTCGAGTACGGCTCTGCCATCACCGGCACGCTGATCTACCAGTACTTCGGCGGCTCGCGCAACGCGCTGAGCGACCGCGACAACATCACCGCGTCGCTCTCTTACGCATTCTAGGTCCGGCAATACAGCGGCCCGCGCCGCCAGGAGACTTTTTCATGAAACAACCCATTCGGTGCATCGCGCTGCTGCTGGCGCTCGCCACTCCCGCTGCGTTCGGCAAGGCCACGCCGGAAGAAGCCGCCAAGCTTGGCGGCGAGCTGACCGCAGTCGGGGCGGTGAAGGCCGGCAATGCCGACGGCAGCATTCCGGAGTGGGCGGGCAAGTCCGCCTTCAGCGAGAAGATGCTCACCATGACGCGCAGCGACCTCGAGAAGCTGCGCACCAACTTGCCGAAAGACCTCGAGAAAAACCTGCCCAAGGGCACCCGGTTTGCCGAAATCGTCAAGCAGGCCCAGGAGTTGCTGAACCAGGGCAAGGGCCCCGAGGCGGCGGACCTGATCCTCAAGTACCAGCCGTCGTATGTGAAGGACTTCATCACTTACAAGGTCTACGGCAAGGATCCGGCCGAGTTCGTCAAGCCCTTGTACATCGTCACCAAGGCCAACCTCCCGCAGTACGGGAAGTACCTGACGGAAGGCCACAAGGCGTTGTTCAAGACCTACCCGACCTATCGCATGGTCGTGTATCCCACCGTTCGCAACGCTTTCTTCCCGGACGAGATTTACGCGGCAACCAAGAAGAACGCGACGTCTGCCTCGCTGACCGGCACAGACAAGGTCGAAGGCGCCGAACTCGGTTTCCCGTTCCCGATCCCCAAGGGCGGTGCCGAACCGCTGTGGAACCACAAGCTCAAGTTTCGTGGCAGCGCGGTGCAGCGCTACAACAACCAGGCGATCGTGAAGCCGGACGGCAGCTTCAAGATCACCAAACTGGTCGAGGACGTCCTGTTCGTTTACGCGAACCTGAAAGACCGCTCGATGGCGAAGACCGGCAGCCCGATGATTGCGTACTACCTCTCGGAGACCAAGGAGCCCCCTCGCGTCGCCGGCCAGTTCACCCTGGTGCACGAGAAGATCGGCCCCGGGGTCGAAGCACGCTCGGCGTGGATCTATTCCCCCGGCCTCGGCCGCGTCAACCGCGCGCCGGACGTGGGCTTCGACAACCCCGCGATCGGCACCGACGGCGAGCAGTTCTACGACCAGGTCGACGTGTTCAACGGGGCGCTCGAGCGCTACAGCTACAAGCTGATCGGCCGCAAGGAAGTGCTGATCCCGTACAACTCCTGGATCCTCAACTCGCCCACTTTCAAGTACGCCGACATCATGCGGCCGGGCCACATGAACCAGGATTTCTGCCGCTACGAGCTGCACCGCGTGTGGGTGGTCGAAGCCACGCTCGCGCCGGGCCAGCGCCACCAGCTCAAGAAGCGCACGTTCTACCTCGACGAGGATTCCTGGTCGATCGCGGCGGTGGACGGCTACGACAATCGCGACCAGCTGTGGAAGTTCCAGGAAGCGCACCTGCTGACGATCCCGTTCATCCCGACGGTCAGCGGCATCCCGGAGACGATCTACGATCTCCAGACCAAGCGCTACTTCCTGACGACGATGACCAACGAAGATCCGGTTTCGAACTTCGAGATCAAGTACGACGAGAAGACGTTCTCGCCTGCCGCGTTGCAGCGGCGAGCGTCCAAGCGCTAGCAACATGAAATTGAAACTGGCGCTTTTGCTGGTTTTCGCTGCCGCGCCGGGGTTGGCTCAGGACGAAGGCTCGGAAGCCCCCGATCCAGCGAAAGGCGAGAAGCCCCAGCCGGCCATGACGGCTCCGCTGGCCGGCAAGCGGACCCTGGTGAGCGTCGCGCAGGCCGGCAGCAGGCTGCTCGCCGTGGGCGATCGCGGCCACATCTTGGCTTCGGCCGACGGCAAGGCCTGGCAGCAGGTTCAATCGCCCGTTGACGTCATGCTCAACCGGGTGCGCTTTCGCGACGACAAGACCGGCTTTGCGCTCGGGCACGATGCCGCCATCCTGGTCACGCGCGATGGCGGATCCACCTGGACCGTGGCCCACTTCGACGCCAGCGGCCGCGCGCTGTACGACGTCGCCGCCCTCGACGAGCAGCGCGCCTTCGCCATCGGTGGCTACGGCACGTTCCTCGACTCCACCGACGGTGGCGCCACCTGGACGGCGCGCGAGTTCCCGATCGGTGAACTCGGCCAGCACTTCAATGCAGTGACCCGGCTCGGCGACGGCAGCCTGCTGGTGGTCGGCGAGAAGGGCTTGCTGATGCGCTCGAAAGACCAGGGCGCCAACTGGGAGCTCATCGACTCGCCCTACACCGGGTCGTTCTTCGGCGTGCTGCCGCACGGCGAGAAAGGCGCGATTGCCTTCGGCCTGCGCGGCAACGTGTTCGTGGCGGAGGACGTCAGCCGGTGCGCGGGATTGGCCGTCGAGGGTTACGACCCCTACTCGCGCCAGACCGTCACCGACGGTGCGCAACTCGCCAAGCTGGGCTGGCGCCTGCTGCAGACGCCGACGAAGGAGTCGCTGTTCGGCGGGGCCCGCGGCGAGGCGGCGACGCTGCTCGTCGGTGTCAATGGCACCGTCGTGAAGGTCGATCCCGCCGCCACGGCGGCGACCACGCCGAGGCCGCCGGACGGTGACACGCTCGGCGAAGTCGTGTTCCTCAATGGACGCTGGGTAGCCGTGGGCCGTCGCGGCGCCATCGACCTGGGAGCCCTCTGATGGTCGCCACGGTCAAGGAAACCAATTTCACCCGCCTGGTGCTGCGGCTGGTCGAGCCGCTGGTCTATGCGAAACGCGGTGTCACGCTCGGCATCCTCGCGATGCTGACGCTGTTCTTCCTGTACCAGGCTTCCCAGCTCAAGCCACAGGCCAGCTGGCTGAAGATGGTGCCGCAGGAACATCCGTACATGCAGACGTTCCTCGAGTACTACAAGGATTTTGGTGGAGCCAACACCGTGCTGGTGTCGCTGCACGCGCGTGAGGGCACGCTCTACACGCCCGAGACGCTCGAGACTTTGCGCCTGCTGACCGATGAGGTGTTCTTCATCCCCGGCGTCGATCGCGCCCGCGTCACCTCGATCTTCACGCCGAATATCCTCTACGTGGAGGTCATCGAGGGCGGCCTCGCCGGCGAAACCGTGGTGCCGCGCGATTACATGCAGCCGCCGACGCCCGAAATGGTCGCGCGCATCCGCAGCAACGTCGCCAAGGCCAACGTGATCGGCCGCCTGATCTCCGGGGACGCCACTTCCGCGATGGTCGTGGCCGAACTGCTCGACAACGACCCGGTCACCGGTGAGCCGCTCGACTACGTCAAGGTCGGTGACAAGCTCGAGGAGATCCGCGCCAGGTTCGAGAACGACCAGGTCGAGGTCCAGATCATCGGCTTTGCCAAGGTCGTGGACGACATGACCAAGGCGACGATCGAAGTCGGCGGGTTCTTCGTGCTTGCGCTGCTGCTGATGGGCCTGCTGCTGTGGATCTACATCGGCTCCCTGCCGCTGGCGCTGCTGGTCATCTCGACTTCGATGGTGGCCTGCATCTGGGAGATGGGCCTGCTGCGCACGATCGGCTTCGGCCTCGACCCGTTCTCGATGCTGGTGCCGTTCCTGATCATGTCGGTATCGGTGAGCCACGCGGTGCAGTACGTGAACTCCTGGGCGCACGAGATCACGACGCGCGATGCGTCGAGCTACGACTCCTCGCTGATGACGTTTCGCGCGCTGTTCATCCCCGGCATCGTCGCGCTGGTGACCAACGTGGTCGGGTTCTCGACCATCTACATGATCAACATCGACGTGATCCGCGAGATGTCGGTGAACGCCGCGTTCGGCATGGTCGGCGTCATCATGGTCAACAAGATCCTGCTGCCGGCCGTGCTGTCGTACCTCAAGCTGCCGGATCCGGTCGGCTTCAAGCGCGCCTCCGCGAAGCGCGAGGCGCTTGGCGATGGCATCTTCAAGAAAATGGCCGTGCTGTGCCGCCGCGGGCCGGCCACCGTTGTGGTCGTGATCATGTTCGGCCTCGCCGCGTTCGGCGCGTCGCGCTACCCCCACGTCCAGATCGGCGACACCACGCCGGGCGTGCCGGAGCTGCGGCCGGACTCGCGCTTCAACCGCGACGCCAGCGCCATCGCCGAACGCTTCACGCTAGGCGTGGACCAGCTCAAGATCATCGCCGAGACGTTCGACGACTCGACCATCGACTACGCGACGATGCGCGAGATCGACCGCTTCAATTGGTACATGTTGAACCAGCCCGGCGTGCGCGACGTGCTGTCGCTGCTCGACCTGGCGAAGCTGGCTTACGCCGGCCTCAACGAGGGGCGCCTGAACTCCGAGGTGCTGCCGCGCCAGCCGCAGTCGCTGTCGCAATCCGTCGCAGTAGTACCGACCACCTCCGGCCTCTACAACGACAACGCCAACGCGCTCGCGCTGTTCGTGTTCACGGTCGACCACAAGGCCGAGACGATCAAGACGCTGATCGACGCCGTCAAGAAGTACGAAGGCGAGTTGAACGGCATGCGGTGCACCCAGCCCAAGGTCGCGGGGCAGCCGCGAACCGAAAAGTGCGTCGAGTTCCGCCTCGCCTCCGGCAACGTCGGCGTCATGGCCGCGACCAACGAGGACGTCCAGCGCCAGGAGTTGCCGCTGATCTACTGGGTCTACGGCGCGATCCTGCTGTTCCTGTGGCTGACCTTCCGCACGGTGTCGGGCGTCCTCTGCGTCATGCTGCCGCTGGCCACCGTCACGCTGCTCGGCTATCCCATGATGGAGTGGCTCGGCATCGGCCAGAAAGTGGCGACCCTGCCGGTCCTGGCCTTCGCCTGCGGCGTCGGCGTGGATTACGGCATCTACAGCTATGCCGTCGTCGCCGAAGGCCTGCGCCGCGGATTGACGCTCGAGGACGCCTACTACCAGAAAATGCGCTCGACCGGAAAGGCGACGCTCTTCACCGGCGTTGGCATGGCCGCCGGCGTGGCGCTGTGGTTGCTGTCGGACCTGCAGTTCCAGCGCGACATGGGTGCACTGCTGTTCTTCGGTTTCTTTACCAACATGCTCGGTGCCATCATCGTGCTGCCGGCGCTCGCGCACTTCCTGTCGAAGGAAGAGCTGAAGCACAAGGGCAATGACCTCACCGCCGGCGCCGACACTTTCCTCCCCCAGAAGCCCTGATCCCGGACCCCGCCCTGCCAGATCCCCTTGCCGGCCTGAAGCTTTCCGAGCGCGACCGCGCCGCGCTGCAGGCCCTGATCGAAGCCGCCCGCGCATGCCAGCGCGCCGAGCTCAAGAAGGCGCAGGAGCACGCGCTGCGCTTCGTGCCGGGTCTCCTGCGCAAGCCCCTGCTCAAGCTGTTGTCGGATTGACGCACCCATGAGCGAGCTGCTGGTGCGTGCCGAGCTGGTCAAGCTCGCGCGCGCGCTCGGCACCGAGCCTGCGGAGGTCGACTTCCTCGCCGGGCTCGATGTCGCGGCGCTGCGCCAACTGGAGGATCGCATCACGCAATCGCTGTTCGACGAGCATCGCGTCGCGTTCCAGCGCCTCGCCGACGCCAGCAAGCTGCTGCCTGCTTCGCTGATCGCCAAGATGTCCGAGCGGGTGTTCGGGCCCATGTTGTCGGCGCGCGTGTCCGGCGTCATGGACCCGCAGCGCGCCGTCGAGATCGCCGGCGGGCTCAAGACCGCATTTCTCGCCGACGTCTGCGTGCAGATGGACCCGCGCAGCGCCTCCACCCTGCTCCAGCGCATGCCGGTCAAGATCATCGTCGAGGTGGCGCAGGTCCTGCTGAAGCGCAAGGACTACGTGACGATGGGGCGCTTCGTCGATGAACTCACCGACGAGGCCATTCGCGCGGTCATGGAGAAGATCTCCGACGACCACGCCCTGGTGCGCGTGGCCGGGTATGTCGAGCGCCGCCAGCGTGTCGCCGAGCTCATCGACCTCGTGCCGCTCGAGCGCCTCAAGCGCGTCGTCGCGGCGATCGCGGCAGGACCGACCGAGGTCCAGGACGCCGGGCTGCTGATGATGGGCCAACTCACCACCGCGCAGCAGGGCCGCGTCGGCGACATCGCCATCGAGCTCGGTGCGGGCACCGTGCAGAAACTCAGGGCCATCGCGAGCCGCGCCGGGGCGACAGAACTGCTGCGCGAGGTTTTGCCCCGAGCGTAGCGTGGAATACGGCCCTAGAACCCCCGCGCGATCAGCTCCTTCATGATCTCGTTGCTGCCCGCATAGATGCGGTTGGCGCGCGAGTCGCAATAGGCTCGCGCGATGGGGTACTCGAGCATGTAACCATTGCCGCCGTGGAATTGCAGGCACTGGTCGATCACCTTGCTCAGCAGGTCGGTCACCCACATCTTCGAGATCGCAGCGTCGTCCGGAGCCAGCTTCTTCTTCGCCGCGAGCTCGATGCAGCGATCGACGTAGACCCGGCCAATGACGACCTCGGCTTTCAGCTCGGCGAGCCGGAAGCGCGTGTTCTGGAATGCCGCGATCGGCTTGCCGAAGGCCTTGCGGTTGCGCGTGTACTCGAGCGTGGTCTTGAGCACGCGCTCGCAGCCCGCGATGCAGCCGACCGCGGTGATCAGGCGCTCCCACGCCAGTTCCTGCATCAGCATGACGAAGCCCATGCCCTCCTGGCGCCCGAGCAGGTTCGCCTTGGGCACGCGCACGTTGTCGAAGAACAGCTCGCAGGTGTCTTGAGCGTGCATGCCGATTTTCTTGAGCGGCTTGCCCTTGGTGAAGCCGGCCGTGCCGGCCTCGACCACGATCAGCGAGATGTCCTTGGCACCCTCGCCGCTGTTGCCGGTCTTGGCGACGACGATGACGAGGTCGCACAGGTAGCCATTCGTGATGAAGGTCTTGCTGCCGTTGATGACGTAGTGGTCGCCGTCGGTCGTCGCCGTGGTGCGCACCGCCTGCAGGTCGGAGCCGGTACCCGGTTCGGTCATGGCAACGGCGCCAACGAGGTCGCCGCTGGCCATGCCCGGGAGCCATTTCTGCTTCTGCTCGGCGCTGCCGAAGTTGAGGATGTAATTAGCAACGATGTCGCCATGCACGCCAACCCCCGGCGAGAAGCCAGAGTCACCGGCGTAGGCGCCTTCCTCGATGCGCACGATGTTGAACAGCCGGTCGGTCATGCCGGCGCCGCCGTACTCCTCCGGCAGGTGCATGCACAGCAGGCCCAGCTCGCCCGCGCGATTCCAGATCTTGCGGTCGACGTGCTGCTGCGCTTCCCACGCCTCGCGATGCGGCACGACCTCGTCGGCAAAGAAGCGCTGCACGGTCTTGCGAAAGTCCTCGTGCTCGGGACCGAACAGGGTGCGGGGGATCATGGGTGACTCCAGGGGTAATCGAAAGGCGCGACGCATGATTGCATCTGTGCGCGAGAAGCGGGATTACCGCGAGGGCGGCTACCGCCCCATGTGCAGCATTACGAACACCTGCATCTCACCGACCAGGAAGCCGAGCGCCGCGCCCACCGCGATGAGGATCCACTCGTCCTGCTTGAACGCCGGTCGCAGCAAGCCCTCGAACTCGTCCTCGGTCAGCTCCTGCATCTTGCGTGTCAGCGTGTTCTTGAGGTCCATCGCGTCCTCGGCGTAGTCCTCGACGTGCCGCAATGTGTCGGGCAGTCGCGCCATCAGCTGCTTGGCCACCGCCTGCTTCATCTCCTGGTAACGCGCGCCACCGACGGCGAACACCACCAGCGGCTTGGCCATGCCGGCCTGCTCATCGACGCTCCTCTGCACGTGCTTGAGCACCATTTCGTAAAGCCGGTCCGCAAGCGGGCCGCGTAGCACCTCTTCCATGACGTTGCGCGGCGTGATGATTTCCTTGGCAATCAGCGCGCCGTACTCGGCGGCGACTTCCTTGCGCCGCTTGATGAACAAGCCCTGCCATTCGAACAGGCCGAAGAATCTCCGGGGCTGCTTGGGCTCGAAGATCATCTTCAACGCAAGCCAGTCGGTGAACCAGCCGGTGAAGCCGCCGAACAGCGGCATGACCCAGGCGTTGTGGGTCAGCGCCCAGGTGATCGCCTGAACGCAGCCGATGGCGAAGCCGAAGTAAAAGCCCGAGTGCGCGATGAAGCGGAACTCCCTGGCACCGGTCTCCTTGAAGATGCGGTTCAGCAGCGCCTTGTCGCGCTTAAGGTTGGTGATGACCATGTGCTTCAGGTCGAACACCTGGTCGATGTTGCGCTGGATGTCCTGCATGATCCGCGTGACGATGGTCGGTGCGTCGTCGCGGATGCGGTTCACCACGAGCTGGCGCATGCGCTCTGGCAGCATCTCCCACAGGCCGGGCTGGAAACGCGACGCCACCTCGCGCGTGATGTCGTCGACCGCGGCGAGCATCGGCTGCTCGATCTCGCGCGCCACGCGATCCGGGTCGAGCTTGCCGAACACGTCCTGCGGTGAGATCAGGCGCGTGGTCATGAGTTCGCAGGCGATGGTGGCCATGCGCTCGGCGTTGCGCGGCACGATGCCCTGCCAGCCGAAATACGGCGGCCTGCCGACGAACTCGATCGGCTCGAACATCATGCGGATCGCCACCAGCTTGGTGGTGTAGCCGATCACCGCCGCGACCACCGGCATCGATGCGTACAGCATCCAGTTGCGCTGGACGTCGTCCACGATCCCCGCGAAGTCCATGAGTCCCCCCGGCACGTACTATAGGCACATGTCCGAACCCGACAAGCGGCGTGGCGTTGCGCGCGAGTACCTGCGCGAGCTGTTCGACCTGCAATTCACGACCTTCCTGACGACGCGCATGCTGCCGCTGGTCTACGGCCTCGGCATCGGCGCGAGCGCGGTCTTCACGCTGTACCTAGTTTTCCTGAGTTTCCGCGCTTCGCTCGCCGAGGGGCTTGCGTGGCTCGTGCTCGGGCCGCTGCTGTTCTTTACCATGATCACTGCGCTGCGCATCGCACTCGAATTCGTACTGGCCGTGTTCCGGATCGCCTGGTACATCGAGCAGGTCGCCACGCACACCCACGTCGTGTCGCAGGAGATCCCGAAGTTCGGTGCCCTGCGCACCCTGCTATTCGGCAAGGGCTCGCAAAAGCCATAAGAAAAGGGGTCAGACCCCTTTTCTTATGTGTCGATCACGTAGGTCGGCACTTCGCGGCCCACGCCCTTGAGGGGCCGCAGCTCACTGTTCACCGGCAGCGTTTCGCCGGCAGCCTCCAGCGTTGCGGCGTCGACGCGGATTTCGCCGTCACGCGCCTCGTCGCACAGGCGCGAGGCCAGGTTCACCGCCGGGCCCACGGCGACGTACTCGTAGCGAGCGCCCTGCCCGACGATGCCGACCGCAACCTCGCCGGTGGCCACGCCCACGCCCAGTCCCATGTCGGTCGAATACTTGCGCACGACGCGCCGCGCCCTCTCCTGCAAGTGGCGCGCCAGCGCCAATCCCCGGACCGGCTGGTCGTCGAAAGCCACCGGTGCGCCGACCAGGATCAGCGCGCCATCGCCGGCGAGGTCCTTGATGGTGCCGCCGTACGCGGTCGCCGCCGCGCCGACCGCGCCATAGAAGTCGCGCAACAAACGCATGACGCGGTCCGGCGAGGTGCCTTGCGCGTAGCCGGTGAAGCCACGGATGTCGCAGGAGATGACGGTCACGACCCGGCGCTCACGCGCCATGGCGTTTTTGAGCCCGCGCTTTCGCACCAGCTCCGCGACTTGCGGTGACAGGAATTGCGCCATGAACTGGCCGCGCGCGCCCTGCACCGTGTGATAGCGCAGCGCCCCGACCAGGAACACGATCTCGCCCAGCGCGATCGACAGCGGCGCCCAGGCGTCCGGCAGCGCGAGGCCGAGCGCAAACAGGGGCATCACCACGAGCATCGACATGATCCGCGCCGCCTCGGCCTTGTCGGGCTGCTCGCGCAACAACCGGACCCCCGCGGCCGAGACAAGACCCACGGCCAGCACCCACGGCGCAGCGACCAGGTAGAACGCGAGCTCGGGATCGGTCGCCAGGTCGAAGTCCAGCGAGCCACCGAGGGCGCGTGCCCGCAGGTCCGGCTGCCACGCGATGACGACGGCATACAGCGCGATCACCACCTGGGCAGCGCGCAGCATGAGCCGTCCGGGCCGGATGAGCCGGCTGGACGCCACGGTTTCGCCGACCCGCACGCCCCATTCGACGCCGGCGATGAAAGCGACCGCATCGAGCACCCCGAGGATGCGCGTCCATTCCGGCAAAGTGCCGGTGTCCGGGACCTGGATGCTGACAAAGATGACGCCACCCATCGCCGCGAGGAACACGCCGAGCGCGCGGCTGGTCGGGCTCTGGCTGTCAGTGCCCCAAACCGCCGCACCCATGCCGCAAGCGAGCAACGCGACGATGTGGAAGCCGCCGATATCCATCGTCCGAGCCTAGCAAATATACTGGCCGTCTCTTCCGGGGGAGAGCAGCAACGTGATTCCATTCGCAGTGAAAGTATTTTTCTTCCGCATCTGGCAGTTCCTGTTGAAAATCACGACACCGCTGCTGTTCTTCAGCACGCCGCAGTTGTTCACCGGCCCCGGCTCGTCGATGAGGCTTTGCGAGCACGTCGCGCAGCAGGGCGTCAAGAACCTGCTCATCGTGACCGATGCCATGCTGGTCAAGATCGGCCTGCTCAAGCCGTTCCAGGACAAGCTGTCAGCGCTCGGCGTGCAGACCGTGGTCTATGACGGCGTATTGCCGAACCCGACCATCGAACAGATCGAGAATGGGTTGGCGCTGCTGAAGCAGCACCGCTGCACCGCGATCCTCGCCATCGGCGGGGGCTCGTCGATCGACGCGGCAAAGGTCATCGCGGCGCGCGCCACCAATCCCTACAAGATCGTCCACATGTCCGGCTTGATGCGCGTCGCCTTCAAGCTGTTGCCGCTGTACGCGGTGCCGACCACGGCCGGCACCGGCTCCGAGGTCACCATCGCCGCCGTCGTGTCGGATCCGTCGACGACACGCAAGTTCGCGATCATGTCGCCGCGACTCGTGCCCGTGGCCGCTGCGCTGGATGGCGCGCTCATGACCGGCCTGCCGCCGCCGATCACCGCGGCGACCGGGATGGACGCGTTGACGCATGCCGTGGAGGCCTACCTTTCGCGCAACCGCACGACGAAGACCGACACCGAGGCGCTCGAGGCGACGAAGCTCATCATGCAGAACCTCGCCACCGCGGTGAAAGACGGCAAGAACATCGAGGCGCGCCAGAACATGGCGCTCGCCTCGTTCAAGGCGGGCGTCGCCTTCACCACCGCCGGCGTCGGCTACGTGCATGCGTTCGCCCACAACTTCGGCGCGTACTACCACGTGCCGCACGGGCTGGCGAACGCGATCGTGCTGCCGCGCGTGCTCGACTTCTCCAAGGCCGATTGTGCGGAGCGCCTGGCGACGCTGGCCGAGGTGAGCGGTTTGAAGACCGGCGGTGAAAGCACCAGCGAGCTTGCCGACAAGTTCATCGCGCGCGTACGCCAGATGAACCAGGAATTCGGCATCCCGACGCAGGTCGACAAGCTCAAGGCGAGCGACATCGACGCGATTGCGGACAAGGCCCTCACCGAGGCGCACCTGTATTACGCGGTGCCGCGGTACATGGACATGCCGGAAGCGAAGGGCTTCCTCGGCCAGATGCTGCCGAAGGCGGCCTGAGGTGACCAGCCAGAATCGTCGGTTTGTGCTGCGCCAGCGACCCACGGGCGACTTCGATCCAAAGGTCCTCGAGCGCGTGGTTGGGCCGGCGCCGGTGCCGGGTCCCGGCCAGGCGCTGGTGAAGCTCTCGCACTTGTCGCTCGACCCGACCAATCGCATCTGGATGGGCGAAGAGCCGAGCTACCTGCCGCCGGTGCCACTTGATGGCGTCATGCGCGGCGTCGGCCTGGGCGAAGTCGTCGCCAGCAATAGCTCGCAGTACAAGGTCGGACGCAAGGTCGTCGGCCTGCTGGGCTGGCAGGACTACGCGGTCATCAGCCCGGACGACGCCACGCCCGCTACCGCTTTACCGCCGTTTCCGCCGTTGCCGCCGGAGCACGTCATGGGCGTGCTCGGTGCGACCGGCATGACCGCATACTTCGGGCTGCTGGACATCGGCAAGCCGAAGCGCGGCGAGACGGTCGTGGTTTCAGCCGCGGCGGGCGCGGTCGGCAGCATCGTCGGCCAGCTCGCGAAAGTCCACGGCTGTCGCGCCGTCGGCATCGCCGGCACGCGCGAGAAATGCGAATGGCTGACGCGCGAGCTTGGCTTCGACGCCGCGATCTGCCGGCGCGACGCCGACTGGAAGGCTCAGCTCAAGGCGGCCTGCCCGAATGGCGTGGACATCGACTTCGAGAACGCCGGCGGCGAGATCATGGACGAGGTCATCGAGCTGATGAACCTCCACGGCCGCGTGGTGCTCTGCGGAATGATCTCGCAATACGGCAAGGACGACCGCAGCGGCATTGGCCCGACGAATTTCATCCACGTGCTGACGCGCCGGCTCAAGATCGAGGGCTTCATCATCCTCGACTACGTGAAGCGCTTTCCGCTCGCGCAGCTGCGCATGATGTGGTGGATGAAGACCGGCCGCGTGAAGGACGCCCACACGCTGGTGCGCGGCCTCGACAACGCGCCGCAGGCGCTGGTCGGGCTGTTCAAGGGCGAGAACACGGGGAAGCTGATCGTCGAGGTCTGAGCGCCTCGGAAGAATTTGGTCGGTGCGAGAGGATTTGAACCTCCGACCACCTCCACCCCAAGGAGGTGCGCTACCAGGCTGCGCTACGCACCGACGCGAGAAAAATTGCAGGGGCGCGAATCTTAGCGGATTGGGGGTGTTGGGGGAATCTGCACGCGATCCCTCGCTTCGCTCGGGATGACACCGGCTCGAGGGTCTAGCGATCCAGCAGCTTCAGCGCGGCCTCGAGTTCGGTGCGCATCTGCTTGAGTTCACCCCGGGTGAACTTGCCCTTGAGCATCGGCACCTGAGCCGTGGGCTGCGCCGTCGGCGCGCGTACCGGTAGTGCGGTGGCCTTGGGCATCTCGCGCAGGCGCTGGCGCGCTCCGCCGATGGTGAAGCCCTGTTCGTACAGCAGGCTGCGGATGCGCCGGATCATCTGTACGTCGTCGTGCTGGTAGTAGCGCCGGTTGCCGCGGCGCTTGACCGGCTTCAACTGCGGAAATTCCTGCTCCCAGTAGCGCAGCACATGCGGCTTGACCGCGCACAGCTCGCTCACCTCGCCAATGGCGAAGTACCGCTTGCGCGGAATTTCCGGCAGCGGCAGTGGAAGATTAGTCGCCAGTTCCCGCATCGCTCTCTACTCGCAACCGAAGTTTCTGTCCCGGACGAAACGTCACCACTCGGCGCGCGGAGATCGGGATCTCCTCGCCGGTCTTGGGGTTCCGGCCCGGGCGCTGATTCTTGTCCCGCAGCTCGAAATTGCCAAAACCCGAAAGCTTTACCTGCTCGCCGGCCTCGAGGCTGTGGCGTACTTGTTCGAAGAAATAGTCCACGAACTCCTTGGCCTCCCGCTTGTTGAGGCCAAGTTGCTCAAACAGCGCTTCGGCCAGTTCCGCCTTGGTCAACGCCGCCACTGATCTCCCCTCGAATCGAAGCCCCCAGACTTTCCCGGAGCCGGCGGGTTACCGCCTGCACCGCCGAGTCGACTTCTACGTCAGTTAGGGTGCGTGAATTGTCTTGAAAAATCAAGCTTAAAGCGACACTTTTGAAACCATTAGGTAAGCCTGCACCGCGGTAGACGTCGAACACCCCCGCCTCGCGCAGGCAGCCGCCAGCGGCCTCGCGGGCCTGCGCGAGCAGGGTGGCCGCAGCCACGTCGTCCTTCATGACCAGGGCCAGATCTCTGCGGGAAGCGGGAAATTCCGAGACCTGTCCGGGCCTTGGAACCGCGGCAGGGCCCAGGGCCGCGGACTCCAGCTCCAGAAGGAACGGCGCCTCGGGCAGGTCCAGCGCAGCCACCAGGCGGGGGTGCAAGGGCCCCGCCCAGCCCACGGGGCGACCGCCGCGGACCAACCGGGCCGTCTGGCGCGGATGCAGCGCCGGGTGCTCGCCGGGCTGGAACGACACGTCCGCACCCGCGCCCGCCAGGGCCTCGACGTCCGCCTTGAAGTCGAAAAAGTCGGTCGCCCGCTGGGGCTGGCCCCATTGCTCCGGGACGGCCGGGCCCGCCGCCAACGCGGCCAGGCACGCGGTCTCGACCACTGCCCCGCCCTCGTCGCGGAAGCAGACACCGACCTCGAACAGGCGCATGCGTTTTTGCTGGCGCTGCTGGTTGTAGCGCCAGGCCTGGATCAGGCCCACCCACAGCGTCGTGCGCATGTGCGCGAGCGTGTCGGCGATCGGGTTGTCCAGCGGAATCGCCTTCGCATCCGGCGCCAGTTGCCCCTGCAGGCCGGCGTCGACGAACGCGTAGGTCACGACCTCCTGATATCCGCGCGCGATCAAGGTCGCGCGCGCGCGATCAACCGGCCGCGCCTCGGGCACCGGCGCCGGCACCAGCAGGGCCGGATAAGCGCGCGCGGGAATGCGCTCGTAGCCGTAAAGGCGCGCCGCTTCCTCGATGAGGTCCACTTCAAGGCGCAAGTCGTAGCGATGGCCCGGAATCGTGGCCTGCCATCCAGTCTTGCCGAGCAGCTTCACGCCAAGGCCGAGGCGCCTGAGCGAAGCCTCCACTTCGGCCGACGGAATTGCGTAGCCCAGCAATTGGTCGAGCCGCGCGCGACGCAGCTTCACCACGACCGCCTTGGGCGTGAGCGCGCCGGCCTCGGTGATCGGGCCGGCGGCGCCGCCGCAGATCTCGAGGATCAACTGCGTGGCGCGCTCGAGCGCCACGCGCTGCAGCGTCGGGTCGACGCCGCGCTCGAAGCGATACAGCGCATCCGACGGGAGGCGCAGGCGTCGACCGGTGGCGGCGACGAGTTCGGGCCTGAATACCGCGCTCTCGAGGAAGATGTCGGTCGTCTGCGCGCCGACGCCAGACGCCGCGCCACCCATGATGCCGGCCAGCGCGAGCGGCTTGTCGCCGTCGGTGATGAGCAGGTCTCTGGCCTCGAGGGCGTAGTCCTGCTCGTTGAGCAGCTTGAGCGCCTCGCCCGCCTTGGCGCGCCGCACCTTGATGGCGGCGCCGAACTTGGCGCAGTCGAACGCGTGCATCGGCTGGCCAAGCTCGAGCAGCACGTAGTTAGTGACGTCGACGACCGGATGGATGCAGCGGATGCCGGCGCGGCGCAGGCGCTCGCGCATCCAGTCGGGCGTGCGAGCGGCAGGATCGATGCGCTCGATGGCGCGGCCGGCGTAGCGCGCGCAATCGGCGCGCGATTCGAGCGCCACCGGGTAGCGCCGTTTGCTGGTGACCTTGGTCGCGGCGATCGTTGGGCGTCGGTGCGGCACGCCGAACACGGCGCTGATTTCGCGAGACAGCCCCAATATCGACAGGCAGTCACCGCGGTTCGGGGTGAGTTCCAGCGCGAGCGTGGCGTCGGCCAGCCGCAGGTGCGCCCCGATCGGTGTTCCAACTTTCGCGCTCGCGTCGAGCTCGAGGAGGCCGTCCGATTTTTCCGCCAGCGCCAGCTCCTTGGCGGAGCACAGCATGCCGGCCGACTCCACACCGCGCAGGGGCGCGGTGCGGATCTCGGTGCCATCGGGCAATTTGGCTCCCGGCAGCGCCACCGGCGCCTTCATGCCAACGCGCGCATTGGCCGCGCCGCAGACGATGGTCGACGGCGCCTTGCCGCCGGTGTCGACCTGGCACACGCGCAGGCGGTCGGCCTGCGGATGCGGCGCGATTGCGCGAATCTCGCCGACGACGATGTTGGCGAGCGTCGGCGGCGCATCGAGCACTTCGCACTCGAGCCCGGCACGCGTGAGCTTCGCCGCGAGCATGGCGTCGTCGGCTTTCGGGTTGGCCCACTCGCGAAGCCACTGGATCGGAAGCTTCACGAGAATTGCCCCAGGAAGCGCAGGTCATTGTTGAAGAACAGGCGCAGGTCATCCACGCCGTAACGCAGCATCGCCATGCGCTCGACACCCATGCCGAAGGCGTAGCCGGTGTACTTCTCCGGATCGAGGCCGACCGCCTTGAACTCGTTGGGGTGCACCATGCCGCAGCCCATGACCTCGAGCCATCGATCCCCCCAGCGGATGTGAACGTCGGCGCCCGGCTCGACGAACGGGAAATAGGACGGCCGGAACATCACCTCCATTTCCCGCTCGAAGAAGCGCGACAGGAAGCTCATGAGGTCGTACTTGAGGTCGGCCAGCGTCACTTTTTCGGCGACGTAGAGCCCTTCGACCTGGTGGAACATCGGGCTGTGCGTGCGATCGAGGTCCTTCCGGTAGACGCGGCCCGGGCAAATGATGCGCACCGGGGGCTTGCCACCGGATTTCACCAGCTTCTCGAGCGTCCGGATCTGCACGGGCGACGTGTGGGTGCGCAGCAGCTTCTTGCCGCCCTGCACGTAGAAAGTGTCCTGCATGGCGCGCGCCGGGTGCGACTCCGGGATGTTCAGCGCCTGGAAATTGTGGAAATCATCCTCGATCTCGGGGCCCGACACCGAGGCGAAGCCCTGCTCGGCGAACAGGCGCTCGATGCGCTCGATGGTGCGCGTCAGCGGGTGCGCCCCGCCCGGCATCGTGCCGCGGCCCGGCAGCGTCACGTCGACGGCCTCGGCCGCAAGCAGCTGCGCGAGGGCAACATCGGCGAGCGAGCGCTTGCGCGCGTCGATCAGGCCGCCGACCTCGTCCTTGGCCTTGTTCACGCGCTCGCCGAAGGCCTTGCGCTGGTCCGGCGCCATGCCGCCAAGCTGCTTCAGCAGCTCGGTGACGCTGCCCTTCTTGCCCAGCAAGTCGACACGCAGCTGCTCGAGTGCGCGCGCATCCGCGGCGGCGCCGATGTCCGCGCGGGCCTTGCCCAACAACGATTCGATGATGTCCATTTCAATCCTGGTGTCATCCCGAGCGAAGCGAGGGATCGCGTACCTGGAGCGACGACGCTACGAGTACGCGATTCCTCGCTGCGCTCGGAATGACACAAAACAAAAAGGGAGAAGGCCTGCAGCCCTCTCCCTTTCCGGAACTACGAAACTACGGAGAAACGATCAGGCCGCGAGCCTGGCTTTCGCCTGGGCTGCCAACACGGCAAACGCGGCCTTGTCGTGGACGGCCAGGTCGGCGACGACCTTGCGATCCAGGGCCACGCCCGCGAGGGCGAGCCCGCGGATAAATCGGCTGTACGACAGGTCGTGTTCGCGGGCCGCGGCGTTGATGCGCTGGATCCACAGCGCGCGCAGCTCGCGTTTCTTCACGCGACGGTCGCGGTACGCATAGACGCCCGCGCGCGTGACGTGCTGCATCGCGGTCTTGATCGACCGGCTGCCGGCGCCGTAATAGCCCTTTGCCTTCTTCAGCAGCTTCTTGTGCTTGGCACGGGTGGTGGTGCCACGTTTGACTCTTGCCATGTGCGCTCTCCCTTACGAGTACGGCAGCATCTGGGCAACCCCATCGACATCCGACTCGTGCACCTGGGTCGGACCGCGGAGGTTACGGATGGTCTTGGGGGACTTCTTGGTCAGGATGTGGCGCTTGAAGCCCTGTGCGCGCTTGAAGCCACCCTTGCCGGTGCGCTTGAAGCGCTTGGCGGCAGCCCGCTTGGTTTTCAGCTTTGGCATCTCTACTGCTCCTTCTAATGCTTCATCGGGCAGCGCCAGCGGCGCATTTGGGAGCCCGAGTCGGCTTGTGTTACAGCTCTCTGTTAAATCTTCTTCTTCGGCGACATCACCATCACCGACTGCCTCATCTCGAGGCGCGGGTGCTGCTCGATGATCGCCATTTCCAGCAGGTCGGCCTTCACGCGATCCATCAGCTTCGCGCCCAGTTCCTGGTGCTGCATCTCACGGCCGCGGAAACGGACCGTGACCTTGATCTTGTCGCCCTCATCGAGGAACGCCTTCAGCGCACGCAGCTTGGTCTGGTAATCGGCCTCTTCCGTCGTCGGACGGAACTTGATCTCCTTGACCTGGATCTGCTTCTGCTTCTTGCGCGCCTGCTGCGCCGCCTTGTCCTTCTGGTAGATGTACTTGCCGTAATCCATGATCTTGCAGACCGGCGGATCCGCGTTCGGCGACACCTCGACCAGGTCCAGCCCCGACTCTTCGGCCTTGAGGATCGCGTCGCGGGTCATCATGACCCCGATCTGCGACCCATCGGCCCCGATCACGCGCACGCGCGGCACGTTGATCTGGTGGTTCTTGCGGTCGTCTTTTTCCTGCGTGATGGGCACAACTCCTGGTTCGGGCCGGCAGACCGGGCTTCCGCCCGGCCCCAAAAACACATGCGCCCGCGAGGAGCCTCTGCTCGACGCAGGCGCAGTGGGGCGCGAATTCTACGGTCCCGGCAGCCGGTTCTCAAGCGCGGCGATCGACCCTCTGACGCCGCTCGAAACTCCACGGCCATTCGCGGCTCAGCAGGGCCTTGGCCTGCTCCTCAGGCACCGCCTTGGAGAAGAGAAAACCTTGCCCGTACTCGAAGCCCAGCGCCGACAGGGCGTGGGCCTGTTCCTGATTCTCGATCCCTTCGGCGACCAGGTTCATGCCCAGCGAATGTCCCAGCGCGCTGATGGCGCGCAGGATCTTGCCGCTGCCAGCGTCTTCGAGCACCGGCGTCACGAATGAGCGGTCGACCTTGAGCGTATTGACGGGCAGGCTGCGCAAATAGCCCAACGACGAATAGCCGGTGCCAAAGTCGTCGAGCGCAATGCGCACGCCGAGGTCACGGCAGCGGTTGAGCAGCTCGGTGGCCGAGTCGAGGTTGTTCATCAGCAAGCTCTCGGTGATCTCCATCTTGAGCTGGGCCGGATTGACGCCGCTGCTATCGATCGCGTCCTTGATCTCGTTGAAGAGGTCGGGGTTGGCCAACTGCTTGCCGGACAGGTTGATGTTCATGAAGATCGGCTCGTCGAGGTCGGTGGCGACCTCCGACAGGCGCTTCAAGACCTCGCAGCCCTTGCGCAGGATCCAACGGCCGACGCCATGGATCAGGTGAGAGTCCTCCACCACCGGGATGAACCCGTTGGGTGGCACGAATCCGCGGGCCGGGCTGACCCACCGCACCAGTGCCTCGAATCCCGCCATCGAGAAGGTGTCGAGGTTGACGATCGGCTGGAAATACAGCACGAACTCCTCGCGCTCGAGGGCTTGCTCGAGCTCGTGTTCGAGTTCGATTCGCTTGATGACCGCCTCACGGTCTGTTTTTTGCTCACTCGGCGATTCGGCCTCTCCACCAGTGGCGGTCCGATAGCGCTGCAGGATCATCTTCAGCAGCAGGCGCAAAAGCGGATCGGCGTCGGAGAGCTTCTCCGCCAGGTGATCGCCGGTGATCACCCGCAACCGCGTCGGCAACCGCGCGAAAGCCGACGCCGAGCGCGGCATCTTGTCGATCAGCGACATTTCGCCGATCAGGTCACCGGGCCCAAGCTGGGCGATGCGCTCGGTGCGCCCGTCCTCGACGCGGCAGATTTCCAGCAGGCCGTTCTCGATGACGAAGGCGGTCTCGCCCTCGTCGCCCTCCCGAAACAGCCATTCCCCTTCCGCCAGGACGCGCCTGTACTTGTCGTCGCTCAAGTGGCCGCTCCCCGAGTCAAAATCTGTTGATCCAGCCTACACCAAATGAAAACGCCCCTTGCGGGGCGTTGTCGAGCAACTGGTAGGCGCGAGAGGACTCGAACCTCCGACCCCCACCATGTCAAGGTGGTGCTCTAACCAACTGAGCTACGCGCCTGCGGGCCTTGAGAGGCGCGAACGATACCGGAGGCGCCCGCCTCCCGCAACGCTCAGCCGGCGCCGCGCAGGGTGTACTCGCGCAGCTTCTTGAGTTCGTCGCGCTTCTGCGCCGCCAGCTCGAACTCCAGGTTCTGGGCTGCCGCGAACATCTCCTTTTCCACCTTCGCGATGTGCCGGGCCAGTTTTTCCGGCGACAGCTTCACGAAAGCCGCGCCCTGCTCGGCGGCCTGCCGCATGCGCGCTGCCGACAGCTCCTCGTAGCCGGCGTGCAGCACGTCGGCCACCGCCTTGCGGATGCCCTTGGGCGTGATGCCGTGGACCCGGTTGTGCTCGGTCTGTTTCGCGCGGCGGCGTTCCATCTCGCCGATGGCTCGCTTCATCGAGTCTGTGTGCTTGTCGGCGTAGAAGATGACCCGGCCATTGAGGTTTCGCGCGGCGCGACCCGAGGTCTGGATCAACGACCGCTCCGAGCGCAGGAAACCTTCCTTGTCGGCGTCGAGCACCGCCACCAGCGATACCTCCGGCAGGTCGAGGCCTTCGCGCAGCAGGTTGATGCCGACCAGCACATCGAACGTGCCCAGCCGCAGGTCGCGGATGATCTCGGCGCGCTCGACCGTGTCGACGTCGGAATGCATGTAGCGAACCTTCACCGCGTGCTCGTGCAGGTAGTCGGTCAGGTCCTCGGCCATGCGCTTGGTGAGCGTCGTCACCAGCACGCGCTCCTGCTGGCGCACGCGCAAGCGGATTTCGCCAAGCAGGTCGTCGACCTGGGTCGAAGCGGGCCGCACCTCGACTTCGGGGTCGACCAGGCCGGTCGGCCGCACCACCTGTTCGGCGATCTGGCCGGACTTGTCCTTCTCATACGGCCCGGGCGTGGCCGAGACGAAGATCAACTGCGGCGCAAGTCGCTCGAACTCCTCGAATTTCAGCGGCCGGTTGTCGAGCGCGCTCGGCAGCCGGAAGCCGTACTCGACCAGCGTTTCCTTGCGCGAACGGTCGCCCTTGAACATGGCGCCGAGTTGCGGGACGGTGACATGGCTTTCGTCCACGATCACCAGCGCGTCGTCCGGCAGGTAGTCGAACAAGGTCGGCGGCGGCTCGCCGGTGCGGCGACCGGACAGATAGCGCGAATAGTTCTCGATGCCCGAGCAGTAACCGACCTCGCGGATCATCTCGAGGTCGAACAGCGTGCGCTGCTCGAGCCGCTGCGCTTCGAGCAGCTTGTTGGCCTTCTTCAACACCTCGAGGCGCTCGCGCAGCTCGCCGCGGATCTCGTCCATGACGTCGAGCATCTTTTCGCGCGGCGTTACGTAGTGCGTGGCAGGAAACACGGTGTAGCGCGGGACCTTGCGCTTCAGCTCGCCGGTCAAGGGATCGAAGATCGTGATGCTCTCGACCACGTCATCGAACAACTCGATGCGCACCGCCTCGTCATCGGACTCGGCCGGGTGGACGTCGATGACATCGCCGCGCACGCGATACACCGCGCGCTTGAACTCGACGTCGTTGCGCGTGTACTGCATCTCGGTGAGTCGCCTGACCACGTCGCGCTGGCCGAGCGGTTCGCCCTTGACCAGGTGCATGACCATCTTGAAGTACTGCTCGGGGTCGCCGAGGCCGTAGATCGCGGAGACGGAAGCGACGATGATCGCATCGCGCCGCTCGAGGAATGCCTTGGTCGCCGACAGGCGCATCTGCTCGATGTGCTCGTTGATCGAGCTGTCCTTCTCGATGTAGGTGTCGGTCGAGGGAACATAGGCCTCGGGCTGGTAGTAGTCGTAGTACGAGACGAAATACTCGACGGCGTTGTCCGGGAAGAATTCCTTGAACTCGCCGTACAGCTGCGCCGCGAGCGTCTTGTTGGGCGCAAGGATCATCGCCGGGCGCTGGACCTGGGCAATGACGTTGGCGATCGTGAAGGTCTTGCCAGAGCCGGTGACGCCCAGCAGCGTCTGGTGGCTGAGGCCGTCGTTGAGGCCCTGCGACAGCTTGGCGATCGCGGTCGGCTGGTCGCCCGCAGGCGCCCAGTCAGCCTTCAGTTGAAAGCGCGAGTCGGTTCGGCCAAAAGGTTCCTGCATGGGCGCTCAGAGCGAATCAGCTTCTGCCGGCGCTGACTTGCGCCGTACCACGGCGAAGCCCGCAACGAGCATCGCGCCGGCGAGGACGCCGATCAGCGCCTCGCCCACGACCTGCACCAACGGGGCGATCCCTGACGCCGCGGCTACGCCCTCGACCGCGTGGTGCAGCGGCGGCACGCCATGGACCAGGATGCTTCCGCCGACCATGAACATCGCCGCCGTGCCGGCGATCGACAGGAACTTCATCAGCCACGGGGCGCCGCGGACGATGCCGCGACCCAGCGCCCGGGCGGCGGCATTGGCTTTCCTTGAAAGGTGGAGGCCGGCGTCATCGAGTTTCACGATGCCGGCGACGACACCGTAGACGCCCACGGTCATCAAAATCGCGATGCCGACGAGCACGGTGACCTGGCGAGCGAAATCGGCGCTGGCGACGGTACCCAGCGTGATGACGACGATCTCGCCCGACAGGATGAAGTCCGTCCGGATCGCGCCCTTAACCTTTTCGCGCTCGAACGCGACCATGTCGACCTGGGGATTGGCGACGGCGGTGACCAGCTCGCGATGGTGCTCGTCATCCGCCGCCTTGCCGTGGAGGACCTTGTGCGCGATTTTTTCGAAGCCCTCGAAGCACAGGAAGGCGCCCCCCAGCATCAACAGCGGCATGATCGCCCACGGCGCCAGCGCACTGATGGCCAGCGCCGCTGGCACCAGGATCACCTTGTTCAACGCCGAGCCCTTGGCCACGGCCCACACCACCGGCAGCTCGCGGTCGGCGCTGACGCCGGCGACCTGCTGCGCGTTCAGCGCCAGGTCGTCGCCGAGCACGCCCGCGGTTTTCTTCGCCGCCACCTTGGTCAGGATGGCGACGTCGTCGAGCAGCGTGGCAATGTCGTCGACTAGCGTCAGCAGGCTGCTGGCCATCGTCGGGCTTCCTCGGGTGACGGCCGGCGCAGGATTGCGCGAGCAAACTTCATTTTGCCTGAAGGTCGCAGGGCATGACGCCTTCCAGTATCCTTGCTCGCCCTTTTTTCACCGGTAAGTTTCACAGTGACTTTCGACCTCGCACAGCGCGTCGGACGCATCAAGCCCTCTCCCACCCTCGCCGTCACGGCGAAGGCGGCGGAGCTCAAGGCGCAGGGTATCGACGTGATGTCGCTCGGCGCCGGCGAGCCGGACTTCGACACGCCGGCCCACATCAAGGAAGCCGCCTACAAGGCGATCCGCGACGGCTTCACCAAGTACACCGCGGTCGGCGGCACGCCGGGGCTGAAGAAGGCCATCGCCGCGAAGATGGCGCGCGACAACAAGCTCGACTACAAGCCGAACCAGATCCTGGTGAGCAACGGGGGCAAGCAGTCCTGCTACAACCTGTGCCAAGCGCTGCTCAATGACGGCGACGAGTCGGTCATCCCGGCGCCGTACTGGGTCAGCTATCCCGACATGGTGCTGCTCGCCGGTGGCAAGCCGGTGTTCATCCCGACGACGGCCGCGACACGCTTCAAGATCACGCCCGAGCAGCTCGAGCGCGCGATCACGCCGCGCACCCGCCTGTTCTGGATCAACAGCCCGTCGAACCCGTCGGGCATGGCGTACACGGCTGCAGAGTTGAAGGCGCTCGGCGAGGTGCTGCGCAAGCACCCGCAAGTGCTGATCGCAACCGACGACATGTACGAGAAGATCTTGTGGACGGCCGAGCCGTTCTCGAACCTGATCAACGTCTGCCCGGATCTTTACGACCGTACGATCGTGATCCACGCCGTTTCGAAGACCTACTCGATGACCGGCTGGCGCATCGGCTGGGCCTGCGGCCCGGCGAAGCTGATCGCGGCGATGACCGACATCCAGTCGCAGTCGACCAGCAACCCCAACTCCATCGCCCAGGTCGCGGCCGAGGCTGCGTTGAATGGCGACCAGGCTTGTGTGGGCGAGATGGTCGCCGCATTCAAGAAGCGCCACGACAAGCTGGTGGCCGACCTCAACACCATCCCTGGGGTTTCGTGCGAACCGGGCGACGGCACGTTCTACGCCTTCCCGGACTTCTCGGGCCTCATGAACAAGCTCGGCTGCGCCGACGACGTCGCGCTGACCGACCTGCTGCTGCAGAAGGCGCGCGTGGCGGCTGTGATGGGCTCGGCCTTCGGCGCGCCGGGCTACCTGCGGCTGTCGTTCGCCACCAGTGACAAGGTGCTGGACGAGTCGGTGGCGCGCTTCAAGGCTATCGCGGGCCAAGCGGCGTAAACTGCGAGCACGACAGCGCCGCGTCGACGCAACCAGGAGTGCCTGATGCCTGCGATCCACACGCCGAAACCCGAAGCGTCCGCGTTCTTCCACCAAGCCCAGCAGCTGCGCGCAACCGGCAGGTCGAAGCACACCCGCGAGATCGCGGACCTGTGCAAGCGGGCAATCGCCATCGACCCGGACTACGCCCAGGCATGGGCCTTGCTCGCGGTTGCGCAGACCTTGCTCGGCTTCGACAGCCTGCCGGGCGAGGACGGCCTCGAAGCGGCGGACAAGGCACTGACGCTCGACCCCGGTTGTGCCGAAGCCCATGCGGTGAAGGGCCGCCTCCTGGTTGGTGAAGGCCGCGCCGCCGAGGCAAAAGCCGAGATCGAGAGCGCGCTCGCGCTGAACCCCGAGTCCTACGACGTCAACGCCGCCGCCGCGCGCTATTTCATAGCCAGCAAGAAGTACGGCGACGCGATCAAGCATCTGTCCAAAGCCGAGACGCTGATGGAGTCCGACGTGTGGGCCTCCGGAATGGCGCTGCAGTGCCACGAGGCGCGCGGCGACAACGCCGGCGCGCGCATTGCGGCGCAGAATTCGATGCAGCGAATCAACAAGATCCTCGCGACCGACGCCGAGCACGGCGACGCGTTGTGCTTCGGCGTGACGACGCTGCTGCGGCTCGGGCAAGGCACCAAGGCGCAGGAGTGGGCCGGCCGCGCGATGAAGCTGAACCCGGACAATCGCAACCTGGCCTACAACATGGCCTGTGCGATGGTGCAGCTCGCGCGATTCGACCGCGCCATCGAGTTGCTCGAGCCGGTGGCCGAGCACGCCGGTCGCCAAGGCATCGAGTGGTTCAAGGTCGACACCGACCTCGACCCGCTGCGCAAAAGCCCGCGCTTCAAGGCCATGCTCGAGAAGGCCGAGGCGCGGCTCGGGCCGGCGCAGGCGTCCTGAGGCAGTGCCAAAAAAAACGCCCCAGCCCATGGCTGAGGCGTTTCGTCATCTGGCTCCCGAGGTTGGACTCGAACCAACGACCCAGTGATTAACAGTCACTTGCTCTACCGACTGAGCTACCCGGGAAAGGAACCCTTGAGGGCGCGCATTCTAGGGGGCGCCCCCTCCCCGCGCAACGATTAGCCGGCTTACTTGGGGTTCTGCTCGAAGAACTTCTGCGGGTCGAACAGCTTCTCGGACATGCGTTCGTCGAAGGACAGGTCGCTCAGGCTCAACTGCGTATGCGTGTTCCGCTGCACATCGGTCATGGTGTAGGACAGCGCGGTCCAGTATTTGTCCGCCTGCAGCAACGAGGCCGGATCGGCGTCGAGCACCTTGCGCGGCTGCTCGCGGGCGTAGAACTCGCTGCGCATCAGGACGCACGTTTTCTGGTCGATGTGCGAGATCACCTTGCGGTAACCGGTCTCGTCGGCCTTGGTGGCGGTCTCGAGCACGTACATCGGGCGGTCGGAGATCGCGCTGTCCGGCAAACGCGTGGTGTCGCCCACCACCAGGATGCCGAGCACCTGCTTGATCTCGCCATAGCTGAAGTCGGTGCCCCACAGCGGCTCCGACATGTTCTGCCCCGTGATGCGCAGCGCGCGATCGGCACCGGGCAGGTAGAAGTACACCTCTTCACCCAAGCCCTCCTGGACCAGCAGGTAGCTCGAGCCCGCCATCGCCGATGGCTCGACCAGGCGAAGGTTCACGCGCTGGCCACCGCCCTTTGACGGCTTCCAGAACAGGCGCATCCGCAGGCTGCGAATCTTGCCTTCCTTGTCGAACACGTCGAGGCTCAGGTCGCGCAGCGCGCCGCGGCTTACGAGGTTCTTCGCCATGCAGGAGCGGATGCTCTTCACCGTCTGCGACCCCGTGTCCTTGGCGTCCTTGGACGGCTCCTTCATGGTCGACTGGGCCTGCACCGTCGGTGCGAGCGCGAGCAGCATCAGGACCGCCACGGAACGGGCGAGCATGCGATACGACATCGGTGGTTCTCCGCTTGAAGCCTTGAAAGGAGGGCCTGGTTTTCGTGCCCCGCGCACAGTCTACGGGTCCGTTACGCGCCCTGCTTTCGCCGCGCGCGTGTGAGCGCTTGCTCTATCGGTGTGTGGTCGTAGCCCAGCGCATCGGCCACCGCCTTGTAGGTCACCCGTCCATGGTGGACGTTAAGGCCCTCGCCGAAGTGCGCGTCGTCGCCCAGCGCCTTCTGGTAACCCTTGTCGGCCAGCGCAAGCACGTAAGGCAGCGTCGCGTTGGTTAACGCGAACGTGGAGGTGCGCGCCACGCCACCGGGCATGTTGGCAACGCAGTAATGGACGATGCCGTCGACCACATAGGTCGGGTCCTGGTGCGTCGTTGGCTTGCTGGTCTCGAAGCAACCGCCCTGGTCGATGGCGACGTCGACGATCACCGCGCCGGGACGCATTTTCTTGAGCATGGCGCGGGTGACGAGCTTGGGCGCGGCGGCCCCGGGCACCAGCACGGCGCCGATGACGAGGTCGGCCTGCGTCAC
>DATLBT010000008.1:0-3195 GCA_035526825.1 Verrucomicrobiia bacterium | reverse complement strand
ACGTCGAGGCTCATGCCCTCCTTCCAGTAGAAGGCGAACGGGTTGATGAGGACCAGCTCCTCGATGGAATCGTCCTCGAGGGCGAGCGCGGTGTGGAACGCGGTGTGCGCGCCGGAGCAAAGGCCCATGGCGATGAAGCGGCGGTAGCCGTAACGCTCGCGCAGGAAATCCATCGCCGCGCGGGCATCCGCGATCGCGTGCTCGGGATAGGGATGGTTCTCGCGGCCCGGCTTGCGCAGGACGCTGTCGCCGATGCCCTCGAGATCGAAGCGCAGGCAGGCGAAGCCCATCGACGCCAGGTGCCGCGCAAGGGTCACGTAAACGCGGTTGGGCCCGACGTGGTGCACCGCGCCGCCATTGAAGATCAGGACCGCCGGCTTGTCCGCGTCATCCGAAGTGCGGCTCAGGATCCCGAACAGGTGTGCGTCCGCGCCGAACCGGCACACGCGCTCGACCACCGGCAAACTGGTGTCAGACACCGTCGCCGACTCGCTGATAGCCATTTCCGCGGCCCGCACCGGCGCCGGTGTCTGACACCCGTTTTGCGCCCATTCGACGATGCGCGTGAGCGCTTCGTCGGGGACCACGGTGAACTGGTGGTCGGCCATCATGCCGTTCCAGCCGGGCAGCGCCATGGTGTCGAATTCGATGCCCGCGGCGTTGAGCGGCGCTTCCAGCGAAGCATCGGCGGCCATGTCGTCGCGCGAGACCAGCAGCACGCGGCCGGCGCGGGGCGGAGCAGCGGTGAGGTCCAGCGCGCGGAGGTGCTCGAGGGTCTCCGCGGTGAGCACGCCGCCGGCGGCCTCGAGCGTGCCGTCGCTGTTGGCCGAACGCGCCGCGAGCGCGGCTACCGCCTGCAGCTCGCGAAGGTACGGGCGCCCTTTCGCCGGCGCATTCCACAACACCAGCAGCGCGGGATCGATCTCGCGCGAAGCAACCGCCGCCAGCGTGCCGCCCAAACGCAGGCCGATGAGGCACACGCGCGCGCGGCCCGAGAGACGCTTCGCGTGCTCGCAGGCAGCGCGGATGTTGGCAAGCCAGGCATCGACACGGCCCGGGTCGAGGTCGGTCCCCGGGGAATTGCCGGTGCCGTGGTAATCGAAGCGCAACGCCGGGATTCCGCCTTGCGCCAGGCGGTCGGCCAAATGGCGCAGCGACCGGTGGCTGCGCGTGTACTCGCTGCCGATCGGACCGCACACCACGGCGACCAGGTCGCGCGGCTCCGCCTCCGGTGCCGCGTGGTACCAGTAGAAAAAGGGATGGTCGGCGGCCTCGTGGTAGCCCGCCGTCCGTTCAATGCCTGGCTGCATGGTCAGTCCGCGACGCCTTCCGACATCTGCGGCTCGGGAGCACGCCGTGCCGGCCCCAGCCGCGCTACGTACCAGTCGATCGCGCGCTCGAGCCCTTCCTGCGCGCGGATCGCCGGCCGGAAGCCGAGCAGGCTGCGGGCCTTGCCGATGTCCGCTCGCGAGAAGCGCACGTCACCGGCGCGGAAATCGCGGTACACCGGCGCCTGCGCGCGGAAGCCCGGGACGCGCGACAGCAGCAGGTCCTTCAGCGCGGTGTGCAGCTGGTTGAGCGAGGTCGAGTCGCCCACCGCCACGTTGTAGACCTGGTTCACGGCGTCGGCCTTGTCCACCGTGCCCGAGAGCAGGTTCGCCTGCACCACGTTGTCGATGTAGCAGAAGTCGCGTGCCGTCTCGCCGTCGCCGTTGATGTACACCGTCTCGTCGCGCAGCATCGACGCGATCCACTTGGGGATCACGGCGGCGTAGGCGCCATCGGGATCCTGCCGCGGGCCGAAGACGTTGAAGTAGCGCAGGCCCACCGTCTCCATGCCGTAGCAGCGGCCGAACGTATCGGCGTAGAGCTCGTTCATGTACTTGCCGGCGCCATAGGGCGACAGCGGCTTGCCGATCTGGTCTTCCACCTTGGGCAGCCCCGGCCAGTCGCCGTACGCGGCGCTCGAGGCCGCATAGACGAAGCGCTTCACCTTCGCGTCGCGCGCCGCCACCAGCATGTTGAGGAAACCCGTGACGTTGCTTGCGTGGCTGAGGAGCGGGTCCTCGATGGAGCGCGGCACGCTGCCGAGCGCCGCCTGGTGCAGCACGACGTCCACTCCGGCGCAGGCTTTCCTGCAGGTCTCGAGATCGCGGATGTCCCCCTCGATGAAGCGGAACCGGCCCCACGCTTCGGCGGGAACGGCGTCGCGCACCTGGTCGAGGTTATGGCGGAAGCCGGTCGAGAAATTGTCGAGCCCGACGACTCGCTGCCCCTGCTTCAGCAGCGCCTCCAGCAGGTTCGAGCCGATGAAGCCGGCGACGCCGGTCACGAGCCAGGTACGGCTGCCGGCAAGCTGGGGATGGGTGTTGGTTTGCATGGAAAGCTCCGGGTTCAGGTCATGCGGGCCGTGCGGCCGCGTTGCGAAAGGATGCGAAGAATTGCGTGAGCTCGCCCCATTGGCCGGTCACGTACAGCGCCGGGGGATAGAGAGCGACGAGGATCAGGCCGCCCGCGAGCAGCGTCGCGAACGAGTTCCAGTGGGTCCAGTGCAGGGCGACACCCGCGGCCAGCGCCGCGAGGGAGGCTGCCAACAGGATACCCCCGAGCGTCTTCCAGTCCTGCAGGCGCAGGATCGGCGTGCCCGTGAGGGCAGCGATCCGGCGCAGCGATAGCAGGCGCTCGGTGTAGATCGCGACGACGCTGCCCGCCGCGGCGCCCACGAGGCCCCAGCGATACGCGCCGAAGAGCGACAGCGGCAGCGCGATCGCGAGCACCAGGCCGTTCACCTTCGCGGCGAACGGCCCCTGCTTCATGACGAAGAGGACGCTCACCAGCTCGACCACGAAGGCCACCAGGCCGACGATATAGAGGCGCAGCACCGGCGCGGCATCGAGGTAGGTGTCGGTGTAGATGAGCGTGATCACCTGCTCGGCGAACACGAAGGCGAAGGCGAGCATCGGGTACACCAGCAGCGCCACCATGCCGTTGGCGCGGCTGTTCAGCGCCAGCATGCCGCTGATGTCCCCCGCGGACTGCATGCGGCTCATGCTCGGCAGGAACACGTGGTTCACCGACTGGCGGCAGATCTGCACCAGCGGCGCCAGCACCGTGGCGATCGAGAACGAGGCGAACTGCGCCACCGAAAACACGGCGGCGGCGATCCACTGGTCCCCCTGGGTGCGGATGCCGTGC
>DATLBT010000007.1:0-23487 GCA_035526825.1 Verrucomicrobiia bacterium | reverse complement strand
GACGTACTGGATCAGTGTTCGCGGTTTCCCCAGTGAGTCGAGGAGCGACTCCACAACGCGCAGATTAGGAATCTCGTTTTCACCACCAATGTTGTAGACCTTGCCGAGCTGACCCTCGCGAAGGACAGCCCATATCGCGCTCGCATGGTCCGTCACATACAACCAATCGCGCACGTTCATTCCGTCCCCGTACACGGGGAGTGGCTGATCGTTCAGCGCCCGCGTGATCATCAGCGGGATCAGCTTCTCGGGAAACTGGTACGGGCCGTAGTTGTTCGAGCAGTTGCTCACGAGCACCGGCAGCCCGTAGGTGTGGTGCCAGGCGCGCACGAGGTGATCCGAGCCCGCCTTGCTCGCGGAGTACGGCGAGTTTGGCGCGTACGGCGTGGATTCGGTGAAGTAGCCGGTCGCGCCGAGCGAGCCGTAGACCTCGTCGGTGGAGACGTGGTGAAAACGGAAGGCCTGGCGTGCCGGCACCGCCAGCGATTGCCAGTGTGTCGTCGCAGCTTCGAGCAGGCGGAACGTGCCGACCACGTTGGTTTGCACGAACTCCGCAGGACCTTCGATCGAGCGGTCAACATGCGATTCCGCGGCGAGGTGCATCACGGCGTCGGGCTGGTGCAGCGCGAAGATCCGGCGCAGCGCAGCGGCGTCGCAGATGTCAGCCTGCTCGAGGACGTAGCGCGGATCTTTCGACACGCTTTCGAGCGATTCCAGGCTCGATGCGTAGGTAAGCTTGTCGAGGTTGACGACGGCGTGGCGTGTGCTCGCAATCAGGTGACGAATCACGGCTGAGCCGATGAATCCCGCGCCTCCCGTGACGAGAATTTTCATGGCGCGCATTCTATCGGACGGGCTGGTTTACCATAGCCGCGTGACCGTCAGCCCGCTCGCCCGCGCGCCGCGCCGCGTGCTTGTCCTCTGCACGCGCCGCTTGGGCGACGTCCTGCTCACCACGCCCTTGCTGCGCAGCCTGCGGCGCGCCTGGCCCGAGGCGACGCTCGACGTGCTGACCCTGCAATGGTCGGCCTCGGCGCTCGAGGGCAATCCCGACGTCAGTCGCGTAATCCCGATCGCGCAAAAAGCCAGCGTGCGCGAATCGCTGCGCGCGATCGGCGGATTTCGTCGCTATGACCTCGCCGTGTCGACGCTGCACGACGACCGCCCGCATGCGCTGGCGTTGTGGGCCGCCGGCACGCGCGTCAACATCACGCCGCCTGTCGCGAACGGCGCGTGGTGGAAGCGCCGGCTGTCCACGCGCTCGGCGCCGCTCGGCGAAATGCACACGGTCGTCCAGTACCTGCGGCTGGCCGACGCGCTGGGGCTGCCGCGCTGCAACGAGGTGGTGCCGCCGCGTGTCGCCGCGGGCGCCGAGCCGCCCACGCCGGCGGCGCCCTATGTCGTAGTGCATCCCGGCGCGATGTTTACCTACAAGCGCTGGACCGTGGCGGGTTGGCAGGCGGTGCTGCGCTGGCTGGTCGGGCAGGGCCTGCACGTGCTGCTCGACGCCGGTCCCGGCGAGGTCGAGCGGATGCAGGTCGAGGCGATCCTCCGGGATTCCGGACTGCCGGAGGGCGCGGTGACGGCGCCGTCGCAAGTCCTGTCGTTTGCGCAACTCGCCTCGCTGATGGCGGCCGCGCGGCTTTATATAGGGCCTGACACCGGCGTGACCCACCTGGCCGCCGCGACCGGCGTGCCGACCATCGCGCTGTTCGGGTCGATGAGCCCGCTGCGCTGGGGCCCGTGGCCGCAGGGTTTTGCCGGCAGCGGTCCCAGCCCATGGCGCGAGCACGCCCCGCTGCAGCATGCGAGCAAGGTGTGGATTGTCCAAGGGCTCACGCACTGCGCTCCGTGCCTGCTCGAGGGCTGCGAGCGCCACCCGGCGAGTCGCGCCGATTGCCTCGACCAACTGCCGGCGAGCCGCGTCATCGCGGCGGCGGCGGCCGCTCTTGCGGGATAATGGCGCCATGGCCATCACCGTAACGATCTCCCCGGGCGAGCTGCTCGACCGCCTCACCATCCTCGAGATCAAGCTCGAGCGCATGAAGGACCAAGCCAAGCTGAAGAACGTGCGTCACGAGCACGACCTCACGGCCAAGGCCCTGGCCGCGGCGGTGCCGACGAGTCCCGAGCTTTCGCGCCTGCGCGGCGAGCTGAAGGCGGTCAACGAAGAGCTGTGGGTGATCGAGGACGACATCCGCGACCATGAACGCGCGCGCAACTTCGACGCGCGCTTCATCGAGCTGGCGCGCGCCGTGTACCACACCAACGACCGTCGCGCGGCGGTCAAGCGCGAGATCAACGAGCTGCTGAAGAGCGCTCTGGTTGAGGAAAAGAGCTACGCAGCGTATTAAGAAAAGGGGTCAGACCCCTTTTGTTATGAAAGTCGTTGACCGGCACGCCGCTCGCGCCTAGGCTGCCTGGACGTTTCAGGAGAAGTACCGATGTTCAAGTCCCTTCGCATCGCCGCCACCGTGCTGGCGCTCGCCTGCAGCGTAACCGCGCAGGCCTACGACCCGGTCATCGACGACGCGCCGAGCGCCGAGGCCATGACCTTCGACCTCTTCATCATGCGGCCGCTCAGCCTCGCAGGCACGATTGTCGGCACCGCGATCTACATCGTGGCGTTGCCGGTCAACCTGGTGACCTTGAACCTTGCCGAGCCGGCCCGTCGCCTGATCGTCGAGCCAGCCAAGTACACCTTCGTGCGGGACCTCGGCGACCTCGAATAGCGCCAGCGGGCGTCAACGCAGCTCGCGCCCGTCGGTGTCGAGCACCTTGACCTCGCCAAAGCCGAGCTTGCGCACGCCGGCCTCGATCTTTGTGAGATCACCGACCACCAGCCACGTCAGCGCATCCGGTTGCACCAGCCGCTTGAGCGCGTCGTTGGCTTGCGCCACGGTCAGCCCGCGCACCTTGCCGACGTAGTCGTTGTAGTAGGAATCCGGCAGGCCGAACGTCAGGATGTTCAGGAAGGAGCCGGCCACCTCGGGCGTCGTCTCGTTCTCGCCCGGCAGCGACAGCACCAGCGCCTTGCGCGCCTGCTCGAGTTCAGCTTCCTTCAGCGGCCGCTTGCCGACCGCTTCGCTGAGCTCCTTGCGGATCTCGACCATCGACTCACGGGTCTTGTCGGTCTGCACCGAGGCGGAGGCGTAGAACGGCCGCGGACCGCGCGCCTCGACCAGCCCGCTCGACGCGCCGTAGCTCCAGTGCTTGTCCTCGCGCAGGTTCATGTTCAGGCGCGAGGTGAACAACCCGCCGAGCACGGTGTTGGCGGCCTGCATCGCGATGTCGTCCGGATCATTCTTCGGCGGCGCGGTGTGCGCCGCCAGGATCAATGTCTGGTCAGCGCCGGTGCGGTTGATCAGGAACACGCGCGGCTTGGCCGGCCGCTGCACGGGCGTCACGTTCTTGCGCGGCAGGCTTTCCGCGGGAGCGCGCCAGCGGCCCAGTTGCTTCTCGAGCAGCGGCTTGATCTCGGCCAGCGTGGTGTCGCCGACGATGAGCAGCGTCGCGTTGTCGGGCCGCACCCATCGGCCGTAAAACGCGCGCAGGTCGGCGGTCGTCATGGCCTTTACTGCCGCTTCGGTGCCGTTGCCCGAGCCGGGATTCGAGTAGGCGTGCTCCGGCCCGAAGATCAGCTTGCGGTAATTACGGAAGGCGATGCCGCCCGGGTCGGTCTTCTCCTGCTGGATCTCGGCGAGCCGGATCGCCTTGAGGCGAGTGAAGTCCTTTTCGGGAAACGCCGGGTGCAGCAGCACGTCGGCGAACAGGTCGATCGAATCGGCGAGCCTGGCCTTGATCGCGGACAGGTTGATGTACGAGCTGTCCTGGATCGAGCCGGTACCGATCTGGGCGCCCAGCTCCTCGGCGCGCCGTGCGATCGCGAGCGAATCGCGCGTCGCCGTGCCCTCGTCGAGCATGTTCAGCGCCATCTTGGCGGTGCCCGCTTGCTGCGGGGTGTCGGCCGAGAGTCCCGCGTCGACGATCAGGTTGAGCTGAACCACCGGCGCGGTACGCCGCTCGGCGAACACCAGCTTGAGGCCGTTGGACAGCGTGTCGCGCTGCAGCGCCGGCAGCGACAGCTCCGGCGGCGTCGAGGTGGCTGGCGGCTTCGCCCGATCCGCGCCCTTTGCGGCGACCGTGTGGTCGGCGAACGGCTGCACCTGCAGCACGAACACGCCGTCGGAGAGCCAGCGCTGCGCGGCGGCACGCACCTCGGCGATCGTCGACTGCTCGATCCAGCGCAAGCGCTGCTTGTAAAAGTCGGGGGCGCCGCCAAAGACCTGGCTCTCGGCCAGCACATAAGACTTGCCGCCAGAGCCATCGATGCGCTCGAGGCCGCGCACGAGGCCGGCATAGCGCACGGTCTTGATACGGTCGAGCTCGTCGGCGGCCGGGCCCTCGCGCAGCAAGCGCGCCAGTTCCTCGTCGACCACGCGTTCCACCTGCTCGATGCTGGAGCCGGGCTTGACCATGACGTCGACCGTGAACTGCGAGCCGAGCTCGAACGGCCCGACGCCGGCGCTCACGCCGGTCGCGAGCTGGTCGACGTACACGAGTCGCTTATACAGCCGGCTGTTCTTGCCGCTGGCCAGCACGTCGCTGTAGATGTCGAGCAGCGTGAAATCGCGGGTGCCGACGCCTGGCACGTTCCAGACCTTGAACAGCCGCGCTTGCGGCACGCGATCCTGCATCGTCGCTCGGCGTTCGCCGCTCATCTTCGCGACCCACGACTGCTGGCGCGGCAGCACCGGGCCGGATGCGATGTCGCCGAAGTAGTGCTCGACCTTCTGCTTCACCTGCGCCGGGTCGACGTCGCCCGCAACGACCAGCACGACGTTGGCGGCGCCATACCACGTGCGGAACCAGGTCTTGACGTCTTCCAATGACGCGGCATCGAGATCCTCCATCGAGCCGATGGTGGTCCAGGAATACGGATGACCGGTGGGGTAGGTGCTTGCGGCGATGAAGTCGGGAACCTTGCCGTAGGGCTCATTCTCGCCCTGGCGCTTTTCGTTCTGCACCACGCCACGCTGCTCGTCGAGGCGCTTCTTGTCGACCACGCCGAGCAGGTGGCCCATGCGGTCCGACTCGAGCCACAGCGTGAGGTCGAGCGCCGACACCGGCACGTTCTGGTAATAGTTGGTGCGGTCATACCAGGTGGTGCCGTTCAGCTTGGTCGCGCCGGCTTTCTCGAGCGGGCGGAAGAACTCGTCATTGAAGTGCTCCGAGCCGTTGAACATCAGGTGCTCGAACAGGTGCGCGAAGCCGGTCTTGCCGACTTTCTCGTCCTTGCTGCCGACGTGGTACCAGGTATTGACCGCGACGATCGGCGCCTTGTGGTCCTCGTGGATGATCAGCGTCAAGCCGTTCGCCAGCACGTGCTTCTGGAACGCGATGTCGACCTGCGACAGCGGCGGCCCCTTGCCGGCGGGCGCGTCGTCGTAGGGCTCGACCGAAATCGTCGCGTTACCCACCTGGGTGTTGGCGCACGCGGTGAAAACGATGGCGAGCGCGGCAGGTATCATTCGACGCATGGGGATCTCCTCTCGATGTCGCGCAGCTTAATGGCTCCGCGACCGGCGCGGAAAGTTTCGCGACGCCGGCCGGCGGCGGCGCGGTTGCGCTTCGTCGTGCAGCGCGCCAGCCACCGGCTGCGCGGCGCCCGCTGGCGACCCTCGCCGAACTGCGACGCGCGCCCCGATCCCGCGGACATCAGCCTGCTGGTCATCCACGCCATCTCGCTGCCGCCCGGGCGCTTCGGCGGCGGCCATGTCGACGAACTCTTCACCAACACGCTCGACCCGGCCGGGCACCCTTACTTCAAGGAGATTCACCGGCTGCGTGTTTCGTCGCACCTGTGTGTCTTCCGCGATGGCGGTGTGGCGCAATACGTGCCGTTCGACCGGCGCGCCTGGCACGCCGGTGAGTCACGCTTCGACGGCCGCGTGCGCTGCAACGACTTTTCAATCGGCATCGAGCTCGAGGGCAGCGACGAGCGGCCGTTCGAGTCGCTGCAGTACCGAAGGCTCGGCGAGATCGTGGGGGCGCTGCTGCGCGCCTATCCCGGACTTTCGCTGGCTCGCATCGTTGGCCATAGCGACATCGCTCCGGGCCGCAAGACCGATCCGGGTCCGCACTTCGACTGGCAGCGCCTGCGCGCGGAGGTCGAGGCGGCATGACCTTCATCGGCGTGCTGCTGGCGCTGCTGGCTGAGCGCATCCTCGGGCACCTGCCGAAGGTCGGCGAGCCGATGCTGCTGCAGCAACTGGTTGTCTCGGTGCAGCGTTATGTGCCGCTCGGCGCGTACTGGCGATCGACGCTGGCGCCCGTGTTTTTGCTGATGCTCGGCACCGCCCTGGTCGCGGTGTTCGACTGGTGGATCGTCCATCCGTTGCCGAATCTTGCGTTCGGCACGGTGGTGCTGTTCCTGTGCCTGGGCCCGCGACACCTGGCGGCCGACATCCAGCAGTTGATCGAGGTGCATGCGAGCAACGACGCCGGCGCCGAACGCACGCTGACGCTGGCGCTGCTGCGCGGTCCGGGCCGTCACGCCACTCGACGCACCTTGTTCGGCGCCTTGTTCATCCAGTCGCATGAGCGCGTGTTCGGCGTGCTGCTGTGGTTCTTCGCAGCCGGGCCGGCTGGCGCGGCGTTTTATCGGTTGGCCAGCCGCATGCCGCGCTTCCTGCACGAAACGCAGCCGGACACGGCGGCCGAGGAGGCTGCGGTCGCGCTGCACGCCGCCGCGGCGTGGGTGCCGGCGCGGCTCACCGCGGCGCTCTACGGCCTCGCCGGCAGCCTCGACCAGGCACTCGCGCGCTGGCAGTTGCTGCGCAACGAGGCGCTCGCCAGCTGGCGCGAGCGCGTGTGGGCGGTGCTGGCGGAAGTCTCGGCGGCGTCGCTGTCGAGCGAGGAGGGCGAAGCCGGGCCGGTGCTGCCGGCGACGCTCGAGGCGTGCCTCAAGGAGGTCTTGGCAATGCAGCAGCGCGCGTTGCTGATCCTGCTCGCTGCATTCGGACTGTTCAGTCTCGGCGGCTGGACGAGCTGAAGCCGGGTGTCATCCCGAGCGAAGCGAGGGATCGCGTTACCGAGGCTTCTGCCGTCCGGGACGCGATCCCTCGTCGCTGCGCTCCTCGGGATGACACTGGTCGGGCTGCCGGCAGCTTCAGCGGCGTCGCGGGTCATCGCGCTATCACCGCACCTCGCCGAACTCTCGTGCGCGGCGGGCGGTTGCGACAAGCTCGTCGGGGCCGTCGCGTGGAGCGACTACCCGGAGTCGGTGGCGGCACTCCCGCAGGTTGGCGACGCCTGGTCCGTCAGCCCCGAGCGCGTGCTCACGCTGCAACCGGATCTCGTGCTGGCCTGGGATGGCGGCACGCCGCGCGAGACGATCGAGCGCCTGCGCGGGCTGAACATGCGCGTCGAGACCATCGCGATCCGACGCCTCGACGACGTGCCCGGCGCGCTGCGCGCAATCGGCGGCTGGCTTGGCACCGAGGCCACCGCGGATGCCGCGGCGCGCGCGTACGCGACGCGACTGCTCGCGCTGCGCCGGCGCCATGCCAACCTGGCGCCGGTGCGTGTGCTTTACCAGATCGAGTCGAACCCGCCTTACAGCGTCAATCGCGACAGCCCGATCAGCGAGGCCATCACGCTGTGCGGCGGCGTGAACCTGTTTGCAGACCTGCCGGCGCTGGCGGCGCCGGTCGAGCGCGAGGCGCTGCTCGCGCGCGATCCCGAAGCGATCCTGTTCACCCGGCAGGACGATGTCGAGGCGATCCACGCGTTCTGGCTGCGCTCGCCGAAGGTCTCGGCGACCCGGCGCAACGCGCTTTACGTGCTCGACGGCAACCTGCTGGACCGCGCAACCCCGCGGCTGCTCGACGGCGTCGAACAGGTCTGCGCCGCGCTCAGCGACGCCCGCGCGAAGGCGAGCGCGAGCCGCGCCACTGCACCTCGGCCGAACCCTTCGCCCGCGCCAGTACCCGCGCCATCACGAAAAGCAGGTCCGAAAGGCGGTTGAGGTAGCGCGCTGCGACCGAGTCGATTGGCTCGCCCTCCTTTACCGCCCACACCGCGCGCTCGGCGCGCCGGCAGATTGCGCGCGCGAGGTGCGCGGCGGCGGCTGCGGCATTGCCGCCGGGCAAGACGAAGTCCTTGAGCGGCGGGAGCTTTGCGTTGAGCCCTTCGATCTCGCGTTCGAGTTCGAGCAGCATCGAGTCGGCCATCAGCGTGGTCCCGGGCATCGATAGCTCTCCGCCAAGGCTGAACAGCTCGTGCTGGATGCGTGTCAGCGTCTCGCGCAGCGCGGACGGCAACTTCAGCGCGAGCAGCACACCGAGCTGGCTGTTGAGTTCATCGACGTCGCCCATCGCGTGCACGCGCGCATGCGTCTTGGGAACGCGCGCGCCGCCGGTCAGCCCGGTGTCGCCGGCGTCACCGGTGCGCGTGACGATCTTGCTGAGGCGATGGCCCATGGCTGTAAGTCTAGAACTCCACGCCGGCTCCAAGCCAGCCGTTGAGTTCAGGGGACGGGAAGTAGGACGGCTCACCCAGGAAAGTCTCCGCGCCGAGCTCGGTGTACTCACGGTCGAGCAGGTTGTTCACGCGCAGCTGCACGTGCCAGGCGCCGGGCCGATACTCCGCACCGGCATTCAATACCCCGTAGCCGGGGAGCTTGCGCAGGCTGTTGTCGAAGTCGCCCGAAAACGCACGCGCGCCCGTGCCTTGCACCTCGGCGCGCAGGCGCAAGGCCGTTAGCGGCTGCCAGGAGGCGGCGAGCCGCCCGACCTGCCGTGCAACCAGCGGCATTGCCTTGCCCTCGAGTCCGCCAGAACGCACGTCGGCGTCGATGTAAGTAGCGCTGGCTGCGATCTCGACGCAGCCCAGCGCCAGCGCGCCCTCGAGCAACGCGCCGCGACGGCGCGTCGCCTCAAGGTTCGCGTTGAGAAACTGGGTGGGGTCGAACACGAGCTCGTCGTCGAGATCGAGCTGGTAGCCGAGCAAGGTCGCGCGCAGGGCTTCATCGTGCCAATCGGCACCGGCCTCGAGCGAGCGCCCCGTCTGGGTTCGCAGGATCACGATGCCCGGCGTGAAGGTAGAGGCGAAGTACTCGTCCACCTTGGCACAGCGGAAATTCTCGTCGGCGCGGGCGAACAGGCGCAGGCCCTGCGCGGCGCGCCAGGCGATGCCCAGCGCAGCGGCGTCTTCGCTGTCATTGACCTCGCCGCCATCCGGAAATATGAAGTTGTCCGCCAGATCGTTTTCGACGCGCGCGACCCGACCCGCAGCCGTGGCCTCGAAGCCCGCACCGAGCGGCACGATAGCCTGAAGGTAAGCGTCGAGGACGGTTTGATCGTTCGATTGCGGGCCGATCGAGGAGAGCAGGTGATAGTCGGCGCGCTGCGCGTCCAGGCCAGCGGTGATCGCCGCGCTGCCGCCCGCGAGTGGCAGCGCGGCGGTCACGCGCGGTGAAATGCCAGTCACGCGACGATCCTGGGTTGCGTCGCTGGTGGCCGGGAAGCCACGAAAGCTGAGCCGGAACGTGCCGTCGGTCTCGCGGTGGTTCGCGTCCAGGTGCAGCGTCCAGCGCTCGCCGAGCGGGCGGTGGAGGCCCGCGGTCGCGGCGACCGTCTCGGTGCGCGCCTGATCGTTGCGGAAATCGGCAAACGATTGTCGGCGATCGGCCCGCAGTTCCGGTTCGAGCAGCGCGCCGGGGGTCTGCAGTCGTTCGTCGCTCGCATCCAGCTCGACGAAGTTGTCACCGAGGTCCACGCGGGCCACAAAGCGGTCGTGGTCGAGCTCATTGTGGTCGCGATAATTGTCGGTGGCGCGGTGTGCGCCCGACAGACGCAGGCTGCCGCCGTCCCAGCGTTTGGCGGCCGTCGCGCGGGCGTTGCGCTGCGCGTAGCTGCCGCCCGCCAGGTCAACCGTGTAGCGATCGGCTTCCGGCGCGCGCGTGATGATATTGATGACGCCGCCCACGGCCTGGTCGCCCAGTAGCGCGCCGGCGCTGCCCTGCACGATCTCGATGCGCTCGACATCCTGCAGCGCGATCGCGTTGAGGTCGGGTGCGCCGATGTCCGGGTTGTTGAGCTTGCGCCCGTCGACGAGGATCAAGGTGTTCGAATGCGCGTTTTCCCCGAAGCCACGCAGGCCCACCAGCGTCCGGCTGCCGTCGCCGAACGCATCGATCACCTCCACGCCAGCGCGCGCGCGCAGCACCTCGACGAGGTGCGTGGCGCCGCTGTGCTCGATTTCCTCGCGTGTGATCACGATCAGCGCGGCAGGCAGTCGGTTGGTCGCCTCCGGCGCGCGCGTGCCGGTGACGATCACCGGCTCGAGTTCTTGCGGCTCCGCCGCGGAAAGGCCAAAACAAAGGGAGGTTGGCGCGGCCAATGTGGCCGCGAGCAGCGTGGCACAGCGAGGCATCGTGTCTCCGGGCCTGCGTCCCCGCAGGCGAAAGTGGACCAAGGATTCCTGAGCCGGTATCCGGACTCGTAGCCTTGGAGCTACTTACCGTTGCGGGGGCAGCGCTGGCTTTGCACCAGCTTCCCCGGACACCAGGAACGCGCCCATTCTAGACAATGGCTCTATGATGCGCGCGCATGAAAAGCCCGTTCCTCGATACCGCGCTGGCCGCGGCCGACGCCGCCGGCGAGATCATCCGCAAGGCCTATCGCGGCAAATTCAAGGTGCGCTACAAGGCCGACGCAAGCCCGGTGACCGAAGTCGACGAGGCCGCAGAGGCCGCGATCAAGAAGGTGCTCCGCAAGAAATTCCCTCGCCACGGTTTTTACGGGGAAGAAACTGGTTTTGACCGCGGCGCTGCGCGCCGCGGCGGGGGCCAGGACAACATCGATGCCGAATATCTCTGGCTGGTCGACCCGATCGACGGCACCAAGGGCTTCGTGCGCGGCTACCCGATGTTCTCGGTGCAAATCGCGCTGATGCATCGCGGCGCGCTGGTACTCGGCGTGTCGCACGCGCCGTGCTTCGAAGGTGGCGAGACGCTGCACGCCGAGGCCGGTCGCGGCGCGTGGCGCGGCACGGAGCGGATCCGTGCATCGGACATCACGCGCATCGAGAAGGCGACGCTGTCGACGGGCAACCTTGCGACGCTGGCCGACTCGCCGGGCTGGGCGCGCCTCGGCGCGCTGATCCCCAAGTTGCACCGCATCCGTGGCTACGGCGATTTCCTGCACTACCACTACCTCGCCGAAGGCAAGCTCGACGCCGTGGTGGAATCGGACGTCAACATCCTCGATATCGCGGCGCTCGCGGTGATCGTGGGCGAGGCCGGCGGCACCTTTACCGACCTCGCCGGCAAGCCAGTGGGCCTTGCCACGCGCAGCGTGCTGGCCACCAATGGCGCGCTTCACGCGCCGCTGCGCAAGGCGCTCGGCGCGGCGCCACACCGCTAGCACGCCGGGACGCGGGACTAGAGCGCTGCGAGCGGCTCGCGCAGCGTGATGATCGGCCAGCCCAGGCGCTGCGCTTCGGCGCGCAAGGTGTCGTCGGGATCCACCGCCACGGGCTGATCGACCTGGCGCAGCAGCGGCAAGTCATTGAGCGAGTCGCTGTAGAAGGTCACGTGCTCGTAGCGGTCGGCCTGCGCCGCGCGCCATAGCGCCAGCCGCTCTACCTTGCCGTCCTTGTAGCAGGGCACGCCGGTGATCGCGCCGGTATAGCGCCCGGCGAGAACCTCCGGGTCGGTCGCCAGCAAATGCTCGATGCCGAGGAGCGCGGCGATCGGTTCGGTGACGAAACGGTTGGTCGCCGTAATGATGACGAGCTCGTCGCCCTGGATGCGATGGCGCTCGAGCAGCGCGGGCGCAGCGGGCGCGACGATCGGCTCGATCACCTCCGCGATGAAGCGCTCGCGCAGCGGCAGCAACGCCTGCGTGCCCAACCGCACCAGCGGCTCCAGCGCGAAGCGCGTGTAGGCAGCGATGTCGAGCTTGCCGGCCTTGTAGTCGCCGTAGAAGCGGTCGTTCTCGCGCTTGTAGACCTGCGCGTCGACCAGCCCGGCATGGATCATGTACTCACCCCATAGGTGGTCGCTGTCGCCGGCGAGCAGGGTGTTGTCGAGGTCGAAGAGGGCGAGGCGCATTTTCACGGCGGGACGCGGGGCGGGCCACTATACAATGCGTGCAACAGGGCCTCGTCGGGTTGCAAGCGTGGTCGACGCCGAAGGTTTTCGCCCCAACGTGGGCATCATCCTCGCCAGCGCGGCGGGCCGGCTGCTGTGGGCCAAGCGCATCGGCATGGATGCCTGGCAATTTCCGCAGGGTGGACTCGCGCCGGGCGAAACGCCCGAGCAGGCGCTATATCGCGAGCTGCGCGAGGAGCTCGGCCTCGATCCCGAGCACGTAGGGCTGCTTGGCGCGACGCGCGAGTGGCTGCGCTACACGCTGCCGCAACGTTACGTGCGCAAGGGCCGCATCCCGTTATGCATCGGCCAGAAGCAGAAATGGTTCGCGCTGCGCCTGCTCGCGCCGGAATCTGCGGTGCGCTTCGACCTTGGTGAGCCGCCGGAATTCGACCGTTGGCGCTGGGTCGACTATTGGGCGCCGTTGAAGGAGGTCGTGCCATTCAAGCGCAACGTGTACGAAGCCGCACTGCACGAACTCGAGCCGCTGCTGCGCCCGACCATCTTTCCTGCCGTCACGTCGGATCCTGCATGCGCCTCACCCTGATCGCGCTTGCCGCCAGCGCGCTGCTTGCGAGCTGCGCCTCGATGTCCGATAGGGAATGCCGCTCGGGCAACTGGCGCGAAGTGGGGCGCGCTGATGGGGCCAAGGGGCTGCCCGCCGGCGGCGAATTGCCCAAGCACCGCAAGGCTTGCTCCGACCATGGCGTTACGCCGGACCTCGCCGCGTATCGCACCGGACATGCCGAGGGGCTGGCGAGTTACTGCACGCCGTCCAGTGGCTACGTCGCCGCGCGGCGGGGCGAGCTGTATCGGGAAGTGTGCCCAGCCGGATCCGTCCAATTCCTCGAGGCGTTCCGGCGCGGACGCCAGGTCAGCTTGCTGCTGCAGGAAACCAGGGATTTGCGCCGGCGCATCGATGAGGCCCAGTTGAGCGCGATGAGCGATGAATCATCGCCCGAAGACCGCACCAACCTGCGCTTCCGGTCTGAGGAGCTGGAGCTGCGCCTGCGCCAGAGCGAGCGGGACCTCGAGCGCCTCGATCGCCGCTACGCAAAGGCGTTCGGTGCGCCCGAGCTTTCGTACGCCGAGCTGCGCGACTAGGCGTCGCTTGCTCTAGAACTCGAACTCGACCTCCCAGCGCAGGCGGAAATCCTCGGCGTCCTCGGTCAGCCCGGCGAGCAGCGCGGCGTCCCACTTGTACTTGCTGTGATCCGACATCCGGCCACCGCCGAACACGGCGGGACCGAGCAAGTGCGCGTCCTCCTCGCCGAACGCCTGCGCGCCGAGTTCGATCCTGCTGCCGCTGCGATAACGCGTCTGGCCGCGGTAACCGATCTCGAACTCGTGCGCCGCGTTGTCGCCGAACTCACGCTCGACGAGCACGTTGAGGTTGTTGACGAGCTGGCCGATCTCCTTCTGGAACATCGGGCCCGCCTCCAGCGCAAACGGGTGGCCGTTCTCGAGGGGCACCTTCAACTCCGCGAACAGCCCGTAATCGAGGAAGTACTGGCCGGGCTCGCTGAGCTGGAAGATGTTCTCCCACTCGAGCTCCTCGACCTCGAACGACTCGGCCGGGAGCTTCTCCATCTCGATGACAGCCTCGGTGAACCACCATGTCGTTACGCCGTGGCCGAAATCCAGCACGTAGCCTTGCGTCGTGTTGGCCGGACCGGAGTCCTTGATGTAACCGCCGCGCAGCTCGATCTCGGTCTCGCCGTACTCGACGACGGGCCGATAGACCTTGTCGGCCGGACCGGCTTCGGCGCGGGGCGTCGCCAGTAAACCGGCGAGCAGCGCCGCGAGCACGGCTGCAGTGGCGGCGGTGGGTACCGGCAGGGGCCGGCCGAAAAGTTTCATGGAGACTCCGATGATGGTCAGGGTGGAGAGGTAGAACAGCAGTTGCATCCCGGCGGGATGCGCGTCGTAGCCGATGAGCGTGCGGAGCACTTCGCCCGCGAGCGAGTCGGCCGCGATGAAATGCGATGAATCCCACAGCCGCTCGCCGAGCGCGGGCAGGTAGTCGGCCTGGATCAGGAAGCCCGCGGCCTGTGAAGCCATGCCCGCCGCGAGCAGCAGGATCATCCAGCTCGTGACCATGAAAAAATGCTTCATGGGGACGCGTAGCAAGCCCAGGTAAAGCACGACACCGAGCGCGCCTCCGCCAGCGAGGCCGACGCCGCCGCCCGCCAGGATGCTGGCGCCACTAGAGCCGCCGGCCGCCAGCCCGTGCAGGAACAGGACGATTTCTGAGCCTTCACGCAACACGGCGAGCGCGATGACGGCGCCGAGCGCGTAGAGCGGCCGCGCGCCTGACTGCACCGAGCGCCCCAGGACGCTCATCTGCTGCGCAAGCTCGCGGCCGTGCCGCGCCATCCACACGTTGTGCCAGCCGAGCATGCCGACCGCGGCGAGCAGCACACCGGCATTGAAAATCTCCTGGCCCATGCCCTCGGCAGCGCTGGCGATGGCGCCGGCGAACGCCGCGACGAGGGTCGCGCCCGCCGCGCCGGCCGCGACGCCCCCGACGATCCAGCGGTTGCGGCCCGCCATTCCGCGGGTCGCCGCGCAGGCGATGCCGATGACGAGCGCCGCCTCGAGGACTTCGCGGAAAACGATCAGTGCGGCGCCGAGCATGGATTGAACCTCACTTCGCGATGAGCTTGCCCTGGGCCGTTTTCGGGTTGAACTCGCCGAAGAACGGGTATTCGCCCGGCTTGAGCGGACCGACGAAAACGTTGGCCGTGGTGTTGCCGGGAATGACCTTCTCGCGGTTGAGCTCGTGACTCTCGAACTCTTCCGGCGTGGAGTCGGCGTTGACGACCTTGAGCTTGACCTTCTGGCCCGCCGGCACCGTCAGCTCGGCCGGCTCGAACTTGTGGTCCTTGATGGTCAGCGTGAACTCGGGCGGGTCGGCCGCCACGGCGACGGCGGAGAAGGCCAGGGCGGCCAGCGGGATGAACGACGATGTGCGCATGGGGTGCCTCGCGGATCGAAAAACCAAGGGTCAGGGTGGGGCCGGCGGAGATGCTATGGCGGCCGCGATGTTAATGCAAATCGTTCTTGTTTAGGTTACGCCGCCTGCGGCATGTGCCTGCACGCGCGCATGGCCGAAAACTGAGAAGAAACTCGCATAGACGGTGTGCGCGGTGGACCGCTGGAGCGGCCCGGTCACTTTGTCCCGCTACGCCGGCTTGATCACCGCAAGCACGACCATCGCGATCAAAAACGCCGCGGGAATCTCGTTGATCCAGCGGTAGAACTTCGCCGTGCGCAAGTTGCGATAATTGGCGAAGTCGCGATGAATAAGCCACAGCCACACGTGGTAGACGATCAGCAACAGGGCGCACAGGAGTTTCATGCGCAGCCAAGGCGCACTGAGGAGTTCCACGCGGCCGTGGATGCCCATGATGCCGGTGATCATCAACGCGCCGAAAAAAACCGTGCCAGCCGCGCCGATCGTCATGAGCACGAACAGCTTGCGCTCCATCGTGCAGAAACGGCCCTGGCTGACGGCGTCGTTCGCCGAGCAGTGATAGACGAACAGCCGCGGCAGGTAGAACAGGCCCGCGAACCAGGTCACCATGAAGACGATGTGGAACGCCTTCAACCAGAGCATGCGATCTCGTTGATTTGGGGGTGAAATCAGGGCGGGGACAGCCTATCATCGCCGCTCTTTGGGGGGCACAGCGGGTGGGCAAGGTGGACATCGGCATCGTGGGCGGCACCGGCTATACCGGCGCCGAACTGCTGCGGCTGCTGGGGCAGCACCCGGACGCCACCGTTCGTGTCCTGACCTCGCGACAGGAAGCCGGCAAGCGCGCCGATGCGCTCTTCCCGCAGCTGCGCGGCGTGACCGACGTGGTGTTCACCGAACCTGATGTCGACGCACTCGCGAAATGCCAGTTCGTGTTTTTCGCGACGCCGCATGGTGCGGCGATGGCGCTGGCGCCGAAGCTGCTGGAGCGCGGGGTCAAGGTGATCGATCTCTCCGCGGATTTCCGGCTGAAAGACGCAGGCGTCTTCAAGCAGTGGTACGGCATGGACCACACCGAGCCGCGCTGGCTCGAGCAGGCGGTCTATGGCCTGCCGGAGATGGAGCGCGATGCCATCAGTCACGCGCAGCTGGTGGCCTGCCCGGGCTGCTATCCGACGTCGGTGCAGTTGGGCCTGATGCCGCTGCTCGAGCACCAGCTCGCAGACACGGAATCGCTGATCGCCGACTGCAAATCCGGCGTCAGCGGCGCCGGCCGTGAACTCAAGGCGAGCTCGCTGTTCTGCGAGGCGGCGGAATCGCTGAAGGCGTACGGCGTGAGCGGCCACCGGCACCACCCGGAGATCGAGCAGGGTTTGTCGCGCATGACCGGCCGGCCAACCTCGATCACTTTCGTGCCGCACCTGGTCCCGATGAACCGCGGCATCCACGCAACGATCTACGCCGACCTCCAGCGGGATAGCGATGTCCAGGCCTTGTACCGGCTGCGCTACCGGGACGAACCCTTCATCGACGTGCTGCCCGCCGGCTCACACCCGGAAACGCGCTCGGTGCGCGGGGCCAATCACTGCCGAATCGCCATCCACCGCCCCGGCGGCGGGCGGCGCGTGGTCATCCTGGTCGTCATCGACAACCTCGTGAAGGGCGCCGCCGGGCAGGCCGTGCAGTGCTTCAACCTGATGGCCGGCCTGCCGGAGCAGTCGGGCCTCGGGCCGATCGCGCTCTGGCCGTAGGCCAATGAAGAAAGTCGTCATCAGGCAGTACCGGCCGCGGTTGCGCTGGGCGCTGATGGCCGCAGCCACTGCGGCGATCGCCATCAGCGCGTGGGGCCTGTACAGCTACACGCGGGCAACAACGGTGGTCGACTTCGCCAAGGCGCAGACCGACCGCGACCGACTTCTCGACGAGCGCCGCGAACTGACCGGGCAGTTGCGCACGGCGCACGCCGAAGCCGAGAAGCTGAAGGACCAGATTGTCTACTTGGAGCGCTCGCAGGAAATCGACCAGCAGGCCTGCGCTACGGTAAAAACCTCGCTCGCCTCGCTGCAGGAGGAAGTCGCCGACTTGCATGAGCAGGTGGCCTTTTACCGCGGCATCGTTTCGCCCGATGCCTCGCGCGCCGGCGTTCGCGTTTACGAGTTCAAGGTCTACCCGACCGGCGCGGCGTCCGTGTATCGATATGACCTGATCCTCATCCAGTCGGTGCGGCATGACCGGCGCATCGCCGGCCGCATCGAGATCACCTTGCACGGCATGGTGGCCGGCAAGGCGCAGATGCGCCGCCTGTCGGAACTGAACCTTGGTGGCGAGCCGAATCTGGTATTTTCCTTCAAGTATTTCGAGGAATTCGGCGGCGAGTTTCGGCTTCCAGATGGTTTTCGGCCCACCCGGGCGACGGTGGCGGTCTTGCCGGACGGCGGCTCGGTGCCGAAAATCGAAGACGAGTTCGAGTGGTCAAAAATTCTGGGCGCTTGAGGGGAAAAGTCATGGCAAAGAATTTCTGGGGCAACAATGAAAAGCCGGGCGCGTCCACCGTGGACACGCTGATTGGCCGGCAGACCGAGATCCATGGCGACGTGCGCTTCTCCGGTGGCCTGCACATCGACGGCAAGGTCGTCGGCAAGGTCGTGGCACTCAACGAGAAGAACGCCACCCTGTCGGTCAGCGAGAGCGGCACCGTCGAGGGCGATGTGCGCGCGCCGACCATCGTGCTGAACGGGGTGGTGTCGGGTGACGTCCATGCCAGCGAGCACATCTCTCTCGGGAGCAAGGCGCGCGTCACCGGTAACGTCTACTACGGCATCATCGAGATGACCGGCGGCGCCAAGATCAACGGCCAGATGGTGCACGAAGGCGACGATGCCATCGCAGCACTCACCCATCAGAAACCCGTGAACGAGCCCATGGTCGAAGAGACCATCAAGGTTGAGAGCCGCTACAAGGCGTGAGTGTTTCCATGAGCGAGCCGACGGTTTATTCCCCGGGCACCGAGGCGCCGACCGTGCTGTTCACGGAGGCTGCGGCGCACAAGGTGCGTACGCTGCTCGACGACGAGGACAACAAGAACCTCAAGCTGCGCGTCTTCGTCACGGGCGGGGGCTGCTCGGGATTCCAGTATGGCTTTACGTTCGACGAGAACCAGGAAGAGGGCGACACGCGTGTCGACCGCGACGGTGTGGCACTGCTGGTGGATCCGATGAGCGTGCAGTACCTGCAGGGCGCCGAGATCGACTACAAGGAAGATGTCCAGGGCGCGCAGTTCGTGATCCGCAACCCGAATGCCGCGACGACCTGCGGCTGTGGCAATTCTTTCTCGGTGTAACTACGCGCGGTAGATGCCGCCGAGTACCGCGGCGCGCGTCGCTCCAGTCACGGCCGGCAGGCTGCCGGACAATCCATTCAACGTACGCATCGCTAGCCAGGCGAAGGCCGCGGCCTCTACATGCTGCGGGTCCAGGCCATGTTTACTGGTGGTTTCCACTGTCATGCCCGCCAGCTCCAGCGCGAGGCTACCCATCAGCAGCGGATTGTTCACACCGCCTCCGCAGACCAGCACGCGGCGGGTCACCGGCGCGTGCGCGCGGATCGCGTCGGCGACGCTGCGCACGGTCAAGTCGGCCAGCGTGCGCTGCACGTCCTGCGGACGCAGCGTCCGCAGGCGCGGAAAGCGTCGACGCAGCCACGCCGTGTTGAACACGTCGCGGCCCGTGCTCTTCGGCGGCTTGCGGCGAAAATAGGGCTCGGAGATCAGCGCCTCGAGCAGCACGTCGTGGGTCGCTCCCGTCGCCGCCCAGCGGCCACCGGCGTCATACGGCAAGCCGCGGCGTGCGCTGATCCACTCGTCCATCAGTCCGCTTGCCGGGCCCGTGTCGAAGCCGCGCACGCGGGAGGCATCCGCATCCGGCAGCACGGTTACGTTGGCGATGCCGCCGAGATTGAGCACGCAGCGCGGCTCGTGCGCATCGGCGAACACTGCGTGGTGGAAAGCAGGCACGAGCGGCGCGCCCTGCCCGCCGCGCGCGATATCGGCACGGCGAAAATCCGCGACCGTCGCGATGCCGGTGGCGGCTGCGATTGCCGAGGGATCGCCGAGTTGAAGCGAACTCCGCACGCCCTTCGGGTCATGGAACACGGTCTGGCCGTGCGAGCCGACGCCACGTACTTGCGCAGGCACCACACGCGCGCGCTTGAGCAGGGTGCGCGCAACGCGCGCAAAACATTGGGCCACCGCATGATCGAGGCGCGCCAGGGTGGCGAGCGTTATCGCCGAGCGCTCGCGCTGCAGCCGCAATAATTCGGTGCGCAGCGTGGCGGGGTAAGACCCGGCTTGGCTGTGCGCGACGCGCACGAATCGGGAATCGTCGAATTCGCACAGTACGGCGTCGACGCCGTCCATGCTGGTGCCGGACATCAACCCCAGGTAGAGCTCGCTCACGCCTGGGGTTCCGTGCGGATCAGTTCGCGTGCGCGATCTGCGACCGATTGAGGGCGTCGAGCTGCGTAATGAGCGGCGTCGACGAGGCGCGGAAATGCTCGAGGTGCTGGCGCGGCAACGCGCTGGCACGCGGCAGCGTCACGCGTCGCGGGTCGCGATGCACGCCGTTGACGCGGAATTCGTAGTGCAGATGCGGGCCCGTGGCGAGGCCGGTCTTGCCCACGTACCCGATGACCTGACCTTGCTGGACGCGGCTGCCCGTCGTGACGCCTGAGCGGAAGCGCGACAGGTGGCCGTACAGCGTTTCGTACGACGAGCCGTGCCGGATCACCACCGCCTTGCCGTAACCGCCCTTGTTGCCGGCGAAGACGACGCGGCCGTCGCCGGTGGCCTTGATCGGGGTGCCGGTCGGCGCCGCGTAGTCGGTGCCGAGGTGAGCGCGGAAGCGATTGAGGACCGGGTGATAACGCGCGCGGCTGAAGTTCGAGCTGATGCGAAAAACGTCGACGGGCGTGCGAATGAAGGACTTGCGCAGCGACTGGCCCTCGGGCGCGTAGTAGCCCGAGTTGCCTTGCGGATCGGTGTAGCGCACGGCGCGGAGGGGTTTGCCCTGATTGACGAACTCGGCCGCGAGGATGTTGCCGGCGCGCAGCTTCTCGCCGTTCTTGAATAGCTCTTCGTAAATCACGGTAAAGCGGTCGCCGACACGGATGTCCTGCACGAAGTCGATGTCGTAGCCGAAGATGTCGGCCATTTCGATGATCAGCGCCGGCGGCAGCCCCGATGCGACGCCTGATTCGTACAAGCTGGTGGTCAGCGAGCCCATCGCGTACGTCGGGCGGCGCTCGATTTCGGCGGCGAGCGTGATCGACTCAAAGCCGCCTTCGGTTCGGGTGACCTGCAGCGTACGCGCTTCATCGAGTGCGTAAGTCAGTTCCTGGATGCCCTCAGGACCCTTGCGCAAATGGAGTTCCTCGCCGGCTTTGAGACGCTTGAGCTTTCCGGCATCACCGCCGAGGCGCACGATCTGGACCCAGTCCATCGTCGGCAACCCGTGCGCGTCGAAAATGCTCGAAAGCGTCTGGCCCGATTTTACTTTCACCGTCACCCAGGGGCTGGCGGTTGGCGTAGCAAGCGCCTCCGGGTCCGCGGAAGCGGTTGTCACCGGCAGCGCATCGGCCAGATCGATCACCGTCGAGCGCTGCGACGCGCCACGTTGCGTCATGATCGCGCCGACCGACATCAAGACGAGTGCCGCAACCAGGAACGAGCGCCGGGCGGCGGGCAGGGCGGCAGTCTCCGCTGGGCTATAATCCAAACGCATCCAATTCCACCGAAAATGCAACGGGTTCCCGCGGTTCGCACCTCGGACCGCGCCGCTCGGAGGTGTTGTTCTTGCGGCGCTGATAGGGCGTAAAAGACCATATTTTCCCTGAGCTTGCAACATTTTCTTGGTCTAGCTTCCCGACCTCGCAGGAACAATCCCCGGAGCTTCGCCATGACCCAGCCACCGCCCTACTCCGAGCTCGAGCGCGGTACCGACGAAGTCCTCCCCCGCGACGAGTTTCGCAAGCGCTTGATCGAGGCGGAGCAGTCCGGCCGGCAGCTGGTGGTGAAGGCGGGTTTCGATCCCACTGCGCGCGATTTGCACCTGGGGCACACACTGTTGCTCAATCGCTTGCGCGCATTCCAGGGGCGCGGCCATCAGGTGATCTTCCTCATCGGCGACTTCACCGGGATGATCGGTGATCCGACCGGCAAGAATGAAACGCGCAAGCCGCTGACCCGCGACGAAGTGCTCGAGAATGCGAAAACCTACGAGGCGCAGGTTTCGAAGATCCTCGATCCGGCCAAGACGCGCGTCGAATTCAACAGCAAATGGCTTGGCGCGCTGGGTGCCGAAGGCATGGTGCGGCTTGCGGCGCAGTACACCGTGGCGCGAATGCTCGAGCGTGACGATTTCTCCAAGCGCTATCGTGACAACCAGCCCATCGCGATCCACGAGTTTCTCTACCCGCTCCTGCAAGGTTACGATTCCGTTGCATTGAACAGCGACGTCGAACTCGGCGGTACCGACCAGAAATTCAACCTGCTCGTCGGTCGAGCGTTGCAGCAGGGCTATGGCCAGAAGCCGCAATGCATCATCACCGTGCCGATTCTCGAAGGGCTCGACGGCGTGCAGAAGATGAGCAAGTCTCTAAACAACTACATCGGCGTCAACGAGCCGCCGCGCGACATGTTCGGCAAGGTCATGTCGATCTCCGACACGCTGATGTGGCGATACTTCGACCTCGTGTCGTTCCGTCCGCTGGAGGAAATCGCGCACTTGAAGGTTTCTCTCGAGAGCGGCGCAAATCCGCGCGACGCCAAGATGGAGCTCGCCGTCGAAATCGTCGACCGCTTCCACGGGGCAGGCGCCGGTGCCATTGCGCGCGAGGCCTTCATCGCGCAGTTCTCGCAAGGCGCACTGCCCGCGGACATCCCCGAAGTGAGGCTCATCTCGCCGCCGCAAGGCCTGCCGCTGCCGCGCGTGTTGAAGGAAGCGGGGCTGTGCGCCTCCACATCCGACGCCGGGCGCCAGATCCAGCAACGCGCGGTGCGGGTCAATCAGGAGCGCGTCGAAGATCGCGCGTTGCTGTTGAAGCCCGGTGCGACCTACCTCGTACAGGTCGGTCCGCGCCGCTATGTCCGGGTCACCCTCTGAGAGGGGTCTGTTCCCAAATTTGCCTTTTGCCACGGGCGCGCTAGAGTCGATCCTGCTCCGCAACGGAGCCGACAACAAAAACAAGAAAGGAGAGATTCAATGAAGCACGTCATGCTCGCGTCCCTTCTCGCCCTGTCCACGGGTATCGCCTTTGCCGGCGCGGTGAACATCAACACCGCCGACGCAAAGACGCTAGCCAAGGAGCTGAAGGGCATCGGCCAGGCCAAGGCTGAAGCCATCGTGAAGTACCGTTCCGAGGTCGGCGGTTTCAAGTCGGTCGAGGAGCTGAAGAAGGTCCAAGGCGTCGGTGAGGCCACGTTCGAGACCAACAAGGGCAACCTCAAGCTGAAGGACTGACGGAACGGCCGGGCGCGGGGCTGCCAGCGCGGCCCCGCGCCCTGGTCACAATTTGCACGATCCAATGCGAATGGTGCGTCGCAGCAGTGGACAAGCCTGTGCACAAGCCAAGCTCCGGGGCAGGCTGAAATCCCCCAACGTAAGTCGATGTATTGCGGGGTGTTGACACCCAATCAAAGCCCCCTATAATGCGCCTCCCCGCTGCCCCGGGAACTCGAAAAGAAGACCCGGCGGCAGCCTGTTCTTTAATAAACAGCAAGTGATTTGTGTGGGTGCTCCCGGATGCGATGCGCAAGCAATGCATTACGGAGTATCAACATGGCCAGTTAATGAAAGTTAATTGAGCCTTGGAAGATAACTCTGCGCACTGAAGACCCCTCGGGGTCCAAGTGCAATCTACTTAGTACTTAGCTTTAAATTAAGTGGAGAGTTTGATCCTGGCTCAGATTGAACGCTGGCGGCGTGCCTAACACATGCAAGTCGAGCGGCAGCGGGCCCGCAAGGGTGCCGGCGAGCGGCGGACGGGTGAGCAATACATAGGAATCTACCTCAGAGCGGGGGATAGCCAGGGGAAACCCTGATTAATACCGCATGATGTCGAGAGACCAAAGTGGGGGACCGTAAGGCCTCACACTCCGAGATGAGCCTATGTCGGATTAGCTAGTTGGCGGGGTAACGGCCCACCAAGGCGACGATCCGTAGCTGGTCTGAGAGGACGATCAGCCACACCGGAACTGAGACACGGTCCGGACTCCTACGGGAGGCAGCAGTGGGGAATATTGGACAATGGGCGAAAGCCTGATCCAGCGACGCCGCGTGGGTGAAGAAGGCCTTCGGGT
>DATLBT010000006.1:0-17898 GCA_035526825.1 Verrucomicrobiia bacterium | reverse complement strand
AGGTGCGCGTCGACGCGGGGGTGCCGAAGTTCGACCCGACCGACCTGCCGTTCACGGCGCCAGCGCGCGCCCCGCGTTACTCGGTGACGCTGGAGCATGGCGGCATGATCGAACTCGGTGCCGCGAGCATGGGCAACCCGCACGCCGTGATCGCCGCGAAGGACGTCTCGCAGGCGCCGGTCGAGGCGATCGGCGAGGCGCTGCAGCGTCACCCAGCCTTTCCACAGCGCGTGAACGTGGGCTTCCTCGAAGTCGTGGACACGGCCCATGCAAAGCTGCGAGTCTATGAACGCGGTGCCGGCGAGACACTGGCCTGCGGCAGCGGTGCTTGCGCCGCGATGGCGGTCGGACGCTCGTGGGGAGTGCTCGGGCCGGTCGTCGAGATGCAGTTGCGCGGCGGAGCGCTGAAGCTGGAATGGGCGGGCGAAGGCGAGTCCTTGTTCATGACCGGGCCGGCAGTCACGGTTTACCAGGGGGAAGTCGAGTGGCAGGAGGGGGCGTGGCAGGGGGCATCGGTGCGGGAACGGCCGTGAGCGAAGCCGGGCCCGAGACTGCCGACCTCGACGAGCGGCAGGTCGTCGCTTTCCTGCGGGCCAACCCGGATTTCCTCGCGCGTCATCCCGAATTGCTCGATGCGCTCGAGCTGCGCCACTCCAGTGGCGCCGCGGTGTCCCTGATCGAGCGCCAGGTCGAAATCCTGCGTGGCAAGAGCACGCGCCTCGAGGACCGGCTCAAGACCCTGCTCGACGCCGCGCGCGACAACGAATCACGCGCCGCCAACGTCCACAAACTTGCGCGCTCGCTGATTCGGGCGCCGACGCTGGCCGCCACCATCGCTGCCCTGCGCAAGTGCCTGCGCGAGGATTTCAATGTCGACGAGGCCTGGGTCGGCATCTCGGCCGGCGCGCTCAAGCGCCACGACATCGAGGGCCTTTACGTGATCGAACCCGCTGGACCGGTCGCCAAGGCTTTCGACGATTTCTTTCGCACCCGGCTGCTCGAGTGCGGGCCGCTCGACGAACCGCGCGCCAGGCTGCTGTTCCCGCAGGCCAAGCAGGCGCCCAAGTCCGCGGCGATCGTCCCGCTCGAGAAGGAGCGGGACCTCGGCATGCTGGTGCTGGCGAGCGCGGATCCCGAGCGCTTCCAGCCGCGCCAGGGACGGCTGTTCCTCGACATGACCGCCGAGCTGGTCTCGGCGGCGGTGCGCGCGCGACTCGGCTAGGGGACTGTCCCTTTTTTCCGCAGGAAAACAGGGACTGTCCCCTTTCTTCCGATGACACCACTGCCGCAGCACGTCGCCGCCTATCTCGACCGCTTGCGCAGCGTGCGGCGCGCATCGCCCGCGACGGTCGGCGGCCGACGCCGCGACCTCGAGCGCTTCCTCGCGTATTGCGCCGAGGCGCGCCTCACCGATCCTTCCGCCATCGACGCGCACCACGTGCGCGGCTACGTGGCGTCCCTGCGCCGTGCCAAGGCCGGCGCTGCGACCGTGCGCCGACATCTTTCGTCGCTGCGCCAGCTTTGTCGTTACCTCGTCGACCGCGGACTGCTCAAGGTGAATCCGGCGGCCGAGGTCCGCGGCCCGAAGGTGCCGCAGGCGCTGCCGAAGACGCTTTCGCAGGACGACGCGCGGCGCCTGGTCGAGGCGCCGACCGGCGACGGCCCCGCAGTGGCGCGCGATCGCGCGATCCTCGAGCTGCTCTACTCCTCCGGCCTGCGCCTCGCGGAGCTGCACGGGCTCGATGCGGCCGCGTTCGAATCGGATTTCTCCGAGGTGCGTGTGACCGGCAAGGGCAGCAAGACGCGCATCGTGCCGGTCGGCAAGAAGGCGCGCGAGGCGCTGCGCGCGTGGCTGCGACAGCGCGCCGAGCTCGCCAATGCCATGGAGCCGGCGCTGTTCGTCAGCGACCGCGGATCGCGGCTGTCGCGCGGCTCGATCCAGCAGCGCCTGCGCCACTGGGCGCGGGTCGCCGGCCTGGGCATGCGCGTGTTCCCGCACCGGTTGCGGCATTCGTTTGCGACGCACCTGCTCGAGGAAAGTGGCGACCTGCGCGCGGTGCAGGAGCTGCTCGGCCACGCCAGCATTGCCACCACGCAGGTTTACACGCACCTGGATTTCGCCCACCTGGCCCGGGTTTACGATGCGGCCCACCCGCGAGCTCGGCGTCGCGGTTAGGCAGGAACGCGCCTGATGCCTTGAAAGGGTCCCCGCCGGCCCCATGATGGACGGACTCCCCCGGAGGACTTCCCCCATGAAGCAGTTCGACGGCACCACGATCCTGTGCGTGCGACGCGGCGACCAGGTCGCGCTCGGCGGCGACGGCCAGGTGTCGATGGGCAACACCCGCGTCAAGGGCAATGCGCGCAAGGTGCGCCGCCTCTATGGCGACAAGGTGCTCGCCGGCTTCGCCGGCGGCACGGCGGATGCGTTCACGCTGTTCGAGCGCTTCGAGGGCAAGCTCGAGAAACATGGCGGCAACCTCACGCGTGCCGCGGTAGAGATCGCCAAGGACTGGCGCACCGACCGCTATTTGCGCCGCCTCGAGGCGCTGTTGATCGTGGCGGACCGGGAGCAGACGCTGATGATCTCGGGCAACGGCGACGTCATGGAGCCCGAAAAGGGCGTCATGGCGATCGGCTCGGGTGGACCGTACGCGCAGGCCGCGGCTCGTGCGTTGTTCGACAACACCGAGTTGCCTGCGCGCGACGTGGTCGAGAAGGCACTGCACATCGCTGCCGACATCTGCATCTACACCAACCACACGCTGACCCTCGAGACGCTCGGGTGAACGAGAACACCTCGGTGATGACCCCGCGCGAGATCGTGCAGGAGCTCGACAAGTACATCGTCGGCCAGCAGGCGGCGAAGAAAGCCGTGGCGATCGCGCTGCGCAACCGCTGGCGCCGCCAGCAGGTGCCGGGCGGCATGCGCGCCGAGATCACGCCCAAGAACATCCTCATGATCGGGCCGACCGGCGTCGGCAAGACCGAGATCGCGCGGCGCCTCGCCAGGCTCGCCAATGCCCCGTTCGTGAAGGTCGAGGCGACCAAGTTCACCGAGGTTGGCTACGTGGGCAAGGATGTCGACACCATCATCCGTGACCTCGCCGACGCTGCGCTGAAGCAGGCGCGCGAGCAGGCAACACTGAGCGTGCGCGCCAAGGCGGAACTCGCGGCCGAGGACCGCATCCTCGACGTGCTGCTGCCGCCGCCAAAGGACTTCGGCGAAGCCTCCGCGTTGCGGCAGTCGGAGAATACCGGCGCACGCCAGGTGTTCCGCAAACAGTTGCGCGAGGGCAAGCTCGACGACAAGGAAATCGAGATCCGCTTTGCGGCCACGAGCCCGAGGCTGGAAATCATGGGCGCGCCCGGCATGCCAGGCATGGAGGAAGTCACCGGTCAGTTGCAGGACCTCTTCAAGAACCTGGCGGGCGGCAAGCAGCAGGTGCGCAAGATGCGCATCCAGGACGCGCTGAAGCAGGCCATCGACGAGGAGGCCGCCAAGCTCATCGACGAAGACGCGGTGCGGGCTGCGGCCATGAAAAATGTCGAGGAAAACGGCATCGTCTTCATCGATGAGCTCGACAAGGTGTGCCGGCGCAGTGAAGGCGGCGTCATCGGCGCCGACGTCTCGCGCGAAGGCGTGCAGCGCGACCTGCTGCCGCTGATCGAGGGCTGCACGGTAACGACCAAGTACGGGATGCTGAAGACCGACCACATCCTGTTCATCTGCTCGGGCGCCTTCCACATGGCCAAGCCGAGTGACCTGATCCCGGAGCTGCAAGGCCGGCTGCCGATCCGCGTGGAACTGGCTGCACTGACGACCGACGATTTCGTGCGGATCCTCACCGAGCCGAGCTATTCGCTGACCGAGCAGTACAAGGCGCTGCTGAAGACCGAGGGCCTCGAGGTCGAGTTCACCGCCGACGGTGTGCGACGACTCGCCGAGATGGCCTGGCAAGTCAACGAGCGCACCGAGAACATCGGCGCGCGGCGGCTGCACACGGTGATGGAGCGGCTGATGGAGGACGCCGCCTTCGACGCACCCGACAAGACCGGCGCAAAGCTCGTGGTCGACACGGCCTACGTCGACCAGAAGCTGAAGCAACTTGTCGGCGACGAGGACCTGTCGCGCTACATTCTGTAGTCGATGAAAACCCCGAGCTCGCTCAAGCTGCGCCGCAAGTCGCGCGTGCTGGAAGTGTCCTACGCCGACGGCGCCAAGCATCCGCTGCCTTTCGAATACCTGCGCGTGTTCAGCCCCTCAGCCGAGGTCCGCGGCCACGGCGGCGGCGAGTTCGCACTGGTGCCCGGCAAGCGCAACGTCGGCATCGAGCGCATCGAGCCGGTCGGCAGCTACGCGGTCCGCCTGGGCTTCGATGACGGCCACGATACCGGCCTGTACACGTGGGACGTCCTCGAGGACCTCGCCCTGCATCACGACGAGTACTGGCAGCATTACCTGGCGCGACTGCAGCAGCATGGCCTGACCCGCGATTCCGCGATCACCAAGCTGTCGGCGCTGCCTGCCGCGCCGCAAAAGTGGAAGCCGAAATAAGGCCGATCAGGCGCTAGCCGCCTCGACCCGCCGCAGCAGCGGAAAGTCCGCGAGGTCCGCCGGTGGCGCGATCGCGTAGCCCTGCGCGTAGTGCAGCCCCATCGCGCGTAACGCCTCGCGGATCGCCGGGGTTTCCACGTATTCGGCAATGGTCGTGATGCCCATCTGGGTTCCAACCGCCTGCACTGCTCGCACGATCGCCTGGTCCACCGGATTGTCGACAATGTCCTTGATGAAGCTGCCGTCGATCTTGAGGAAGTCGACCGGCAGGTGCTTCAGGTACGCGAACGACGACATTCCGCTGCCGAAGTCGTCGAGCGCAAGCTGGCAACCCGTGGCCTTCAGGCCTCGCATGAATTCCACCGCAGCGCCGAGGTTGGCGATGGCCGCGGTCTCGGTGAGCTCGAAGTAGACCATCGACGGCGGCACTTGGTGGTTTGTGAGCAGTTGCTGGATCTTGCCCAGGAGCTGGGTATCGCGCAGCGACTCGCCTGACAAGTTGATGCCGAAGCGGTGCTGTGCCAGCTCCGGCGCCTGCCGCAGCGCTTCGCCGAGGAAGCGCAGTGCGTGGTCGATGACCCAATGATCGATCTGCGGCATCAGTTGGTAGCGCTCGGCGGCCGGGAGGAACGTGCCCGGCAGGATCACGTCGCCCTTGGCGTCGACCAGCCGGAGCAGCAACTCGTGGTGGCGCGCCTCGGACACGCCGTCCAGCGACGCGATGCTCATGTAATGCAGGCAAAATCGGTTTTCCTCGAGGGCCGTCTTGATGCGCGCGACCCAGCGCATCTCGCCGCGTCGGCGGATGATCGCGAGGTCGTGCGGGTACGACACGTGCACGTGGTTCGGGCCCTGGTCCTTCGCGACATAGCAGGCGGCGTCGGCCGCGCCGAGGACCGAGACGAGGCCCTGGCTTGCGGCGTTGATGCCGACCACGCCCACCGACGCGCCGATGGTGAACGTGCGGTATTGCCAGACGAAGCGGAAATCGCGGATGGCGTCGCGCGCGGCTTCGGCGACGCGGGCGGCCTGGTCCAGCTGGCAGTCTTCGAGCAGCAGCGCGAACTCGTCGCCGCCCAGGCGGGCGAGGGTGTCGGACTTGCGCAACACCGGCTGCAGCACCTGCGGCAACTGGCGCAGGAGTTCGTCGCCGGCGGCGTGGCCGCAGGTATCGTTGACGAGCTTGAAATGGTCCAGGTCGAGGTAGCACAGGGCGTGATCCCTGTTTTGCCCGCGTGCGCTCTGCAGCAGTTGCGACAGCTTTTTCTCGAAACCGCGACGGTTGATCAATCCGGTGAGCGGGTCGTGCAAGGCCTGGTGCTGCAGCTGCTGGGCCAGGGCGCGCTTCTCGGCGACATCCCGGAAGATCAACACGGCACCGGCGGGGCGGCCGTCCTCGATGAGCGGCGACACCGAGTACTCCACCGGCACCGCGCTCTGCGCGTCGCGCCAGAACAACTCGTTCGCGCCGAGGTAACGCTGGCCTTCCAGCAGGCAGTGAACGATCGGCGAGTCATGCCCGATCAGGTCGGTCCCGTCTTCCGCCGTGTGGCGCACCTTTTCGTCAAAGTTGCTGCCGAGCAGGTGCTCGGATGGCACGCCGAGCAGCCGCGTCGCCGCGGGATTGACGAAGGTCACCACGCCCTCGCGGTCGAGGCCGATGACGCCTTCGTCGGTGGCCTCCATCAGCAGTTCCATCTGGGAATCGGCCTGTGCGAGCCGCTGCTCCATGGCGCGCTCGGCTTCGGTATTCCTGCAAGTGCCGGTCACGCGCCAAGGCACGCCCGCAGCGTCGCGGATGGCCTTGCCGCGAGTCCGCACCCAGGTCCAGCTTTTCTGGCGGGTGAGGATCCGGCAGTCGTAATCAATGTGCTCGGTCTCGCCGCGGAGGTGCGCCTCCGTGGCGCGTGCAACCCGCAGCGCGTCGTCGGGGTGGACGATCGCGGTGAGGGTCTCGTAAGTGGGCTCGATCTCATGGAGCTCGTAACCGAGCGCACGGGCACAGCGCTCGTCGATGTGGAAGCGGCCGCTGTCGACCTCCCATTCCCACATGCCGAGGCCGGTGGCCTCGAGTGCGCGGTCGAGCCGGCTCTGGCTTTCCTGCAGGGCCTCGCGGGACGCCTCACGCTCGGTCACGTCGCGACCACTGACCACGGCGATGTAATCCCCGCGGTGGTCGAAGCGGCTCTTCGCGGTGACCTCCAGCCGTCGGTACTCGCCCGTCTTGTGGCGATAGCGGAAGCGCGCCTGGATCTGCGCGCCTACCTCGTCGCGCAGCCGCTGGTAAGCAGCCATGGCCTCCGGCAAATCGTCCGGATGCACGCCGAGGTAAAGATTGCGGTCATGCAGCTCTTTTGGCGTGAAGCCGAGGATCGGCAGGCAAGACGGGCTGACGTAGCGGATGGCGCCGTCCATGTTGGTCACGGCGAGCAGGTTGGCGGCGTACTCGGTGATGGTCTGGAAGCGGTCGCGCGTCTCGAGGAGCAGGTCGAGCACCGCGCCCAACGGCGCGCCTTCGCCCAACTCGCGCAGGATGGCCTGCAGTTCGGGCCGCTCCAGCAGATCGTCCTTGTCGGACATTCGGCTTCCCCTTCCCCGGACGGACAGACTACTCCAGCCCGGTAGCCGTGTCCCGCTCCTACAAAGAAGCGGCGGCCCGGGGCTGCCGCAGCAGCGGAAAGTCTGCAAGGTCCGCCGGAAACGCGATGGCGTAGCCTTGCGCGTAGTGCAGCCCCATCGTGCGCAGCGCCTCCCGGATCGCAGGGGTCTCGACGTACTCGGCAATGGTCGCGATTCCCATCTGCGAGCCGACCGACTGCACCGCACGCACGATCGCCTGGTCGACCGGATTCTCCACGATGTCCTTGATGAAGCCGCCATCGATTTTCAGGTAATCGACTGGCAGTTGCTTCAGGTAGGCGAACGACGACATGCCGCTGCCGAAGTCGTCGAGCGCCAGTTGGCAGCCCAGCGCCTTGAGTCCGCGCATGAATTCCACCGCAGCCCCGAGGTTCGCGATCGCGGCGGTCTCGGTGAGCTCGAAATACACCATCGACGCTGGCACGGCGTGCTGGGCAAGCCACTGCCGGATCGTGTCGAGCAACTGCGAGTCACGCAGCGACTCACCGGAAAGGTTGATGCCAAAGCAATGCTGCGCCAGTCCAGGCGCCTGCTTGAGCGCCTCGCCGAGGAAGCGCAGCGCGTGATCGATGACCCAGCGGTCGATTAGCGGCATCAGCTGATAGCGCTCGGCCGCCGGCAGGAAGGTCCCCGGCAAGATCAACTCGCCCCTCGAGTCGAGCATGCGCAGCAGCAGCTCGTGGTGGCGGGGCTCGATCGCACCGTCGAGCGGCGCGATGCTCATGTACTGCAGCCTGAACCGGTTTTCCTCCAGCGCCGTCTTGATGCGCGTGACCATGCGCATCTCGCCTCGACGCCGCAGGATCGCCAGGTCGTGCGGGTACGACACGTGCACCTGGTTGGATCCCTGGTCCTTGGCGATGTAGCACGCCGCGTCGGCGGCACCGAGTACCGGTCCCAGCCCCTGGGTCGAGGCATCGATGCCGACCACGCCCACCGAAGCGCCAATGGCAAAGAACCGGCCCTGCCACGCGAAGCGGAAGTCACGGATCGCGTCGCGCGCCGCCTCGGCGATGCGCGCGGCCTGGTCGAGGGGGCAATCCTCGAGCAGCAGGGCGAATTCGTCGCCGCCCAGGCGCGCCAGCGCATGAGGGCGTCGCACCACCGGCCGCAGCACCTGCGGCAACTGGCACAGCAGCTCATCGCCGGCGGCGTGGCCGCAGGTGTCATTGACCAGCTTGAAGTGGTCGAGGTCCAGGTAACACAACGCGTGGACCCGCTGGTGGCCGCGGGCGCTCTGCAGCAGCTGGGACAATCTCTTCTCGAAGCCGCGCCGGTTGATCAGTCCCGTCAGGGGATCGTGCACCGACTGGTGCCGCAGCCGGCGCGCGGTATGCGCAAGCTGCGCGCGCATGGCGCGCTCGGCGTCGATGTTCTTGACCGAGCCGCTGATGTGGGTCGGCCGGCCGGTGGCGTCGCGCACCAGCCGACCATGGCCGGCGACCCAGGTCCAGGTACGAGCCTCGGTCAACATGCGCGTCTTGTAGCGCAGCGTGGCGGTCTGGCCACGCAGGTGTGCCTCGAACAGGCGGCTCACGCGCACCGCGTCGTCGGGATGGATGATCGCCACGCCGGTGTTCCAGCTCGCGTCGAGCCGCTCCGGCTCGTAGCCCAGGTTGCGCGCGCAGCGCGCGTCGACACAGAACTCGCCGCTGGCGAGGTCGAGCTCCCACAGCCCGAGTCCGGAAGCCTCGAGCACGCGCTCGAGGCGGTCGTGATCTTCGCGCAGGGTGCGCGGGGCGCTGCTGACCATGTTGTTTGTCTCCCGTCGGGGGCTGGTCTTGCCCGAACGCTAGCGCACTGCGGACGGCGGAGGAAATCCGGTGCCCGGGGGCAGGCTAGAATCCGGGCCTTCATGAGCGCGCCCGCAGACAAGGATTCCCGGCTGACCGATTTCGGTTACCAGCAGGTGCCGCTCGGCGACAAGGCGCGTCGCGTGGGCGAGGTGTTTTCGTCGGTCGCGGGCTCCTACGACCTGATGAACGACCTGATGTCGCTGGGCGTCCACCGGCTGTGGAAACGCTTCGTGATCGACCTCGCCGCAGTGCGCGCCGGCGAACGTGTGCTCGACGTCGCCGGCGGCACCGGCGACCTCACCGCGGCCTTCGCGCCCGCAGCGGGCCCAACCGGCCTCGCGGTGCTGTCGGACATCAACGGCGCGATGTTGCAGCAGGGCCATGCGCGCCTCACCGACCGCGGCATCACCGGCGTGCCGGGCGTACAGGCCAACGCCGAGTGCCTGCCATTCGGTGACAAGACCTTCGACTGCGTGACGATCGGCTTCGGGCTGCGCAACGTCACCGACAAGGATGCGGCGCTGCGTTCCATGCTGCGCGTGCTCAAGCCGGGCGGGCGTTTGCTGATCCTCGAGTTCTCCAAGCCGACCAACGCCTCGTTCGCCAAGCTCTACGACGAGTACTCGTTCAAGGTGTTGCCGCTGCTCGGCAAGTTCGTGGCGCGCGACGAGGGCGCCTACCGGTACCTCGCCGAGTCGATCCGCATGCACCCCGATCAGCAGACGCTCAAGGGCATGATGGAAACGGCCGGTTTTGCGCGCTGCCAGGTCTACAACCTGACCGGCGGCATCGTCGCGGTCCATCGCGGCTACAGGTTGTGACGGCTCCCGCATTGCTCTGCGCCGGACTCGAGATTGCGCTGAATCGCTATCTCGCCCTCGAGCCCGCCGTGCTCGAAGAGATCGGCCGGCTCAAGGGCCGCTGCCTCGCACTCGAGGCTGAAGGTCCCGGCTGGGAATTCTTCCTGTGTCCGCACGCCGCAGGCGTGCAGGTGCTCGATGCGTGGCCGGGCAAGCCCGATGTGCGCATCCGCGCGCGGCCGACCCAGCTGCTGCGTCAGGCGATGCGTGCCGGCGCCGGCGAGGGCAGTGCGCTCACCGGCGTGCACATCGAGGGCGACGCCGGCCTGCTGCAGCAATTCAGCACGCTGCTGGCGCGCGTCGGCTTCGACCTCGGGGAGTGGCTGGCGAAATACATGGACGGCGGCGCCGCGCATCGCACCGCCGAGGCGCTGCGCGGCCTGCTGGGTTGGAGCCGCAGTACGGCGTCGACACTGGCGCTCGACACCGCTGAATACCTGCGTGAAGAGACGCGCGACCTGCCGCACCGGGCCGAAGTGGAGCAGTGGGCCGAGGGCGTCGGGGACCTGCGTGCGCGCGTCGACGGCTTTGCCGCGCGACTCGCCCGGCTGGCCCGACCGGATCGCCGCGCATGAACTTCTCGCGCCTGCGAAGGCTCTGGCACATCCATCGTGTGATGCGGCGCTACGGCCTGATGGAATTCGTGCCGGGCCGCGTGCCGACGCTGCGCTCGCCGCGCGGCGAGCGCTTGCGGCTGGCGCTCGAAGAACTCGGCCCGGTGTTCGTCAAGCTGGGTCAGGCGCTGTCGACGAGGCCCGACATCCTGCCGCCCGACGTCGCAGTGGAACTGTCCAAGTTGCAGGACCAGGTGCCGCCGTTCCCTGGCGAGGTGGCGCGCGCGGAGGTCGAGCGTGCGCTGGGCAAGCCGGTCGGCGAGCTGTTCGATGCCTTCGACCTGAGGCCGCTGGCATCGGCTTCAGTCGCGCAGGTGCACACGGCACGGCTGAAGCCGGAGGCAGGCAGCAATGGACCGGGCCTCGACGTCATCGTCAAGGTCCTGCGCCCGGACATCGAAACCATCATCCGGCGTGACGTGCAGCTCATGCACACGATCGCAGCGTACGTCGAGCGCTGGCTGCCCGAGACGCGCCGGCTGAAGCCGCGCGAGGTGGTCGTCGAGTACGAGAACGTGATCTTCGACGAGCTCGACCTGATGCGTGAGGGCGCCAATTGCGCCCAGTTGCGCCGCAACTGGATCGGCTCCGACTTCATCTATCACCCGATGGTGTTCTGGGATTACACGCGGCCGTCGGTGCTGGTGCTCGAGCGCGTGTACGGCATCAACGTGGACGAGATTGCGCGGCTGCGCGAGCTCGGCGTCGACTTCCGCGTATTGAGCGAGCGCGGCGTCGAGATCTTCTTCAAGCAGGTGTTCCGCGACAACTTCTTCCACGCCGACATGCATCCCGGCAACATCCTGGTCGACGCCACCGACCCGAAAAAACCGCGCTACAACGCCGTCGACTTCGGCATCGTCGGCTCGCTGACTGCGAGCGACCAGCGCTATCTCGCCGAAAATTTCCTCGCCTTCTTCAACCGCGACTACCGCCGCATCGCCGAGCTGCATGTGCAGTCGGGTTGGGTGCCGGCCGATACGCGGGTCGAGGACTTCGAGTCGGCGATCCGCACCGTGTCGGAGCCGATTTTCGGCAAGCCGATCAAGGACATCTCGTTCGGCTTCTTCCTGATGCGACTGTTCCAGATTGCGCGGCGCTTCCATATGCCGGTGCAGCCGCAACTGGTGCTGCTGCAGAAAACGCTGCTGCAGGTCGAGGGCCTGGGGCGCCAGCTCTATCCCGAACTGGACCTGTGGCAGACCGCCAAGCCGATCATGGAAGAGTGGATGCGCAACCGGCTCGGTCCGGGCGCAGCGATCGACCGCGTGCGCAACCAGCTGCCGGCGTTGATGGAGACCTTGCCTGAACTCGCGCAGCGCGCGCTGGCGCGACTGCAGCATCCCCACCACGCAGCCGCGTGGCAGCGCCGCGAAAGCGACGCCTTGCGGCGGGAAATCCGCAATGGGCAGCGCAGGAATGGCGCGTTGATCGTGGGGGGTGTGCTGCTGCTCGCGGCGGCGATCCTGCACGGACTGGACGGGTACCGTCCGGTCGTCTACGGCTTCCGCTTCTTCAACCTCGACATCAGTGCGTCGCTGCCGACGTGGCTGCTGGCGAGCCTGGGTCTGCTTGCGTGGTGGCGAGGTTCAAGGCCAGAAAAATAGGGACGCAGAAAAATAGGGACGCACACGCTTTTTCGGCCGGGCCACGACCTTCTGTTAATGTCGCCTCTCGCTCAAAACAACAAGAAAAGGGAGCGCGGCCATGCCAAGAATAGCCCGACCGGTCTTCCCCGGCCTTCCGCATCACGTTACGCAGCGAGGCAATCGTCGCGAGACAGTTTTCTTCTGCGACGCCGATCACCGGACTTACCTCGACTGGTTGCACGAGTACGCCGTTGCGCACCGCACCTTGGTGCTGGCGTACTGCCTCATGCCCAACCATATGCATGCCGTCGTGGTACCGGAAAGCGCGGACAGTCTCGAGCGCATGTTTCGCTGCCTCGACACTCGCTACGCGATGCGCGTGAACCGTCGCACGGGCTGGAGCGGCCATGTCTGGCAAGGACGGTTTTTCTCCGCTCCGTTGGACGACGCCTATATGCGCACGGCAGTGCGGTACGTCGAGCTCAATCCCGTTCGGGCCAAGATGGTGAAGTGCGCCGCAGACTACCGGTGGTCGAGTGCCGCGGCCCATTGCAGGAACGAGCCCGATCGCCTGCTGGCGGACCCATCACCCTGGTTGGAAGGCGTCGTGCCAGGCGCGCAGTGGCATAGCTGGCTTGAGGCGGGAGAGCAGCCGGAGCAAATCACGATCCTTCGAAGGAATGTCGAGCGGGCCATGCCGTGCGGTAGCGAGACTTTCGTCGCTCGACTCGAACGCATCGCGGGTCGCTCATTACGTCCGGCGGCGAGAGGTCGGCCACGCAAGCCCCCCGGATAAATCCGTGTGCGTCCCTATTTTCAGTGCGTCGCTGCCGACGTGGCTGCTGGCGGGCCGGGGCCTGCTTGCGTGGTCGCGAGGTTCAAGGCCGGACTGAGCCTGAGGTTGCGGAATGGCCCACGATGGCCGGCCTGCCGCGCAATGAGCTCCGACGGCGCCACCAGCCGGATGCCCTGCGCTGCCAGCCGCGGCAATTCCTGTTCGAGCAGCGCCAGCGTCTCCGGATAGGGATGGCCGATGGCGAGCGCGCGCTCGTCGCGCCGCGCCTTGGCGATCAGCTCGCGAAAACGGGCGCGCACTGCGGCCTCGCCGCGCTCGTTGTCGAGGAACACGTTGCGCTCCGCCGCCGGCACGCCGTACAGCCGTGCGGTGCGGTAGGCCACGCTCGAGCCGGTGGTGCGGCTGTCGACGAAATACAGCTCGGGCCGCGAGCGCAGCTCGGCCATCAGCCAGCCCATCGGCTCGGGCATCTGCGTCAGCAGGCTGCCCTGGTGGTTGTTGACGCCGCGTGCGTGCGGCACCGAGGCCAGCGCCGTGGCGAACGCCTCGCGCAGCCCGGGCTGGCCGATATCGGCGCGGATCGCGGTGGGGTAGGCGCGCGCGGCGCCGCGTGCGGGTTCCAGCGGCAGGTGCAGCAGCACTTCCTTGCCGGCCATGTCGGCCATGCGTGCCTGCTGGGCGGCATGGCGCGTTTGCGGCAGGAACGCCAGCGCCACCGGCCCTGGCAGGCGCAGCGCGCGGAGCCCGGCGCCGTGCTGCTCGCCGAGGTCGTCGATGATGATGGCGATCTGCGCGGGCGCCCCGCCCGGCGAATCTGCCGCAGCCGCCGTCCCGGCCAGTGCCGCGGCAATCAGTGTTGCGAACCAGCGCCCCCCGAGGCTGGTTCTCACATCATCGACTGCCGACGATGACCATGCCCTTGAGCAGGTTCAGGGCTTCGTACAGCGCGTAGTCGGTCTCGGCCAGTTGCTGTTGCGCGTCCTGGTCCTTCTTGCGCTCGGCCAGCTGCTCCGGCGTCTCGGCCGGACGCTTGTCGCCTTCCAGCCGGCCGGTGAGGTCGGCCTCGCTGATGAAGTCGCCGGGCGCGCCGTCGGGCTTGCTGACCTTGACCGGGCGGATGGTGATGTCGGGGCCGATGCCCTCGGCCTGGATCGAGCGTCCGCTTGGCGTGTAATAGCGCGCTGTCGTCAGCTTGATCGCCGAGTCGTTCTGCAGCGGCAGGATCGTCTGCACGGAACCCTTGCCGAAGGTCTTGGTGCCGACCACCAGCGCGCGCTTGTGGTCCTGCAGCGCGCCCGCGACGATCTCCGAAGCCGAAGCCGAGCCGCCATTGACGAGGATCACGATCGGCTTGCCATCGAGCATGTCGCCCGGGGTGGCGTTGTACTCGCGGTTGGCATCGTTGACGCGGCCCTTGATGCTGACCACGATGCCCTTGTCGAGGAATGCGTCCGACACCTCGATCGCGGCATTGAGCACGCCGCCCGGGTTGTTGCGCAGGTCCAGCACGAGGCCCTTGAGCTGGCCGCCGGGCGCTGCCTTGCGCAGCTTCTTGAACTCGTCGGACAGCGCCTTGCCGGTGAGGCTGGAGAAGGTTGAAACGCGCAGGTAGCCCATGCCGGGCTCGAGCATGCGGCCGCGCACCGAAGAGACGTTGATGACGTCGCGCTTCATCTCGAGCACCAGCGGCTCGGCGGTGCCTTCGCGAACCAGCGTCAGCGTGATCTTGCTGCCGGGATCGCCGCGCATCTTCTTGACGGCGTCGGTCAGGCTCATGCCCTTCACCGGCGTCTCGTCGATCTTCACGATCAGGTCGCCGGCCTGCACGCCGGCCTTGTGCGCGGGCGTGTCGTCGATCGGCGCGATCACGCGCACGAAGCCGTTCAACAGCTGCACCTCGATGCCGAGCCCACCGAATTTCCCGGAGGTCTGCACGCTGATCTCGGCGAATTCTTCCTTGTCGAGATAGGACGAGTGCGGGTCGAGCCCGGCCAGCATGCCGCGGACCGCGTCCTCGAGCAGGGCTTCATCGGTCACCGGCTCGACGTAATCCGTCTTCACCCGGTTGAGGATCTCGACGAAGGTCTGCAGGTCGCGCAGCGGCAGGTCTGGCTTGTTTTTCTGGGCCAGGACGCCGTGCGTCAGGGTGATGCCGGTGCCGAGGGCAACGCCCAGGGCGAGGGCGAGGGGCATGCCGGGGGAGAAACGCATGAAACGGACACTCCAGGAAGACGCGACGAATCGCAGGTCAGTTTAGCACCGCAGCCTTTCAGGCCCGGCCCTTGAACCAAAGTCGGGGATTGATCGGTGCCGTGCCCCGGCGCAGCTCGAAATACAAACCGCTCTTGTCGTGACCGCCGGTCGCGCCAACCGTTGCGAGGACGTCGCCGGGCTGGACCCAGTCACCGATGCTTACGCCCACGTTCTGGTTGTGTCCATACAGCGAGTAGTAGCCGCCTTCATGCTCGAGCACCACGATGAGGCCGTAAGCGTGCATCCAGCCGACATAGGCCACGCGACCGCGCGCGACGGAGCGGACCGCGTCCCCTTCGGACCCCGCAATCCACAAGCCGTTCCACTTCAGGCGCCCGCCGACCTTGGGGTCGCCATACTTCGCCAGCAGCTTGCCGCTTAGCGGCCACGGCAGCTTGCCCTTGAGCTTGACGAACGGCTGCTTGCCGAGGTTGGCCGGCACGTCGCGCAGGGCGCTGCCGAGCTCCTCGATCAGGTGCGACAGTTCCCGCTCGTCGGCGCGCAGCCGCGACAACTCGCCTTCCTCGCCGGCGATGCGTTGGGCCAGCGAGCGCACCATCTCCTGGCGCTCGTCGCGCGCCGCCTCGAGCGCGGTCAGCGTGCCCTGGTGGCGGCCACGCGTTGCCTCGAGCTCGGCGGTCTGTGACTTGAGTTTCTGCGCCAGCGCATCGAGCGCGGCGGCCTGCTCGAGGATCTTGGCGATGCGGTCGACGCGCGCGCGGTTCAGGTAGTCGTAGTAGGTCATCACGCGCGTCAGGCGCTGGCTCTTGTCCTGGTTCAGCACCAGCTTGGCCTGGCCGCGCTGGCCGATGATGTAGGCAGCTCGCACCTGGCGCGCCAGCACCGTGCGGTTCTTGCGGAGCTGGCCTTCGGCTTCGCGCCGCTGCACCTCGGTCCTCCGACGCAGCGACGACTGCTCGGCGATCTGCTTGCGCAGCGCGGCAAGCTCCGCGGTGAGGGCCATGAAGCGGCGCTCCGAATCTTCCAGTTGCAGGCGCAATTCATCCTGCTGGCCGCGGTCGGCTTCCAGCGCCTGCTGCAAGGTGCCGATGCGGGCGCGCAACTTGTCGAGCTGCCCGGCATTGGCGCGCTCGTCTTCCGCCGGGGACGCGCCGGCCGCGAGCAGCAGGCCCGCTATAATCGCGGCCCTCAACGCCGTCCCCACTGCCGCCCGCGCCAAGCCGATGGACCAACTCCTTCAATTCCTGGGTCAGCACCCCGTGCTGTCGTCCGCACTGGGCGCAGTCTTCGTGCTGCTCATTCTGAACGAAATGTCCCACGTCGTGACCGGCGAGAAGCGCCTGGCGCCGCTCGAGGCCGTGCGCCTGATCAATGACCGCAACGCGCTGGTGCTCGACGTGCGGCCGCAGGCCGACTTCAAGAAGGGGCACATCCTCAACGCGCTCAACGTGCCGCAGGCCAAGCTGGTCGAACGGCTCAACGAGCTGGGCAAGGACCGGGCGCGGCCGATCGTCGTGTACTGCGCGCTCGGCGGCGTCGCCGCCCAGGCTACGCACCAGCTCAAGAAGGCCGGCTACAGCGAGGTTTACCCGCTGCAGGGCGGCCTCAACAACTGGCTGGGCGCCAGCCTGCCGGTCACCACGCGCTAAGGGACTGTCCCTTTTTTCCGCAGGAAAAATGGGACTGTCCCCTTTCATCAGGCGTTAGAATGAGTGCTGTGAGCAAGCTCCTGATGTACACCACCAAGTGGTGTCCGTTCTGCGTGATGGCCAAGCGGCTGCTGGCCACCAAGGGCGTGGATGTCGAGGAAGTGCCGGTCGACACCGACCCGGCGCGCCGCGCCGAGATGATGCAGCGCTCCGGCCGCCGCACGGTGCCGCAGATTTTCGTCGACGAGCGTCACCTCGGTGGCTTCGACGACATCGCCGCGCTCGAACACAAGGGCGAGCTCGACCCACTGCTGGCCCAAGTGCCGAAGGCATCCAAATGAGCGACGGCGTCCCGATCCAGCAGCGCCAGCTTTTGCTGCAGAAGGTCTACGTCAAGGACGCCTCGCTCGAGGTGCCGCTGGCGCCGCAGATCTTCACTCGCAACTGGGCGCCCCAGCTCGACGTGCAGGTCACCACGACCCTGCAGCCGCTGAACAATGACCAGCACCAGGTGCTGCTGCAGGTCACGGTGACCGCAAAGCTCGAGCAGGACGTCGCGTTCCTGGTCGAGGTGCGCCAGGCCGGCATCTTCCTGCTCAAGGGCATCACCGATGCCGCCGACAAGCAGCGCGTGCTCGGCGCCGAGTGCCCGGGCCTGCTGTTCCCGTTCGCGCGCGAGGCGGTGGCCGACCTCGTTCAGCGCGGCGGCTTTCCGCAACTGCTGCTGCAGCCCATCGATTTCCTCGGCCTTTACGCCGAGCACCTGCGCGGCGGCACCCCGCCAGCGCAGACGCCGCACTGAGCCGCAGCGGGCCGGCGCCATGCGCGCGCTCCTGCTCGGCGCCAGCGGCCAGGTTGGCCGCGAGCTGCGACAGCGGCTTTCCGGCGACGTCGTTGCTCCGGGCCGCTCCCAGCTCGACCTTTCGAATGCCGACGCCGTCGCCGCCTGCGTGCGCGACGCCCGCGCCGACGTGGTGCTCAACGCCGCTGCGTATACCGCGGTCGACGCCGCGGAGTCCGACTCCGCGATGGCGCACAAGGTCAACGCCGACGCACCCGCCGCGATGGCGCGCGAATGCGCGAAGCTGGGCAGCCTGCTCGTGCACTACTCGACCGATTATGTTTTCGACGGCACCTCGCGCTCGCCCTACGACGAGGCCGACGCGACGAACCCGACCAGCG
>DATLBT010000005.1:0-2419 GCA_035526825.1 Verrucomicrobiia bacterium | reverse complement strand
GGAAGTCCAGATCCCGTTCCTGCAGCGCCAGCTCGGGGATTTCGCGCTGGCACCGTTCGCGGTCGGCATGGCGAGCGCGGACGAGGTCGCGCAGGTGATCGATCGCTTGTGGGGCGGCAGCGAGACGCTGATCGTCATCTCGACGGACCTGTCGCACTTTCACCCGTATGGGGAGGCGCGCGAGATCGACCGCAACACCGTTACGCGCATTGCCGGCTTCGCGACGAACCTCGACCATGACGAGGCGTGCGGGGCCACGCCGCTCAACGGGTTCCTCGGCGTCGCGCAGCGGCGCAAACTCGGCATCAAGCTCCTCGCCGCATGCAATTCGGGCGACACGGCGGGCGGCAAAGGCCAGGTGGTCGGCTATTCATCCTTCGCCTTGTACGAGCCCGGCACCGAAGTGTCGAGCGAGCTCGCCGGCAGAACACTGCTCGACATCGCACGCGCAGCGATCGAGGCAAAGCTGTTCGGTACGGCGAAAACCATTGAAGCGAGCTGGCTGCGCCAGGCGGGTGCGACGTTCGTGACGCTGACGCGCGATGGCGCGCTGCGCGGCTGCATCGGCAGCCTGCAGGCGGCGCGCGCGCTCGGCAACGATGTGGCCGAGAACGCGCTTGCTGCTGCGTTCCGCGACCCGCGTTTCCCGCCGGTCACGGCCGAGGAATGGCCGCAGGTTCGCGTCGAAGTGTCGCTTCTCTCCAGCGCGAAGCCGATGCGCTTCGCCGACGAGGCCGATCTCCTGTCGCAGATCCGCGTCGGCGAAGACGGCCTGATTCTCGAGTACGAGGGCCGCCGGGCCACGTTCCTGCCGCAGGTGTGGGACAGCCTGCCGGACAAGCAGCAGTTCCTGCGCGAGCTGGCGCGCAAGGCGGGCCTTTCGGATGACACACGCCTCGGCCGCTGCAAGGTGTCCCGCTACCGCGTCACGAAGTGGACTGAATGAGCTACCCCGGCCGCTGGTGGCACATGCTCGACGACGGGCGCATGCAATGCGACCTGTGCCCGCGCGATTGCAGGCTGCACGAAGGCCAGCGCGGCCTTTGCTTCGTCCGCATGCGGGACGGGGAGCGCATGGTGCTCACCACCTACGGCCGCTCGTCGGGCTTCTGCATCGACCCGGTCGAGAAGAAGCCGCTGAATCATTTCCATCCGGGCTCCAGCATCCTTTCGTTCGGCACGGCGGGCTGCAACCTGGCTTGCAAGTTCTGCCAAAACTGGGACATCTCGAAGTCGCGCGAGATGGACCGGCTGCAGGACGAGGCGAGCCCCGAGTCGATCGCCGCCGCGGCGCTGAAGATGGGCTGCAAGTCGGTCGCCTTCACGTACAACGACCCGGTGATCTTCGCTGAGTACGCGATGGACATCGCCGACGCATGCCACGCCAAAGGCGTGCAGGCCGTCGCTGTCACCGCGGGCTACATCCACGCCGCGCCGCGGCGCGAGTTCTACGCCAAGATGGATGCGGCGAACGTGGACCTGAAAGCGTTTACCGACGATTTCTACTTCAAGGTCTGCGGCGGCCGCCTGCAGCCGGTGCTCGATACCCTGGTTTACCTCGCCAAAGAGACGAACGTCTGGACCGAGATCACCACGTTATTGATCCCCGGCAAGAACGATTCCGACGAAGAGCTGCGCGCTCAGTGCAAATGGATCCGCCAGAACCTCGGCCCGGATGTGCCGCTGCATTTCACCGCGTTCCACCCGGATTGGAAGATGACGGAGATTGCCGCCACGCCGGCTTCCACCCTGACCCGCGCACGCGAAATCGGCCAGCTCGCCGGGCTGAACTACGTCTACACCGGCAACGTGCATGACTCGGCCGGCGGCTCGACTTACTGCCCCTCCTGCGAAAAGGTGGTGATCGAGCGCGACTGGTACAGCCTCGGCAAATACGCGGTCACGGAAACGGGCTCCTGCGCGCATTGCGGCGCGGCCATCGCCGGCCGCTTCGGCAAGTTCAGCAAGCCTTTCGGGCCGCGGCGCATCCCGGTCAGAGTGGCGGCGGTATGATGCGCGGATCATGTCCGTCCATCCGCTCGTAGCACCGCCCGCGACCGACCCGGTCCGCCAAGCCAAGATCCAGCTCGCCGCCGCGCACCGCCTCGCGGTGCTGCATGAGCTCGAGGAGGGCATCGACAACCATTTCACCGTTACCGTGCCGGGCTACGAGGACCGCTACCTGATCCTGCCGTTCGGCCTGCACTGGTCCGAGGCTCGCGCGAGCGACATGATCGTGTTCGACGAGTCGGGCAAAACACTCGAAGGCACGGGCGACGTCGAGCTTTCGGCGCTGTGCATCCATGCGCCTATCCACCGCATCACCGGCGCGCGCGTCGTGCTGCACACGCATCAGACGTGGGCGCTCGCGCTCAACATGCTGAAGGACAACCGGCTGAAGTCAGCAAGCCAGACTGCG
>DATLBT010000004.1:0-8987 GCA_035526825.1 Verrucomicrobiia bacterium | reverse complement strand
CCCGGTGATCAGGCGGTCGCCCTCGCGGCGCGTGAAGTATTTCCACGCCCACTGCACGAACACCCGCACGCGCTGTTCGGCCGACACCAGCGCCATGACGTGCACGAATGCCCACATGAACCACGCGACGATGCCACTGAGTTGGCGGCCGAACACCACGCCGACGGCCCGGTTCATGCCTATCACCGCCATCGTGCCGAGATCGCGGTAGCGAAAAGCCGCTGGCCCGGACCTGCCGGCAGCCTTTGCGCGCAGGACCTTGGCGACGTGGCGGCCCTGCTGAATCGCGGCCTGCGCGAGGCCCGGTACCTCGCGGCCCTTGGCATCCGTGAGCCTGGCGAGGTCGCCGATGACAAAGATCTCGGGGTGCGATGCCAGGCGACAGTGCTTGTCGACCGCAATGCGCCCGCCTTTTTCGGTGGCGACACCGACGCGCTGCGCCAGGATCGCGCCGAACGCAGAGATGCGCACGCCGGCGGCCCACAGCACGGTGCGCGTGCGCAGCTCTTCGGTCTTGTCGCCGGCGCGCCAGCGCACGACTTCCGCAGTGATCGCCTCGACCACGCAGCCGGTGCGCACGGCGACGCCGAGCGCCTCGAGCTGCTCGCGAGCCCGCGCGCGCAGCTTCGATGGATAAACCGGCAGCACGTCCGGCGCCCCTTCGACCAGCACGATGCGCGCATCGCGCGGATCGATGGCGCGGAAATCGCCGACCATCGTCCTCTGCGCAAGCTCGCCGAGCGCGCCCGCCACCTCGACGCCGGTTGGCCCGGCGCCCACGACGACGAAGGTCATCAGTTCGGCGCGCTCCGCCGGGTCGTCGCAGGCTTCGGCGAGCTCGAATGCGCGAAAAATCCGGTGGCGGATCTCGATGGCGTGCTCGACCGTCTTCAGGCCCGGCGCGTGCGGCGCCCAGTCATCGTGGCCGAAATACGAGTGCTTGACGCCGGTCGCCACGATGAGGAAGTCGTAAGGGAGCTCGCCATGCTCGTGGAACAGCACGCGGCGCGCCGGATCGACGTCGTAAGCGGTCGCATGCAGGCAGCGCACGTTAGCCAGCTTGCGCAGTACGACGCGCTGCGGGATTGCGATGTCACCGGGCGGGATCGCGCCAGTGGCCACCTGGTACAGCAGTGGCTGGAACAGCTGGAAATTGCGCTTGTCGACGAGCGTGACGTCGTAGCCCGAGCGGCCGAGGGCACGCGCGGCGTGCAAGCCGCCGAAGCCGCCCCCGACGATGACGACCCGGCTTGCACTCACCGCAGCGCTCCCGGATAGCGCGCCGCCAGCCAGCGCTCCTGGAACACATGGCGCGCGACCTGCGCGACGTCCGAGAGGTACCACGCGTTCACCGCGCCGCCGACCGCGGCGCCGAGCACCGGGATCGCGCCCGCGGCCTTGCGCCGGCCGAGGTTCACGCCGATGGTGCGCGCCAGGTTCTGCAAGCTGTAGACCGTGGCTTCCTTGGCCAGCTCGCGTTCGGCCACGCGCTCGACGCCGTCGCGCCAGGCCGCATCGAGCGCGGCGTCGCCGCCGCGCAGCGCGGCGAGCGCGCGGCGCTTCTCTTCGGCCGAGTTGGCCGAGACCAGCGCGAAGATCGCAATGCCGGTGCGCCGCTCGTCCTCGGCGCCGCCCTGTTCGCCGTAGCAGAAGCCGATGCGATGCACGGTGCGCAGCGCGAGCGTCAGCAGCGTCGGGATGTCGGCGACGAGGCCTGCGGCGCCGGCCACCCCGAATATCGCGCCGGTGGCCCCGCCGAGCGTGGTCGCGCGCCGCGAGACGGTTTTCGCCAGCCGGTCGCAGGCTTCGAGCTCGCCGATGCGCAGGTCTGCCAGCGTGTCGACGCCCGCGCGCTTCAGGATCGAACGCTCGTCGGAAAGCTTGCGCCCCAGCTTGTCGGCGCCGAGCAGAGCCGCGCGCACCGCAGCCGGGGGCACCACCACCTGCACCATCTGCGCGACCTTGCTGCCGGGCTTCGCCAGCAGGCGCGTGCCCCAGCCGGGCTCCTCGGCTTCCCATGCGCGGATTGCCTTGAGTACTTTCTGTTCGTACGGGGTCATGGAAACGATGTCATCCTGAGCGGAGTGAAGGATAAGACATAGACATGTGCCTCATCGGAATTTCCTGGCGCGCCCACACGCGGCACGAACTGGTCCTGGCGGCCAATCGCGACGAGTTCCACGCGAGGCCCACCTTGGCCGCTGCGCGATGGAAAGACCATCCCGACGTCTACGGCGGCCGCGACGGCAGCCACCACGGCAGCTGGCTCGCGGTCTCGGTGCGCAAGCGTGTCGCCGCGATCACCAATGTGCGGCGCATGGTGCCGTCCGACCCGCAGGCGCCTTCGCGCGGCAAGCTGGTCTCGGAGTTCCTCATCGGCGAGCAGTCCGCGGCCGATTACGCGCAGGCACTCACCGAAGACTCCAGCAACTATTCGGGCTACAACCTCCTGCTGTACGACGGCGCGGAACTCTTGTTCGTGACCAACAACCCCGAGTTCAAGGTCGTGCCGGTTCCGCCGGGCGTACACACCGTCTCCAATGCCAGCCTCGACACGCCGTGGCCCAAGGCGCGGCGCCTGCAAACGGCCATGGAGTCCTGGAGCAAGGACAACTGGGAGTCGTTCCCGCCGCTGCTCAAGGCGCTGGGCGACCGCACGCCGGCCCCGCCGGCGGAACTGCCGAGCACCGGCATCGGCCCGTCCATGGAGAAGCTGCTGTCACCGCCGTTCATCGTCAGCCCGCATTACGGCACGCGCTGCAGCACCATCGTCGCGGTTAGCGCCGGTCACATCGACTTCACCGAGCATCGCTACGACTCCTCGGGCGTGACCACCGGCCATACCGAGCAGAAAGTCCCGCTGCGCTGAGCGGGGCCAAGACAACGAATATGTTGTCGTTTTTCCGGTAGCGCGCTCCGCGGCCCGGGCTTAGCATTTCTCCCGCCATGAACGCCTTGCCTTCCATCCCCGAAATGCACCGCGCCTGGAGCCGCCGCGATGGCGGCTACGACGGGCTGTTTTATTTCGGCGTGCGCACGACCGGGATTTTCTGTCGGCCGTCGTGCAGCGCGAAGAAGCCGCTGGCGCGCAACGTCGAGTATTTCGCCTCGGTGCGCGAGGCTTCGTTTGCCGGCTACCGGCCCTGCAAGCGCTGCCATCCGCTGGAGGCCGGCGGCCAGGCCCCGGCCTGGGTGCAGCGGCTGCTGGCGCGCATCGAAAGTGACCCCGAGTCGCGCGTGCGCAATGCGCAGTTGCGCAGGTTCGGCATCGACCCGGCGCGCGCGCGCCGGCACTTCATCAAGCATTACGGCATGACGTTCCAGGCTTACGCGCGCGCGCGGCGGCTGGGGCGCGCCTTCGAGCAGATCAAGCAAGGAATTGCCATGGACGAAGTTGCGATGGGCCAGGGTTACGAATCACAGAGCGGGTTCCGCGAGGCCTTCGCCAAGGCCTTCGGCGCCGCGCCGGGCAGCGCGAAGGACGCCGACTGCGTACGCGTGACCTGGCTCGACAGTCCGATCGGGCCGCTGGTCGCCGCAGCCAACTCGCGCGCGGTGGTGCTGCTCGAATTCACCGAGCGCCGCATGCTCGAGGCGCAGTTCGAAACGCTGCGCCGCCGCCTCAAGGCGCCGATCATCCCCGGCGAGAACGAGCACCTGGCCAGGCTCAAGCGCGAGCTCGCGGAGTATTTCGCGGGCAAGCGCCGCGACTTCAGCGTGCCGCTGAACTATCCCGGCACCGAGTTCCAGCAGAAGGTGTGGAACGCGCTGCTCGAGATTCCCTACGGCGAGACGTGCTCCTACGAGGACATCGCGCGGCGCGTCGGCTCGGCAGCGGCGGTCCGCGCGGTCGGCACGACCAATGGCCTCAACCGCATCTGCATCGTGATCCCCTGCCACCGCGTGGTGAACAAGGGCGGCAAGCTCGGCGGCTACGGCGGCGGGTTGTGGCGCAAGCAGGCGCTACTGTCGCTGGAGCAGGGCCAACTGCCCCTGCAGGAAAAAGTTGCCGGATAGGGTCAGAGGTTGTCTACAACACTACGTCCACCTGCCGTAGTTATGTAGATAACCTCTGACCCCAGTGAGTTGACTCAGCTAAGCCTCAAACCGCCGTCGACGGGCAAGATCGCGCCCGTGATGGCGCCCGCCGCCGGTGACAGCAGGAACGCCGCCGCCGCCGCGATCTCCTCCGGCTTTACCAGGCGCTTCAGTGGGATCCGCGCCACCTCCGCATCGCGCTGCGCGGCGGTCATGGTGCTCGCTTCCGCCCACAGCACATGACCGGGCGCGACCGCATTGACGCGGATGTCCGGCGCCAGCTCGCGCGCCAGCGACTCGGTGATGGATACCAACCCGGCCTTCGCCGCGCAGTAAGCGGAGTAGCCCTTCATCGGCGCATGCGCGTGGATGTCGGCGATGTTGACGATGGCCCCGCCGGCCTTCATGCGCTTCGCGCAGGCCTGGCTCAGGAACAATGGCGCGCGCAGGTTGCTGCCGACGAGGTCGTCGAACTGCTCTTCCCTGAGCGTCTCCAACGGAGTCTTGTAATAGCTCGACGCATTATTCACCAGCCCGTCGAGCCGGCCCCAGCGCTCATGCGCTTCGGCGGCGAGCTTGGCCACCGCCTTCAGGTCCAGCAGGTTTGCGCGGATGCAATGCGCGGTGTCGCTGCGCGCGCGATTGAGCTCGCCGGCCAGCGCGCGCGCCTCCCCGCCCGAGGCCCGGTAATGCAGCACGACGTTCCAGCCGCAGGCATGCAGCTCGCGCGCGATCGCCGCGCCGATGCGGCGCGCGGCTCCGGTGACGAGGGCGACCTTGGCGTTTGGCATTCCCAAGTATCCTAGCGCGCTGTGGAAAACCTCATCGAAGTCATCGTCCTCGGCATCATCGAGGGCATCACCGAGTTCCTGCCGATCTCCAGCACCGGGCACCTGCTCATCGCCGAGCATTGGCTCGGGCGGCGCTCGGATTTGTTCAACATCGCCATCCAGGCTGGCGCGATCTGCGCCGTGGTGCTGATCTACTGGCGCCGGCTGCTGGACCTGAGCGTGGGCTTCTTCCAGCCGGCCAATCGCGATTACGCGCTCAAGCTCGGCGCGGCCTTCGGCCTGACCTGCATCGGCGGTTTCATTGCCAAGAAACTCGGGCTCGAGCTGCCAAAGTCGATGGCGCCGGTCGCCTGGGCACTGATCGTGGGCGGCTTCGTCATCTTCGCGGTCGAGGCGCTCGTCGCGAACAAGCCGCCCAGCGAACGGATCACCTGGACGGTGGCGGTCGTGGTCGGGCTCGCACAGGTCCTCGCTGCGGTTTTCCCCGGCACCTCGCGCTCGGCGGCGACGATCTTCGCCGCGATGCTGGCCGGCTGCACCTCGCGCCCGGCCGCGGCGGAGTTCGCCTTCCTGCTCGGCATCCCGACCATGTTCGCGGCCACCGCGCTGGAAACGCTCGACGCGGTCCAGGACGGCCAGCTCGCGAGCGAGCCGCTGCTGGACCTCGCGGTGGGCTTCGTGGTGTCGGCGGTCATGGCATTCGTGGCGGTGAAGTGGCTGCTGGCCTACATCCAGGCGCACCGTTTCACGCCGTTCGCGTGGTATCGGATCGCGGCGGGCGCGCTGCTGCTGGCGCTTTTGTAACGCTTTTGTGGTGGGGCTTTTGTGTTCAAGACCCTGACCCCACCCAAAACAGCTAAGGCGTTATGCGCTTCCGTGCGACCCACTGCTCCAGCGCCGCGAGCCGCAGGCGCTTGAGTTCGATGCCGATACCGGCACCCTCCAGCTTGCGACCGCGCTCGTCCGCAACGGGCACCGGCACTGCAAGCACCACCTGCGCCGCCTCGCGCAGGTACGCCACCTGCGGGTAGTCACAGTCCTCGAAGCCGGTGCGCCCGCGCGCATCGCACAGGCAGGCCTCGAGCATGCGCTCGAACCGATCGGGCCGGCGGAACAGGTCGACGCGCTCGAGAAGTTCCAGCAGTGTCTCGGGCCGCAGTTGTTTGGCCAGGTGCACGATCAGGTGCTCGCGGGTATGGATCACCGCGAGGTCGCGCATCTCGGCCGGCACGCGCAGTCGCTCGCAGAACTGCTTCACCAGCGGCACGCCGCGCGCCTCGTGCTGCTTGTGGCTCGGCCACTCGCTCTGCGGCGTGCGCGCCTTGCCGAGGTCGTGCAGCAGCGCGCTCACGCGCACCGGCAGCGAGAAGCCCATGCGTGCGCTGACGTCGACGCACATCAACGTGTGGACGCCGGTGTCGACCTCCGGGTGGTAGTCGGCGCGCTGCGGCACGCCGAACAGCGCGTCGACCTCGGGCATCACGCGCGCCAGCGCGCCGCAATCGCGCAGCGTCTGGAAGAAAGTGCTGGGCGTATCGAGCATCAGCGCCCGCGCGGTCTCCTGCCACACACGCTCGGGCACCAGTGCATCAGCCTCGCCGGCCTCGACCATGCCGCGCATCAGCGCCAGCGTTTCGTCGGCAACCTTGAAACCCAGCGGCGCAAAGCGCGCGTGGAAGCGCGCGAGGCGCAGGATGCGCACCGGGTCTTCGGCGAAGGCCTCGGACACGTGGCGCAGCACGCGCGCAGCGAGGTCGCGCTGGCCGCCGTGCGGGTCGACCAGCACGCCGGCATCGGTACGCGCCATCGCGTTGACCGTGAGGTCGCGGCGCTTCAGGTCGTCCTCGAGCGTGACCTCGGGACCGGTGTGGAAGGTGAAACCGTGATAGCCGCGCCCGCTCTTGCGCTCGGTGCGCGCCAGCGCATGCTCCTCCTTCGTCTGCGGATGCAGGAACACCGGGAAATCCTTGCCGACCGGCTTGTAGCCGGCCGTGACCATCTCCTCCGGCGTTGCGCCCGTCACCACCCAGTCGCGCTCGCCGACGGGCAGCCCGAGTAGCGCATCGCGTACCGCACCGCCGACTTCGTAGCGTTTCATGGGCTCGCATCCTGCCGAGGAGCGACTACTGGCTGCAACAGTGGGGCGAGGGTTGCGGCCTGGCCGCTGCGGCGCCACGACAGGATCACCAGGCTCGACAGCGCGCGCTGCACATAAGCACGCGTCTCGTTGTAGGGAATGTTCTCGATCCAGATGTCGGCCTCGACCGGCGTTTCGGGCAACCAGTCCGGCACCTTGTGCGGACCGGCGTTGTAAGCCGCGAGCGCGAGGATCAAGCGGCCATTGAAGCGCTCCAGCATCTGGCTGAGGTAGCGAGAGCCCAGCGACAGGTTCAATTCAGGCTGGAACAGGTCGTCGCGCTCTGGCCTCGGCATGCCGGCGTCGCGTGCAACGGTGCGCGCCGTCGGCAGCATCAATTGCAGCAGGCCCAGCGCGCCGACGCGCGAAACGGCGCGCGGGTCATACAGGCTCTCAGTGCGCAGCACGGCGTAAAGCCAGTCGGCCGGCACGCCGCTGGCCGTCGCGGCCGCTTCCACCGCCGGCGTCCACGGCAACGGGAAGCGCAGCTCGAGATCGTCCCAACTCTGAAGCTCGGACACGATGCGCACCGCCGGCTCGAACCAGCCCCAGCGCGCCACCAACAGCGCGGCTTGCAGCTTGTCGGCTTCGGTGCGGTCGCGCAGCGCATGGCGCAGCTCGGTGCCCGCGAGCGCCGGCAACTCGGCGAGGAACAGTTCACGCGCGCGCTGCACGGCGGGCAAGGCAAGCAGTGCCTCCTGCGCCCCGGTGTCGGGCGTCAGCGAAACCGGCCGCATGTCGGGCTTGCGACCGAGCCGCTCGGCGGCAAGGAAGGCGTGGTACTCGCGTTCCTTCGCCACCAGCGCGTAGATCGCGTGTGCCTTGTCGCGCTGTCGCCGCTCCATCGCGCGCGCCAGCCAGTACTGCCAGCGCGGCTGTGCGCGCAGGTCCTCGGGCATCGCCTCGATCCAGCGCCGCGCCCAGAACCACTGCCGATGCAGCAGCGCGGCACGCACGCGCCACTCGTACGCGGTCGAGTCCATCAACAGGTCGGGGATGTCGCGGAAGTGCTCGAGCGCGCCGAGATCGAAGTCATAGGCCAGGCCGAGCGCATGGTCGCGCTGCAGGCGCCCGCGCTGCAGGGTGTCGAATGGCAGCGCGCGCAGTGATTCGTACAGCAGGCGTGACTGGCGCGAATCGCGGCGCGACACACGCGTGAACCCTTCCAGCAGGACCTCCGCGGTGTCGGGATCGGGCAGCAGTGCGAGGCCGTCCGGCCGCTCGCCGGATCCGTAGAGCCGCAACTCACGCTCGGGCTGCGCCATCATCCGGTCCCAGTACGCCATCAGCATGCGCCGCGCTGGCGCCAGGCTGGCGAGCGCGGCGGGCGGCGGCAGGCGCTCGCGCGCCGCAAAGCGCGCGCGCCACTCGACCTCGGCCGGCGTCAGTTGCTCGGCGGAATCCACCCACCGGAACACCGATGCGCAGGCCGCCGGCGTGTTTTTTTCATCGAGCCAAAGGTCGACGGCGATGTCGCGCAGGCCCTCCATGCGGCCCTTGGCCCTGCGCGCGGCGATGGCGTGGCAGCTCAGCGCCAGGGTCGGCAACTCGAGCGGATCTTGCGGCGCAGCCGCCAGGAATTCGTCCCACAGCGCGCGCTCGGCGAGATAGCCGAGCCATTCCCGCCGGAGCTCTCGTGCCACTGGCTCACCGTTCTCGCGGACCAGCAGCGCGCGCACGCGAGCCTCGATCCTTGCGGAGCGCTGGCGATCGGGCACCCGCGCGAGGTCCTGGCGCAGCCGCGCGGTGGCGACGTAGGGGTACAGCAGGTAGTGGCGCAGCGCCTCGCTGTCAGGCGCTTTTGCTGGCTGGCCTATCGCGTCCATCGCGGCGCGGAACTCGTCGCGCACCGGCGCTGGCGCGTCGGCCGCGAGCGCGTTGCCGCAGCTCAACAGCAGGAACAGCGCCAGGACGGGACGGGGCACGCGCAGGTCTTCCGTTACGATGCGATTCGACGCCGGATTGTAGGCGCAGTTCACCGGGGAGCCCGCGGTTTCGCATGGAGACGCTGTTGCTGTTCA
>DATLBT010000003.1:0-42902 GCA_035526825.1 Verrucomicrobiia bacterium | reverse complement strand
TTGAAATCGGCCAGGCAGGCCAGCTCGGCCATGGCTTCGAAGAAGCCTTCGGCGGATTCGCACGCCGCGGCCACGCTGCAACGGCCGCCGCGGATGCGGTAGCAAACCTTGCCCAGCCAGCGCGTGGCCTCGGCCTCGTCGCCCATTACCTCGACCGCAAAATCCCGCACCGCCTGCTGGCGCATCTGGGGATTGACCGCGACCCGTCTCCAATCACACTCGTAGTTCATTGGTGTTTCCTCCGATTGGCCGCAATCTTAGGAAACGAAAAGGTGCCGCGCGAACTGTTGCTTTTGTACGACAGCGAGAAATTTCATGCGGTTTTGAAATTTTTCGCCGCGGCCCGGGGCCGCAAATCGACCCGCTAGAGGCGCTTCGGGTCGTCCTCGCGCGTGACGATCGACACGCCCGGCGCCGGCCAAAGGTCGTCGGCGGCGCGCAGCTTGTCGATGCGCGACAGCTCGTTCATGGTCTGGCGAAAGCCCTCGGTCGTCTGGCAAGCCGTGGCGACGATGCATTCGCCGTTTAGCACCGAGGGATGGGGCTGGCCGAGCCACGCCGCCGCAGCCAGTTCCTTGCCGTATACGCGAGACGCGTAGTCGCGCACGATCTGCAGGCGCAGGGCAGGGCTGCTCGGGATTCCGCCCGCATGGTCGGTTGGTTCGTCCTGCTGTTCCGGTGTCATCGCGCCCGCTCCAGTACTGCCCCCAGTACCGCCCTCGCGCCATAGTGCAACGCCAATGAATTGTCGCAACTTGTAGCCAGTTGGCGACACGGGCTCGTGAAATTTGCGCTTCTGCGGCGTTTCTTCATCATGCGAGCCTATGAAAGACCTCGATGCGGCGCTCCGCGCCCTGGGTTATTCCAGCTTTCGGCCCGGACAACGCGAGGCCGTAGAGACCCTGCTGGCCCAGCGCCGGGTCTTGCTGGTGGCCCCCACGGGCGGCGGCAAGAGCCTCTGCTACCAGTTGCCAGCGCTGCTGCTACCTGGGACCACGCTGGTGATCTCGCCGCTGATCGCGCTGATGCACGACCAGGTAACGGCCCTGGCCGCGCGCGGCGTTGCGGCCTCGTTCCTCGCCTCGACGCTGCCGCCCGAGGAGATTCGCGATCGCCTCGCGCGCCTGGCGCGTGGCGAGTACCGGCTGTTCTATGTCGCGCCCGAGCGGCTCGGCTCCACGATGTTCCGCGATGTGCTGTCCAGGATCGACTGCCCGCTGCTCGCGGTCGACGAGGCGCACTGCATCAGCGAATGGGGCCACGACTTCCGGCCCGAGTACATGCAGATCGGCGCGCTGCTGCAGAGCCTGCCGCAGGCGCGCGTGTTGGCGTGCACCGCCACCGCCACGCCGATCGTGCGCGACGAGATCCTCGGCCGGCTCGGCCTGCCACCGGAAACGCCGCAGCTGGTGCGCGGCTTCGCGCGCCCCAACCTGGCGCTGCGTGCCAGCGAGATCGGCGGTGCACGCGAGCGTGCGACGGCGGTCGACGCCGCGCTGGCCGAGGCGCTCGGCAAGCCGCGATCTGGCGGCGGCACCGCGATCGTGTATGCACCGACGCGCCGCGCTGCGGAAGAAGAAGCGGATCGGCTCGGCAAGGCCGGCTGGCGCACGGCGGTGTACCACGCCGGGCTATCTGCCGACGCGCGCGACGATGCGCAGCGCCGCTTCATGGACGGCGCGCTGGACCTCGTCTGCGCGACCAATGCCTTCGGCATGGGCATCGACCGCAGCGACGTGCGCGCCGTCGTCCACCTCGGCCCGCCCGGCTCGGTCGAGGCCTACTACCAGGAGGTCGGCCGCGCCGGCCGCGATGGCGGCGATGCGCTGGGCCTCTTGTGCTGGTCGCAGCAGGACCTGCCGCTGCGGCGTCGCCTGCTGGAAATGCCATCCGGCCCGCTCGAGGTCGACCCAGAGATGGTCGAGCACAAGTGGAACCTGTTCCTCGAGCTTATCCGCTGGGCCGAGGGCGGCAGTTGCCGCCACGACGCGATCCTGCGCTACTTCGGCGACGAGGCCGAAACGCTGCACGGCTGCGGCCGCTGCGATGTCTGCCGGCGACTCGATGATGCGGACCCGGCCGCCGACGCCGATGCGGCGCAGCTCGCGCGCAAATTGCTGTCCGGCGTTGCGCGCGTGCACCGGCGCTACGGCTTGAAGCAAGCCGTGCGCCTGCTGCGCGGCGAGGCCGAGGAACGGCTCGAGCGAGATGGCCTGACGCAGGTCGCGACTTTCGGCGCGCTGCGCGAGCGTTCGCCGGAATGGGTCGCGCGCGCGCTGGGCCGCTGCGTGACCGCCGGCTGGGTCAGCTTCACTGGCGACGAGCGCCCCATGGTCGTGCTCACCGACGATGGGCGCCGCGTCATGCGCGCTGAACGCCCGGCGCGCTGGCTGCCGCCACCCGAGCTGGCGGCGGGCACCGGCAAGTCAGGATCGCGCGGCAAGCGCGCTGCCCTCGCGACCGAGGGGCTCGACGCCGCGGCGCAGGCCTTGTTCGAGGCCTTGCGCGGCACGCGCGTCGAACTGGCGCGCGAGAAGGGTGTGCCGGCCTACGTCATCGCGCACGATCGCACGCTGCGCGAACTGGCCGAGGCGCGGCCGCGCAATGCGCAACAACTGCTGGATGTCCCCGGCTTCGGCCCGAAGAAGGCGGAGCAGTTCGGGGCGGCCTTTTTGCGCGTGATCGCCGCGCACGCGGCCTGAAATGACGGCCTGCGTCTTTCCCGGCTAGGCCGCTGGCGCCGCCGGGAACTGCGCGCCCGGAGTCGAGCGTGACAGCGCGATTTCCTCCGGCGTCATCTCGGCCGGCACGTCGGCGAACAGCGGCGTGCTGAGGTAGCGCTCGCCGGTGTCCGGCAGCATGCACAGGATCGTGGTGCCCTTCGGCGCATCGGCCGCGACGCGCAGCGCGCCGGCGAAGCTGCCGCCGGCCGTGATGCCGACGAAGATGCCCTCCTTGCGCGCGAGCTCCTGCGACCACTTGATTGCCTCGGCATTCGGGATCGCAATGACGCGGTCGATGCGGTTTTCCTTGATGCCGTCGGCGGTCAGCTTGGGGATGAAGTCCGGCGTCCAGCCCTGCATCGCGTGCGGCTTGAACGCGGGATGCGGTGCCGACGGCGAGCCGTCGGCGTTGCGCTGCTGCTCGGTGCCGCTGCCGAGCAGCGGCGCTTCCGACGGCTCGCACACGACGATCTTCGTCTGCGGCATTTCCTTCGCGAGCACGCGAGCCACGCCTTTCAGCGTGCCACCGGTGCCGTAGCCGGTGACCCAGTAGTCGAGCTTCTCGCCCTTGAAATCCGCGACGATTTCCTTCGCGGTAGTGCGCGAGTGCATGTCGGGATTCGCTTCATTCTCGAACTGGCGCGTCAAAAACCAGCCGTGCGCCTTGGCGAGCTCCTGCGCCTTCAGGACCATGCCGTAGCCGCGCTGCGCCTGCGGTGTCAGCACAACCTTTGCCCCGAGGAAGCGCATCAGCCGGCGGCGCTCGACCGAGAACTGCTCGGCCATCGTCACCACCAGCGGATAGCCTTTGGCCGCGCACACCATCGCCAGGCCGATACCGGTGTTGCCGGAGGTCGCCTCGACGACCGTCATGCCCGGCTTGAGCTCGCCGGCTTTCTCCGCGGCCTCGATTACGCCGAGCGCGAGCCGGTCCTTCACCGAGCCGAGCGGGTTGAAGGCCTCGATCTTGGCGTAAAGGTTGATGCCCGGCGGCGAAAGGCGATTGATGCGCACCACGGGCGTGTTGCCGACGGTGCCGAGGATGCTGTCGAACTTGGCCACGAATCTCTCCTGTCTTCGCCCTATTTCTTCGCTTCGATGGCGTCCAGCGGCGACTCGAACGCGATGAACAGCACGCACGGATCGCCCTTGGCGCAGCTCGCCTTGTGGGGCGCCTTGGCCGGGCCGTAGGCGTACATGCCGGGCTTCAGCGTCACCGCCTTCTGGCCGGCGTAGGTCACCGTCAGCTCGCCCGACACCAGCACCATGCGCTCGGCCGACGTGTGCGTGTGCTCGGCGATCTCTGACCCGCCGGGCACCTTGAAGAACACGTCGACGTTGGGCTTCGACGGATCGCCGTGCAGCACCGCGAGGCCGCAGCCCTGCGGCAGGAACGGCGGGCACGGGCCCCACTGCAGGTCCGTGTCCTTGAACGTCTTGGCGAGCGCCGGCTCGCCGGCCGGCGCGGCGCCGGCCGCCAGCAGCATCGCGGCAGATAGGATCGTGAGTGCAGGAATCGACTTCTTCATGTTGCTCTCCTTGGTTATGAAGTGGTGGCGCGGCAGACTCGCCCTGCCGACCATCCCACTATGATGCCCAGCGACCAGGGTCGTTCCCTCGGCGCTCGTGGGAGGACCCCTGGGTCCGGCGCCGATGGCACCCTCATTGGCCCAGCGCCCCGACCATGCAGCAATTGTCGCCCATGCGCACCGGCGCAAACCCGCTGCCCGGCTGGCGCATGCCCACCACCTGGCCCTGGAACACGCGAGCCGCCGCGGCGATCACGCGCCCGCGATCGGCGTAGAAGCGGATGTCGTACTTCCACGCGTGGCCGTCGCGGTCGATCACCGGGTGCGGGGCGTAGCGTTGGGCGAGGTATGCCTCGGCCGGGAGCTCCGCGAGTTTCTGCCGGCTGATGCTCTTGCCGACGTAGACGCCTCGGCTGCCGTAACCCGACGTCGGCTTGAACACCCACTCGGCGCGTTGCGCGTACCAATCGACCGGCGTGCGTGCGCTCATCGGCAGGGTGTCGGCGATGCGGAACGAGCACGATTCATCGCGCGCCAGCTCCGGCTCGCGCGACCATTCCAGGAACCTGCGCTTGTCGGCGATGGCGGCATAAGCCTGCGGCGAAGGCGCCAGCAGCGTGCTGCCCTCGGTCATGGCGCGCCGGATCGCCGCGTGGCGCGGCTCGTCGACCAAAAAGTCGGTGCTGCGCCAGTAGACGCGGTCGATGGCGGTGGCGCCGTGGCGCAGGCGGCCGTCCGCGTACTGCAGCTCTGCGGCATCGACCACCACGACCGCGACGGCGTGCGGACCGATCAACTCCGCGAGGGCGGTCATCTCCGGCAACAGTGCCTGCGAAGCCAGGTCGTCATCCACGATCGCGACGACGCCGGTGCTCGCGACGTCGGCGCCCAGCAGGTCGCGCCGGAACAACGCCAGCAGCCTTGCGCGCAGCGCATCCTGCTCGCCCTCGACGCAGCAGGCGTTGATCTCGCGCGCCGCCTGCAGGGCCGTGGCGATGCCGCCGGCGTTGGTGTTGACCTCGATCAGCACCGGCCCATCGGGCGTCGGATGCACGTCGTAGCTCAGCAGCAGCGGCCGGTCATCGGCGCGCGGGTCAGCCGCGACGATGCGCGACCACAGCCTGGCAATGCCGCGCGTGACGAGGTCCAGCGCCGCCTGCGACAGCGGCACCGGCGTCGCCAGCAGCGGCAGGCCGAACGGACCCGACATCAGCCCGGGCCCCAGCCCTCAGCTGCAACCAGCGCGGCAATGCGGCCGCGGATGTCGTCGCGGATTGCGCGCACGTGATCCAGCGACTGGCCCTTGGGATCCTGCAGCGGCCAGTCGGCCCTGCGAAGGCCGGGCACCAAGGGGCACGCGTCGCCGCAGCCCATCGTGACGAGCAGGTGCGCGTCGCGCGCCAGCGTCTCGGTCAACTTCTGCGGCTGCGCCGCGGAGAGGTCGATCCCGGCCTCGAGCATCACTTGCTGCACCTCCGGGTGCACGCGTGCGGCCGGTTGCGTGCCGGCAGACACCGCGCGCGCCTTCGCCGGGTCCGCCAGCGCGTTGAAGAACGCTGCCGACATCTGCGAGCGCCCGGCGTTGTGGACGCACGCGAAGATCACCTTCTTCATCGGTTCGTCCCGTGCGGCACCACGACGTCGGGCGCGCGCGCGGCGAGGGGCGGCGCCAGCCACGCGAACAGCGCCGTGGCGGCCGCCGCGCCGAGCAGCTGGGCGGCGACGAATGCCGGGACATCGGCGGGCCGGATGCCTGCGAAAGTATCGGTCGCCGCGCGCGCCAGCGTCACGGCGGGATTGGCGAACGAGGTCGACGCCGTGAACCAGTACGCCGCCATGATGTAGGCCGCGACTGCGCCAGCCACCGAGCCCGGCCTCGCGCGCGAGCATCCCCAGATCACCGCGAGCAGGCCGAAAGTCGCGACGAACTCGCTGAATGCCTGCCGCAGGCCGCCTCGCGCCTTCGTGGACGCCTCGAACAGGTCTACTCCGAACATCAAGTGCGCCATTGCGACGCCGGCGAAAGCGCCGGCCACCTGGGCAAGCACGTAGCCGGGCACTTCGCGCCACGGCAGGCCGCGACTCACCGCGTCCGCCAGCGTCACCGCGGGATTGAAATGCGCGCCGGAGATCGGGCCGAAGCACAGGATCAGCGCCAGCAGCGCGGCGCCGGTGGCGACGGTGTTTGCAAGCAAGGCGATGGCGATGTTCCCACCCGCAAGGCGCTCACCCATGATCCCGGAGCCGACGACGGCTGCGAGCAGCAGCGCCGTTCCTGCACCCTCCGCGACCAGCCTGCGCGGGTAGCTCATGCCGCGGTCTCCCGCTTCGCCGGGGATGGCACGCCGGCTACTTTTCGATGATCGCCGTGACGGCCTGGCCGCCCGCCGCGCAGATGGAGATGAGGCCGCGGCCGCTGCCTTTCTCGCTGATGGTCTTGGCCAGTGTCGCGACAATGCGCGCGCCGGTCGCCGCGAACGGATGACCCGTTGCGATCGAGCCGCCTTTCACGTTGAGCTTGCTGCGATCGATCGTGCCAAGGCCTTTCGGCAAGCCCAGGTTCTTCTGGCAGAACTCGTCGGATTCCATCGCCGCGAGCGTGCACAGCACGACCGCCGCAAACGCCTCGTGGATTTCGTAAAAGTCGAAGTCCTGCAGTGCGAGCTTGCGCTTGGCGAGCATGCGCGGCATGGCGTAAGCGCCGGCCATCAATAGGCCCTCGCGCTCGTCGACGAAATCCACGGCGGCAACTTCGCCGGAGGTGATGTACGCGAGGATCGGCAGCTTGTGCGCCTTCGCCCATTCCTCGGTCGCCAGCAGCACGGCCGACGCACCGTCGGTGAAGGCGGTGGAGTTGGCGGCGGTCAGCGTGCCGTCCTTGGCGAACGCCGGGCCGAGCTTGCCCATTTTTTCCATCGATGAATCGGCGCGCAGCGTGTTGTCGCGCTCGAGGCCGTGATAGGGCATGACCAGGTCATTGAAGAAGCCCGAGTCGTAGGCCTTCGCCAGGTTCTGGTGGCTGGCGAGCGCGAGTTCGTCCTGCGCCTCGCGGGTGATGCCGAAGCGCTTCGCGGTGATCTGCGCGTGCTCGCCCATGGTCTTTTTCGTGCGCGGCTCGCCGCGCGCGGGCAGCTCAGGCAGGAAAATCGCCGGGTTCAGCAGCGGCAGCGCCGCCTTGATCTTGTCGCCCGTGGATTTGCCCGCGTTGATCTTCATCAAGGTGCGCTGCAGGCCGCGGCCGGCGGCGATCGGCGCGTCGGACGTTGTGTCGACGCCGCAGGCGATGCCGGCTTCGATCTGGCCGAGCGCGATCTTGTTGGCGACGAGGATCGTGGCCTCGAGGCTGGTGCCGCAGGCCTGCTGGATGTCGTAGGCGGGCGTGTTGCGATGCAGGCCCGAGCTGAAGGTGGCCTCGCGCACCATGTTCCAGTCGCGCGAGTGCTTCTGCACCGCGCCGCCGGCGACCTCACCGAGCAACTCGCCGTGCAACTGGTACTTGTCGACCAGGCCCCTCAGCGTGTCGGTGAGCATCGTCAGGTTCGAGAGCTCGAAGTACGCGGTGTTGGAGCGCGCGAACGGGATGCGATTGGCGCCGACGATGGCGACCTTGCGGGTGGTGCCGTAATGCATGGGGTTCTCGGGTGGGGAAGGCTGGGGAGCGGAACTCTAGGTCAGTCCGGCATCCCTGTCATTCCGAGCGGAGCGAGGAGTCGCGTTCCGAAGCGTGCCGCGATCTGAACGCGATCCTTCGCTGCGCTCAGGATCACAATGGCCGGTCAGGCCGCCGCCTGTGCCCCGACGCGCACCGTCCGCTCCACCGGCAGCGCATAGCGCAGGATCCGCCAGATCACCTCGCCGAACTGCTTCGGCAGCGAACCGGTGTTGTAGTGCACGCCGTAGCGCCTGCAGATCTCGCGCACTTCCACCGCCATCGCGGCGTAGCGATTGGCCGGCACGTCCGGGAACAGGTGGTGCTCGATCTGGTGGCTGAGATTGCCAGACATGAAATCGATCCAGGGGCCGCCGGACAGGTTCGATGAGCCCCGCACCTGGCGCACGTACCAGTGGCCGCGCGACTCGCCGATCACCGATTCCTTGCTGAAGGTCTGAGCATCGGCGGTGAAGTGGCCGCAAAAAATGATGGTGTAAGTCCACAGGTTGCGCAGCACGTTGGCAGCTACCGCGCCCAGCAGCACCGGCAGGAAGAACGGGCCGGCCAGCGCCGGGAACAGGATGTAGTCCTTGAAAACCTGGCGCACCATCTTGCGGCCAACCGGACTGAAGTCCTCTTTCAGCTTCTGCGTCGTCATCTTGCCAGCCAGCCAGCGCCCAAGGCGCAGTTCCTGCAGCGCGACGCCCCACTCGAACAAGATGGCGAAGATCACCGCGATCAGCGGCTGCGCCAGGTGAAAACGCTTCCAGCGTTGCTCCGGAAACACCCGCAGCAGGCCGTAGCCGACGTCGTCGTCCATGCCGCGCACGTTGGTCCAGGTGTGATGCTGGTGGTTGTGCGTCTTGCGCCAGTTCTCGCTGGTGGCAACGATGTCCCACTCGTAGGTCTTGCCATTCAGCGAGGGGTCGCGCATCCAGTCGTACTGGCCGTGGATGACGTTGTGCGCCAGTTCCATGTTCTCGATGATCTTGGACAGCGCGAGCAGCAGCACGCCGCCGAGCCACGCCGGCACCAGGATCGCCGGCAGCCAGGCCGCACCGATGGCGCCGCCGAGCAGCAGCGCACGGCCGGTCAGGCCCAATACGCGCACGGTCTTGACGACGCCGCGGATGTAGTCGGCGTCCTTCTGCCCGAGTGCCGCGACGGTCCGTGCGCGCACGGCGTCGATCTCGGCGGCAAAGGCGTCCAGCTCGGCGGCGGTCAAGGCGCGGTCGTGCATGTCAGAGCTCGATCACGAGGTCGGAAGACGCGCCATTGACGCACAGGCGCAGCGCAGAGATCGGCTCGACATCGATGTCGCCGGTGCGCAGGTGCTTGGTCGCACCGGAAGATTTCGGGCAGGCGCAGGTGTTGCAGATTCCCATGCGGCAGCCGTACGCGGGCGTCTCGCCGTGCTCTTCGAGTGCGACCAGCAGCGGTTTGCCGCGCGCAACTTCGAGCGTGCGGCCGCTCCTTGCGAGCGTGATGCGCACCGTGCCGGTGTCGCCCGGCTCGATTGCGGGCGGCGAGAAGGATTCGGCCACGAACGAGTGCACCTTCGCGGCCAGCAGTTCGCGTGCCGATGCGACGAAGCCCGAAGGGCCGCACGCGAACACCCGATCCGCAGTGCGCGCCGCGGGCATCACCGTGCCGATGCGTCCCTCGCGCTCGTCATCGCACAGCGCGGCTTCGCGCGTCAGCATGAAGTGCACCTGGAAATTCGTGAAGCGCTGCGCCAGCGCGCGCAGTTCGGACGCGAAGCAGGTCTCCGCCCGCGTGCGACACCAGTAATAGAGCGTGACCGGCTCCGGCATGCCGCGCGCAGCGAGCTCGCGCGTCATCGCCATCAGCGGGGTGATACCGCTGCCAGCGGCGAGAAACAGGCGTGGGCCCGTGACGGCGCGTCCTTCGGGGTCGGCCACACGCATCTCGCCGTACGCCTGGCCGAGCTCGACGACATCGCCGACGTTGATCCGGCGGCACACGTGCGTGCTGACCGAACCGCCCGGCACGTTCTTCACCGTGATTTCGATGCAGCCGCGGCGCCCTTCCGCCTTGCTGGGACTGTAGCTGCGCGTGAGCCGGCGGCCGTCGACTTCGACGGTGAGGTTCACGTGCTGGCCCGGCTCGAAGCCGCGCCACTTTCGATTGGGTCGCAGTATCAGAGTCACCGCGTCGGCGGACGCGTCGTGGCGCGCGACCACGCGCGCCAGCGAGCGCTCGAACGACCAGCTTTTGTTGATCTGCCCGGCCCAGAATTCCAGGACCGGCGGTGAGGCCAGGGTCTGCGCAGCGAAGCTCAGGCGCGACAACATCGGATTCCGATCGGGAAGGAGATAGCGGTCATTATACAGGCGCAAGCACAACTGTCTATACAGACGTACACACACATGTATCGCTATGATGACGCCATGAGCACGGTCGATCCGATCCGCAAGGCGAGCATCTCGCGCGAAGACCTGCTGGCCGCCGCGCTCCGCCTGATCGGTCCGCATCGCAGTGTCTCGACGCTGAGCCTGCGCGAGGTCGCGCGCGAAGCCGGCATCGCGCCCAACAGTTTTTACCGCCAGTTCCGCGACATCGACGAACTGGTCGTCGCGCTCATCGACCTCGCCGGCCAGTCGCTGCGCAAGATCATCGGCGCCGCGCGCCATCGCGTGGAGGGCGGCCACTCGGTGGCCCGCGTGTCGGTCGAGGCGTTCATGGAACAGCTGCGCGCCGACGACCGGCTGCTGCACGTGTTGCTGTGCGAAGGCTCGGTCGGCTCGGACGCATTCAAGAAAGCGGTCGACCGCGAGCTGCAGCATTTCGAGGATGAGTTGCGCATCGACCTCGTGCGCCTGGCGGCGCGCGACGGCGGCAAGTTCGCCGATCCGGCGCTGGTCGCCAGGGCGATCACGCGCCTGGTCTTCGCCATGGGCGGGATCGCACTGGATCAGCCGCGCGAAAAGGATCCGGAGCTGATCGACCAGCTCACCGAGATGGTGCGCATGATCCTGCGCGGAGCGCAGGCGCCGTGATGCGGGTCGCGCAAGTGCTGCTGCTCGGCACCTGCGCGACGCTGGGTGCCTGTGGCAACAGCGCGCCATCGGTCGCGGATGCCAACGCGCCGGCCGGCGCGAGCCGCTGCGGCGATCATCCCTGGTGCGACACCTCGCTCACCCCCGACCAGCGCGCGGCGCTGCTGCTCGCGGAGTTGACGCTGCAGGAAAAGTTCGACCTCATGGCCGGCGACGATCCGTTCGGCGTGCTGACCGGCAATCCCGCGACCGGGACCGTCAACGGCGTACCGCGCGTGGAGCTGCCACCGCAGTACATGTCGGACGGGCCGGTCGGTCCACGCGAGGGCTCGGCCACCGCGTTCCCCTCACCGATGGCGCTGGCATCGACCTTCAGCCCGGCAATGGCGTTCCGCGTGGGCCAGACCATCGCCAACGAGGTGCGCAACAAGGCCAATGACCTGATCCATGCGCCCACCGTGGACGTGATGCGCATCCCGCAGGCCGGCCGCACCTTCGAGACCTACGGCGAGGATCCGTTCCTGTCGTCGCGGCTCGCGCCCGAGTGGATCCGCGGCGTGCAAAGCGAGGGCGTGATCGGCAACGTCAAGCACTACGCCGGCAACCACCAGGAAGGCCAGGTCGGCGTGCCGCCCATCACCTCGGTGGTGGGCGGGCGCCAGAGCATCAACGCCATGATCGACGACCGCACGCTGCGCGAGCTTTACCTGCCGCCGTTCGAAAGCGCGGTGCTGGAGGGCGATGTCGGCACAGTGATGTGCGCCTACAACATCGTCAACAGCCAGCCGGCCTGCGCCAGCACGCAGTTGATCGAGGAGATCCTCAGGGGCGACTGGGGCTTCACCGGGATGGTGATCTCCGACTACTACTTCGCGCTGAAGGACACCCAGCAGAGCGCGCTGCATGGCGTTGACGTCGAGATGCCGACGCCGCAGTTCTACATGCCCTCGCAGCTGGAAGCCGCGGTCAACTCGGGCGACGTGCCGGAGAGTCGCATCGACGAACACGTCATGGCGATCCTGCGCACGCTGTTCCGCTTCGGTTTCTTCGACCGCGCCGCGTTTCCCAGCGACGAGGGCCTGATCGCGCGCGAGGCACACGCGCAAGTGGCGCGCGAAAACCTCGAGCAGGGCATCGTGCTGCTGCAGAACGACGGCATCCTGCCGCTCGACGACGCCACGCGCTCGATCGCCGTGATCGGCGCGGTCGCCGAGACCTACGTCAACGGCGGCGGCTCCTCGGCCGTGGTGCCCTATGAGTTCAAGGCGCCGCGCCAGTCCATCGCCGTTCGCGCGGGCCCGGGCGTGCAGGTGAAGTACAACGACGGCAGCGATGCGGAGTCTGCTGCCGCGCTGGCCGCGACCACCGACGTGGCGATCGTGTTCGTGCGCGATACCGCCAGCGAGGGCACCGACAAGAACTGCCTGTCGCTGGACTGCGGACAGTTTCCCGGAGCGCCCAGTCCGGGCACGCAGGACAACCTCATTCGATCGGTGGTCGCGGAAAACCCGCGCACCATCGTGGTGATGGAAACCAGCGGCCCGGTGCTGACGCCATGGCGTGGCGAGATCGCGGCGCTGCTCGAGGCCTGGTATCCCGGCCAGGAAGCGGGGCCGGCCATCGCGCGCGTGCTGTATGGCGACGTCGATGCCAGCGGCCGACTGCCGGCTAGCTTCATGGTCGCGGAAAACCACACGCCGGTGGCCGGCAACCCGATGCAGTACCCCGGCGTGGGCAATACGGCGCAGTACACGGAAGGCTTGCTTACGGGCTACCGCTGGCACGACGAGAACGATGTGGCGCCGGCGTATCCGTTCGGTCACGGCTTGTCCTACACGCGGTTCGCGTTTTCGGACCTTGCGGTCAGCGCGAGCGAGGTGACGGCCACCGTGAAGAACATTGGCGCGCGCGCCGGCGTTGCCGTGCCACAGCTCTACATCGGCATGCCCGAGCCCTCGCCGGCGGTGCCGCAACCGCCGCGCCAACTCAAGGGTTTTACGCGCATCACGCTCGCGCCGGGCGAGTCGGCGACCGTGAGTTTTCCGCTCAACGCGCGTTCCCTGAGTTACTGGGATGTGATTGGCGGCGACTGGGCGATCGCGCCGGGTTGCTACGCCATCTCGGTCGGCGCGTCGTCGCGCGACTTGCCACTACGGGGACGATTGCCGGTGGGTGGTGGCAGTTGCTAGTCGCTTGCCGCCAAGTCGTCATTCCCGCGAACGCGGGAATCGATTTGGCTTCTGTGGTTTTTAAGCTGGATTCCAGCTTCCGCTGGAATGACAGGTAGGCTCACGGCCGATTGCGCCCGTACTTCTCGTGGCTCGTCACCCAGTCACCCGCGGCAACCGCCGCAGCAAGCGACAGCTCCCCCGCCAGCACCGTCGCGCCGATGATCTCGGCCAGCTTCCTGACCTTGCCCTGCCCATAGCAGCCCATCATCTCCAGGCACTCACGCTGAGTGGGCAGCCCGGTGCCGCCGCCGTAGCTCGCCACGATCAGTGACGGCAGCGTGATCGAAAAATAGTAGCTGCCATCCGCAGTGATCTCACCCACCGCGATGCCGACGCACGACTCGGCGACGTTCGCCGCGTCCTGGCCGCATGCGATGAACGTGGCGCAGATGCCGTTGGCCGCGTGCGCGCCGTTGTTCAGCGAGCCCGCCATGAATGCGCCGGTCATCGACATGATGCGGCGGCTGTACAGCGACTTCGCATCGATCCCCATGATCGAGCGCATCAGCGCATCCGGGATCGTGCATTCCGCAATCACGCGCTTGCCGCGCGTGTGCAGGATGTTGAGCTGCGAGGGCTTCTTGTCGGTGTCCATGTTGCCCGACAGGGAAAAGCGCTCGATGGTCCCGGGAAACTTGCCGCGGATCCACTCGCACGCCGCGTGCGTCGCCTTGCCGCACATGTTCTGGCCGGCGGCGTCGCCCGTGGTGTAGTTGAAGCGCAGGTAACGGAAGCGCGCCGCGGCGTACTGCTCGATGTTGCGCAGCTTGCCGGACTTGGTGGTGCTTTCAGCCGCCGCGCGGATGCCATCCATGTTCTGCTCGACCCACTCGCCGAACTCACGCGCAACCTTGGCATTGTCGAACGCAAACACCGGCGCGCGCTGCATGGCGTCGTCGACCACCGTGACGGTGATGCCGCCGGCCTCGCGCGTGAGCCGCATGCCGCGGTTGTAGCTCGCGACCAGCGTGCCCTCGGTGGTCGCCATCGGCACGAAGAATTCGCCTTGCGCGTGCTCGCCCTTGACCAGTACCGGGCCTGCAAGGCCGATCGGCACCTGGGCTACGCCGGTAAAGTGCTCGATGTTGCCCTGCGTTGCGGACGCATCGAATGAATAGCGGCCCACGTGTTCGAGCTGGGTGCCGGTCTGCTGCTGCACGAACTCGCGGCGCCTGGCCGCGGCCTCGGCGGTGTAGTCGTTGGACGCGTCGCGGGGAATTTTTGCCTTGGTGTTGGCGCTCATGCGTCGGCTCGGTCGAGATGGTGTCGGGCGATTCTAGTCACTTGTCATCCCGAGCGAAGCGAGGGATCGCGTTCCCACCGGCAGCGCGTCCAGAACGCGATTCCTCGCTACGCTCGGAATGACACGGTCACCCCAGCAGCAGCCAGCCCGCCACGCCCACCATCAGCGCTGCCGCGATGCGGTTGAGCCAGCGCGCCTTGCCACGACGCAGCAGGATCTCGCTGAGCGCGCGGCCGCCCTGCGCGTAAGCCAGCAGGCAGGCGAACTCGATGACGACCATGATCGCGAGCAGCACCGCCATTTGCGGCGCCAGCGGTGCGCCGATGTCGATGAAGGGCGGCAGCAACGCCATGTTGAAGGCCCATGCCTTGGGATTCGAGACCGCCGTGACAAAGCCCTGCGTGCACAACGCCGAGGGTGTGTCACCCGGTCCGGCGGCGACGCCCGCGACCGGCGCATTCCAGCTGCGCCACGCGCTCCACAAGAGGAAAGCCGCGCCCGCGGCCTTGAACGCCACGAACACCGACGGTGCGCCGAGCAGCAGCGCCGCGACGCCGGCCATCGCCGCGGCGCCGACCAGCGCGATGCCGACGAGCTCGCCGAGCATCATCCACAACGCGCGACGTACGCCGACGCGAATGCCCAGCGACATCGCCAGCGTCATGCACAGGCCGGGGCTGGCGGCGATCAGGAAGAAGCTGCCGCAGAAGGCGAGGAGGCGGGTGGGGTCCATGTGCGGAATCGTCGCACGGTGTGTCGATTTGGAGACGATTACCGTCGACGCCCGCTCTGCGCTACGGTGGGCTTCACGTCATCGCTGAACAGCCACGCAAGGACACCATGAACCTCGACCATCCGCTGTTGACCGACATCCGCCAGGGCATCACCACCACCGGTTCGCACACCCACCACTGGGGCGAGCTGCGGCGTGAGGTGTTTCCGGGCCTTTCGTCGTGGGTGGCGCTGAAAGCCTGGTGCGCGGAGAACGCCATCGAGTGCGAACTCTCGTACGGCCAGTCGTCGCGGGCCTCGCAGGTGCAGTTCCGCCGGCAGCGCAAGGCGGACCTCGTAGTCCAGGCCACCGTTCAGGCGGCAGCCCAGGCCGCGGACCAACCCGTGGCGTGAACCTGTCGCCACTTTGCAACAGGTGGACGGCGGGGGGGGTTCTGCTTAACTGGCCGCGTGAATTACGAAGGCTTCCTGCTCGTCGAGAAACTCAAGAGCCGTAGCTGGCCGGCCATGTGCCAATACGTCGACGCCACCCTCGCTGCGATGGACCGCTGGCCGAGCGCCTTCGAATGGGATGGCATGTTCCACCCGGGCACGATGGCCGGCTTTCGTCAGTTCGTGCTGTGCACCAGGACTTACCTCGCCGGCGAAGGAAAAAAACGGCCGGCCGGAATGCCGCTCGCCGATTTCCTGCTGTTGAAGCCGTTGTGCGAATACCTGATTCGCGAAGGCCGTTTCCCGGCGGACCGGCTCGATGTATTCAAGGAAATCGAGATCTCGAGCGCGCCGGTCAGTGCTCCCGAGTCGGGCGAACGAGCCGCAGGCTGAGGTTCAATGGCGTAGCGTCGGTCGCTCGCGCAAGCTGATCCGAGGGCCCTCTGCGGCGATTGCGTCGCCGGATGCCAGGTTGTCGCGGTAAAGGCGCGCGCCGCCCCCGTCCTGCTTGGCCGCATACATGGCGACGTCCGCGCGGAACAACAGCCGGTCGGCGTCCACTCCGTGGTCCGGGTACACGGCGAGCCCAATGCTGGCGCCGACCTGCGTCACGATTTTCTCGACTTGCTCCGGCAAATTGATCTCATAAGGCTGGCAGAGCGCGCGGTGGAGCTTGTCGGCGACCACCTCCGCGCGAAACGGCCCGTCGATGTTTTCCAGCAGCAAGCCGAATTCATCGCCGCCGAGCCGGGCTACGGTATCGCTCGCGCGCAGCGTTTGCGTCAGGCGGGTCGCCACGGCGACGAGCAGCGCATCCCCGGCCGCATGGCCATGGGCGTCGTTGACGGCCTTGAAGCCGTCCAGGTCCACGTAAGCGAGCGCGAACATCGTCCTGGCCCGGGCTGCGCGGTGGCTCGCCGCCTGCGCGCGGTCCCGGAACAGGGTGCGGTTGGGCAGGCCGGTCAGGGCGTCGTGCGTTGCCTCGATGCGCAACTGGTTGCGCGACAGGTCGGCTTCATTCAGGCGCCCACGCAACTCCCTCAACTCCTTGAGCAAGGCCTGGCGTTGCCGCCACAGCTCGACGAACAGCGCCGCCTTGCGGCTGAGGGTGGCCCCGTGCGTGACGGCCGCAGTCACGTAGTCGACGGCGCCAGACTCGTACGCCTGCAACTGGTGCTTGGGCTCGATCATCTCGGACGTGACCAGCATGACCGGCGTATGCGAGTGGTTAGGCAGCGCGCGAAAACGCGAGGTCAGCGAAAACCCGGTCATGTCCGGCAGGTTCACGTCGAATAGGCAGAGCGCGAAATCGTGGGTGGCTGCTAGCTGCAAGGCCCGCGTTCCGTCCGCCGCTTCCACGATGTCCACGTTGCGCAACTCGGTGAGCCAGTCGCGGTAGATCAGGCGGTTGAATGCGTAGTCGTCGACGACAAGTATTTGAGGATTCATGGTCCTGAGCCAGTGTCCCGTACCACCTGGCTTATCGATTAAGTCCTGACGCCACGATCTTGGACAGTGAAGGGTTCCGCGCGTTGCAGCGACCCGACGTGTAAATGTCGCCTGCCGGGAGTGCTCCTTACCATCGGGCTGCGGTTGGCGGACGGCGACGGGACACCGGAACCCGCACCCCGCGGGCCAGTCACAACCCCGTGACCCCCGCCCAGAAGTGGCCCCAGCGCCTGTGGCTCGTCCGGCATGGACAGAGCGCCGGCAATGTTGCGCGCGACGCCGCCGAGGCCGCGGCATTGCCCGTGATCGACATCGCCGAGCGCGACATGGATGTGCCGCTGTCCCCGCTGGGCCGCGAGCAGGCGCGCGCGCTCGGCGGCTGGTTTGCCGGCCGGCCCAAAGACGAACAGCCCGACGTGGTGCTGTGCTCGCCCTACGTGCGGGCCCGGCAGACGGCGGCGAGGGTGACCAAGGCCCTCGGCACCGCGCCGGAGGCAGTCCGCTACGACGAGCGATTGCGGGAGAAGGAATTCGGCATCCTGGATCGCCTGACCCGCCACGGCATCTGCGCGAAATTCCCGGAGCTGTCGGAGCAGCGCAAGCACGTCGGCAAGTTCTATTTCCGCCCGCCCGGCGGCGAAAGCTGGTGCGACGTGGTCCTGCGCTTGCGCAGCGTGATCGACACGATCACGCGCGAGCACCCCGGCCAGCGGGTGCTCATCGTCGGGCACCAGGTGATCGTGACCTGCATGCGTTACCTGCTCGAGCAGCTGGATGAGGCGCAAGTGCTCGCAATCGATCGCAAGGGCGACGTGCCCAATTGCGGCGTGACGTCCTACGTCTTCGATCCGCGTGAGAGGCAGGGCCAGCTCGTGGTCGAGCGGGTCAACTTCCTTGCGCCGTTGCTGGAAGCCGGCACCTCGGTGACCACGGCCCCCGACGTTCCCGCCGCGCCCAAGCCTTGAAAGCGCCGCGCGCGGTCGACGTCAGCGCAGCCTTGTTGCGCCGCTGGCGCTTGCCACAGCCGGATGATGGCGCCGGCAAGGACGGGCGCGGACGCGTGCTGATCGTCGCCGGCAGTGTGGCGACGCCCGGCAGCGCATTGCTCGCGGTGGACGCAGCGCTCCGGGCGGGCGCCGGCCGCGTGACGCTGGCGACCGAAAAAGGCATCGCACTGGCGCTGGCAATCGCCGCGCCGGAAGCGCGTGTCATCGCAATCACGGAGCTGCGCGCTGGCGAGTTCGACGCAGATTGCGTGCTGATCGGCCCGGGCATGCGCGAGTCGCCCGCACTGGTGCGGCGCGTACTGCGCGAGGGCGCCGACACCAAGCTGATCCTGGATGCCTGCGCGATGAACGTGCTGTTGCGACGAACGCGCGGGCTTGCGGGACAAGTCCTCATCACGCCGCATCCCGGCGAGCTGGCGCACTTGAAGCTCGGCTTGCGGCCTGCGATCGAACGCGAGCCGGAGCGGTACGCCGCGCGTGCGGCGCAGCGCTGGGGCGTGACCGTCGCGCTTAAGAACGCGACGACCATCATCGTCGGCGTCGACGGCCGGCGCTGGCGCCATCGCGGCGGCAATCCCGGCCTGGGCGTGTCCGGTTCGGGCGACGTGCTCGCCGGCATCATCGCCGGCCTCGCCGCGCGCGGCGCCAGCCTCGAGCAGGCCGCGGCCTGGGGCGTGGCGCTGCATGCGCGCGCCGGGGACGCGCTGGCGCGCCGCGTGGGGCCGCTCGGCTATTTTGCGCGTGAGCTGGGCGCCGAGGTGCCGCGGTTGATGCGGCGCGCCGGAAACTGACCATGCGTGCCAGCCAGGCCAGGAATTTCATCGCGAGCCTGCCAGGATCGCGGCGGTTGTGGGTCTCGCTGAGCGTTGCGTGCTTGCTGGGCTACTGGTTTTTCGAGGTCGCGGACTACGTGTTCGATGACACCGCGGAAGGCGAAGCCGGTGCACACGCGTTCGACAAGGCCATCGCGCAGTTTTTCCAGCAGTTCCGCTCGCCCATCCTGACGCAGGTCGCGATCGACCTGACCGCGCTCGGCTCCGCAAGCGTACTCTCGGTGTTCGCCCTGCTCGCGTTCGCCGGCGTCCTGGGCTCGAAGGACCGGCTTGGCTTCCTGCACCTCGCCATCGCCCTGCTCGGCGCTTTTCTATGGCCCGAGCTGCTCAAGGGATTGTTCGAGCGCGGGCGACCCGAAGGGGTGTTGCACCTGGTGCCGGTCAGGACCTTGTCGTTTCCCAGCGGCCATTCGTTCGGCGCGGCGGCCTGCTATGCGACATTCGCCTTCTTTTTTGCGCGCTATGTGCCGCGACTGCGCACCGAGGTGTTCTGCTACGTGCTGGCCGCGCTCATCGTGGTGATCGTCGGCCTGACCCGGATTTACCTTGGCGTCCATTACGCCACGGACGTGCTGGCCGGCGTCAGCGCGGGTGGGGCGTGGGCGTTCTTCCTCGCGGCGGTGTTTTCGTACTGGTACGGCAAGCAAAGCCGCGCAAAACCATGAACCTGCCTTAGAATCGAGCCGTGGGGACGCAGGCTCCCCGCCGTTGCCAGACGGATCCTCCGTCCAAGCCCTGCTCCAGGCGCCGTGGTGGCGCGAAGGAGCATGCGCAGTGGATGACGCGATCGCAAAAATCCTGTTGTTGCTTGGCCTGATGGCGGCCGTATCTCTGGTCGAGCTCTGGATTCCATTCCGGACGCCCGGAACACGCAGTCCCGGGCCTAACCTGGTCCTGACGCTGCTGTTCCTGGCCTTGAACCTTGCGTTGACCGCACCGCTGCTGCTCGCTGCCGAATGGATGGACGCGGCGCAGGTCGGGCACCTCAATCGATCCGGGCTTTCGGAACCGATGCAAGTCGTCGCTGGAATCGTGCTGCTCGATCTCGGCGCTTATGCGGCACACGTCCTGATGCACAAGGTGCCGTGGCTGTGGCGGTTCCACCGTGTGCACCACAGCGACACGCTCGTCGATGTGACGACGGCCTTCCGCCAGCATCCCGGCGAGACCGCGCTTCGAATGGCATTTACCGCAGGACCGGCCTTGCTGCTCGGCGCTTCCGCCGAAACTATCGCGCTCTATCGAACCCTGTCGGGCATCAGCGCGATCTTCGAGCACGCAAACGTGAGGCTACCCGAGTGGCTGGACCGGCCGCTGCGCGCCGTGATCGTCGGCCCCACCCTGCACAAGGTGCATCACTCGCGAATCGCATCGGAGACCGACTCGAACTACGGCAACATCTTCTCGTTGTTCGATCGTGCATTCGGCACGTTCACGCCGGCATCGCATGCCTGCCGCGTGCGATATGGCCTGGACGGCCACGATGCGCCGATGCAACAAACCGCCAGGGGCCTGCTTCGGCTGCCCTGGCGGTGATTTGCGACTCGGTCAGCGGACCTCGTTGTTCGAGATGATTACCTCGACGCGGCGATTCTGCTGCCGGCCGGTGACCGTGTCGTTGCTGGCCACTGGCATTTCCTCGCCCTTGCCGGCGGCCATCAGCCGACCCGACGCCACGCCGGCACGTTCGAGGTACTTGCTCACCGCTTCGGCGCGGCGTTGCGACAGTACGAGGTTGGCATCATTGCTGCCGAGGGCGTCGGTGTGGCCCTCGATCTGGACGTTGCGCTCCGGGTTTTCCTTCAGGAATGTGGCCAGTCGATCGAGGTTTGCCGGGGTACTGCCGCGCAACGTCGAGCCGCCCGGCGCGAACATCACGTCACCCAGCGTCACGACCATGCCGCGATCCGTCTTGGTCGCGTTGAGTTCCTCCAGCTGGCGCTGCACTGCGGCGGTGTCCTGGCGCGCGGCCATGGTGTCGAGTCGGGCAAACTCGACCGCCTGGCGCGCGACTTCCGCATCGCTGCGGGCGATTTCCGCGTCGCTGCGCGCGCTGGAAGCGCTGCGTTCGGCGTGGTACGCGTCATCGCGCGCATCTTCAGCGTCGCCGCGAGCGATGGCTGCATCCCGGCGGGCCGTGTCGGCTTCGCGGGTGCGCGAATCGAGCCGCGCCGTTTCTCGTTGCTGCGACAAAACCTTGAGCTGGTCTTCGTCGTAACGGCGCTGGGCCTGGGCCCGGGCGATGTCCACGCGACGTTCCGCCAGCACCACCCGGTGGCGCCGGACCAGGGCGTCATCCGTGCTGAGCTCGGCGAGCACCACGGCGGTTTCGGCGTCCTTCAGCGCCACCGGCGCCATGGTCGCGAGTTGCGGATCGTTCTGGAGCTGCGTCAGGCGGGCGCGCGCATTGGCGGCCTCCTCGTTGCGCAGATGACTGGGGGCGCAAGCGACCACGAGGAGAAGTGCGCTCGCGATGCCGGTGCGCGAAAGGATCTTGGCAGTGTTCATCGAATCGCTCCGGGGTGGCGTGACATTTCCTGGCGCAGCGCTTCGGTGCTGCGGCGCATCTCCTCGTTCACCGTGCTCGCGCGTTTCGCCTCGGACCTGGCGACGGCCAGTTCGGCGGCCGCGCGGGATTCCTCGGCGTAGTAAAGGGCGGTGACCATCTCGCTGCGCTGCACGGCGTTGTGGGCCACCTGCAGTTCCTCGCGTGCGAGCGCGAGCTCGGCCGGCGCGTGCTCAGCGGCGCGAGCCTGCTCGGCCGTGGCGATCGATTGCTCGGCAGCTTGCAAGGCGGCGGTTGGCGCCAGCGGCGCGGTGGCGCACGCGGCGAGCGCGAGCAAGCCGCTGGCGGCGCCTGCGCGCAGCAGCGGCATTTTGATGGGGGATTTCATGCGTGAGTCCTCGGAACCGGGAGTTGAATACGGTGCCAAGCTATCCAACGTCCCCTCAGGCCGTCGGTGCGGTTCCACTCATTGGCGCGTCAGCGGCCGCCTGGGGCGCGGCGCGCGGAATCACGCAGTGCAGCGTCGCGCCAACATCGGCGGCGTTCTCGAACCAGATCCTGCCGTGGTGCCCGGTGACGATGCACTTTGCGATGTAGAGACCAAGCCCAAGCCCGCGCTGGTCGTCCTTGCCGACCTGCCAGAACCGCTCGAACACGGCTTCGAGCATTGCCGGCGGAATGCCGGGGCCGGTGTCGCTGATCGACAGGCGGATCTCGTCCCCCACGCACTCGCCGCGCAGCACGATCAGGCCCCCGGGCGGCGTGAACTTGACCGCGTTCGAGACGCAGTTGGCGATCACTTGCGACATGCGCCGCTGGTCGAAGGAACCCAACAGGGGTTTCTCGGGGGACTCGACTATCACGGTGATGTCCTTGGCGCCGGCCGCCACGCTGTACGCATCCGCGGCCTCGGTGAGCAGCCTTCGCGCGTTGTCCGGCCGCGGCCGAATGGCGAGCTTGCCGGCGTCGATGCTGACGATGTCGACCAGGTCCTTGATGATGTCGCCCATGCGGTCAACGTCGCGTTGCACGCGCTCCATGGCGGCGACGGTGCGCGCGCCCTCTTCCGAGTCCGACGCGCTGGCGGACAGATAGACGGCGTTCAAGTTGATGTTTTGCAGCAGGTTGTTCAGGTCGTGGCTGACCATGCCGAGGAAATCGTCGCGATTGGCGATGGCGTCGTCGGAACGGCTGCGTTCGGTCAACAGGTAGCGGTCGGTGTTCGCGCGCTCCCGGAGCAGCACGTTTTCCAGCGTCAGGGCCTGGTGCGCCCGCTCGAGCCGCAATCGTTCATCAGCGTCGGCGCGCTCGCGGCCGAGCAGGGAGTCTTCCTGCCGCCGCTCAGCGGCGAGGACGTCGGCGACCCCGGCATCGCCGGTGGCGACCTTGCTGTCGGCCTTGTGGCGCGCCTGATCCACTACCGCGTCGGCCTCCGATCGGGCCCGGTCCACGATCCGGTCGGCGACCTGCTCGGCGGAGCGGTTCTCGCTTACGGCGTCATCGGCATTCTTGCGCTCAGTGCGCAAGCTGTCGTCGGTATGGACACGCTCGGGCTGTGGCTTGCGGGCGATCATGGGGAGACCGTTGGTTCCGGGGACCAACATTCGGCCGCAGGGTTCCCTCCGTCTGTGCGGTTACCCACAGACACACTGCGTCCGGACTTCCCGATTGGTACCATGCCAACCATGCCCAGCGTGCTGATCGAGACACGTCGTCCGTATTCCGCGGACGAGGAGACGGCCATCATCGAGGCCGTCCACCTGGCGCTGCGGGACGCCTTCAAGATCCCCGCCGACGACCGCATGCTGCGGCTGGTGTGCCACGCACCGCACCGCTTCGTCTGTCCGCCGGACCGCCAGCAGCCGGACCGCTACGTCCACATCACGATCGAGGCTTTCGCGGGGCGCTCGATCAACGCCAAGCGCGAGTTGTACCAGAACATCGCCGAGCGACTCGAGCCGCTCGGCATCCCGCACGACCACGTAACCGTGCTGCTGCACGAGGTCGCGCGGGAAAACTGGGGCCATCGCGGCATGGCCGGTTCCGACATCGAAGTCGGGTTCAAGATCGAGGTTTGAGCGTCAGGGACGCAACCCGGTCGGGCGATACCAGATCGAGAAAATTGCGGCAACCACGAACGCCCAAGCGCCGCCCGCAGCAATCCCTGCCATGACATCCGTGGCGTGATGCGCACCCAGGTAAACCCGCGTCGTGCCGATAAGCAAAATGACGGCGGACGCCGCCACGTAGCAAGCGACCTGCGCGCCCAGGCGTGACGCGTACCGCGCGTAGAAAAACGCGAACGTCAGGTAGCACGCAGTGGCGCCGAACAAGTGGGCGCTGGGAAAAGATCCTTTCGTGACGACGATGCACGGCAGCAAGCCGTCGGGACGCTCCCGCTCGAACAGGCCCTGGAGCAGCCTCGACAGGACACTCGCGCCCGTCAATACGATGCTCAGGTGCAGGAATCCGAGCCGGTCCCTGGTACGCAGGATCACGGAGTACGCGAGCACTCCAAGCATCGCAAGAACCGGGGCCGACCCGAGCGCGCTGACTTCGATGACGCGCCCGGTGAGCGCAGCGGACCGGTCCCGCTGCAGGAATTCCGCCACCGGCTGGTCGAATCCCACGGGACCGGCTTTGCCAGCGCGCCCGTCGTCGAAGACGTAGTCGGTGATCGCAAAGAATCCGTAAGCGCAGATACAGGCGGCGCACAGCATTGCCCACAGCCGTGGGGACCCCGGCAGGCGGGGAAGGAATTTCCTGTCAACCGTCATGCGAGGGCCGGACGTCGTGGGCTCGAAGTCCTGTTGACCGGCGCCGTACCCGTCGGTTCCTGCCGGAGAATGGGGTATTTTCCACAGGCCAATCGCGCGGAGGCGTTCAATGGGCTGGCTCATGGCCAAATACCTCACCACGGCAGCCGTGGTCGTCCTGGTTTCCGAAGCAGCCAAACGCAGTGATCGGCTTGGCGGATTGATCGGTGCGCTGCCGCTGGTAACCGTCCTGGCGCTGGTCTGGCTGCACCTGGAAAATCAGCCCGCTGAAAAGCTCGCCAATCACGCGTGGTACACGTTCTGGTACGTGGTGCCCACGCTGCCGATGTTCCTGGCTTTCCCATGGCTGTTGCCGCGCCTGGGTTTCTGGCCGACGCTCGCAATCAGCGCGGTGATCTCGACGGTGTGCTTCGTCGCCTTCGCGATGGTCGTGCGGCGATTCGGGGTGGCTTTGTTCTAGAGCCGCTAAGCCGCCAGCCTGTGCTCGTAGTACGGCCGCTCGCGGTCGTCCAATAGCGCATGCAGCGCGCCAGGCTCGGCGCCCGCGGGCTCAAGCCACGCCGCGACGTTTGCGGCCTTCAACGGCACAGGGCAGCGATCGTGGCCAGCAGCGGCGACTTCCGCCGGCGGGTCGTCGGTAATGAGGGCCACCGAATCCAGGGATTCTCGCCCCGAGCTCTCCCAGTGGGACCACAGCGCCGCCACCAGCATGTCGCCGCCGGCGCGCGGCCGGAAATGGAGGACCACGTTCGCTGACGTTTCGCCGGGCGCCAGCGGGCGTCGCTCGAGGTCGTGCCTGGCGACATTTTCGAAGAACCCGGTCAGCACCAGCACCGCGTGGGAGTTGCCGAACTGACCCTTCCAGAAGCCCTCGAGGTTGTCGCGGCGGGCGTTATAGAGCCCGTCGTACTTGCGATCGTAGGACTCGGGCTTGCCCGCCGGCCGGCAGTGGTAACGCATCGGGCGCACCAGCAGTTGGCCGCCGTCCGCCACGAGAGCCGGCGTGTACCAGAAGGGAAAAATGCGGCTGTCGTCGGGGATGGCCTCGACGCGCTTCAGATCGGTGATCCTGGACAGCAGCCCCTCGACCTTGCCCGTCGCGATGCGCCGACTCTCGGCCGCGGCCTTCGTCGACCTGTTTTGCAGTGTGCGTTCCGCGTCACCCAGGCGCCGTTTCTGCTTGAAGAGCTCGGCCTCGAGCTCCCGGGTCCTGGACTGGTTGTAAGCGCTCGCAAGCTGGCCGATGTCGGATCCGGGCGCCCAGTTAGCGTCGAGCGCCTTGGGGATCCGCACCTTGTTGTCGATGAGCCTGGCGCGATAGAGCCGCTCGAATGCCGGCGTATCGATGCGGGCGCCGAATTGGCGCTCGTAGTGGTGGAGGTCTTGTCTGACTTGGGCCGAAAAGCACATAAATCAATTTTCGCCTGTCACGGGGCATGTCGGGGCAAGAAATCGACATGATGGTGGCCATGGCCGGAATCGAACCAGCGACACGCGGATTTTCAGTCCGCTGCTCTACCAACTGAGCTACATGGCCACTTGAGGGAGCCGCGCCCGGCGAGGCCGGGCGGGGCGCGCATTCTAATCAAAAAAGGTTCAGAGCCGGTAGAACGAAGGCGAACAGCACACCGAGCCCGCAGAACCCGACCCCCACCCAATAAATGACCACCGACGCACGCCGTGTCCGGGCGCAGGCGGCGGCCAGCTTCGGATCTGCCGGACAGGGCAGGGACCGGGCCCGCCACAGCATCCAGCCGGATAGCGCGAGCCCCGCGCCAGCCACGCCAAACACGAGGCCCTTGTGCGCCGACAGCCAGATCAATTGCGGCACCGCCGTCACGATCCCCGCCAGCGCCGCGCCCGCGCCGAGCGTGACCATCACCGCCGGCAGAACGCAGCACACCAGCGTGCCGGACGACAGCGCCAGCGAGCCGAACGCGGCCCACAGGCCGGCGCGTGGTACGCCGATGTCGGGCTGCGCGCTCATTTCTTTTCCGCGGGTGCGGCCCGCAGTTCTTCCAGCTTCGCGTCCGTGCGCTTGGTGGTGCGCAAGGTGTAGCCGGCCTCGGTGAGCAGCTTGCCGAGCGCTGCGTCGGTGATGTCCTGCCCGGGCTTCAACGCGACCGCGACCAGCCCGCGCTCGAGGCTCACGAACACGTCGGCCGTGGCGCCCTCCGCGCGCAGCTTCTTCTCGATGCCTTGCGCACAGAAAGCACAAACCAGTCCGTCAACCTGCATCTCGATGGTACTGGCGGCCAAGGCGGTGGACGACGCGCCCAACAGCGCGATCGCGACGATGGCGGAAACGATGTAGTGCTTCATGATGAACTCCTAGTAATTGAACATGACCATGGCCTGCGGGTAGCCGTCGTTGGTGACGCCGGCCTCCACCCACAGGGGTCCACGGAAAAAGCGCAGCAGCACGGCGGCCTCGATGCCGTCATACAGCCCGCCGGTGTAGTGGCGTCCCTGCAGCACGACCCAGGTCGCAAGCTTGTTGTAATCGTGCTTGTACGGCGCAATCCCGAGTTGGGCCGTGTCGATGCGGTGATCGAACTCGTCACTGCGTTGCCAGTCGACCTTGGCCGAGCCGTACCAGCGCAGCGACTCGGCATCGAACTGCAGGCCGGCGTTGGTTGCGAGCTCGGTACCCTCGAAATCGCTGCCGCGCGCCGCGCCGAGGCCGCCGTAGGCGAAGACGTTGGCCTGCGCGCCGGGCGTGTTCCAACGCTTGACCAGCAGGTTGGCACGGGCGTACGGGATGTCGCGCGTGAACGTTCGATCCTCATCTTCCAGCCGCAGATAACCTGCGCCGACCGAGTACCAGTACTGCGGTGCGTAGAACGCCTGCGTTTCGAGCATCGTGCCGGCACCGTACTCGGCCATCATGGTGACGCCGTTCTGGAACGCAATGGGTTTGGCGGCAGCCGGAGTCGCGCACGACAGCGCGAGCAAGGCGATGTAATTTCGCAAGGGACACCTCCTGAAAACGTGACGAGCCCGCGTATGCGCGGGGTTCGGTCTACGGTTTCAGGCGGCCGGTGGCCGGAACGGGGATGCGGTGTGCGCCGCCAGCAGCGAAGGTGCGTCGCTGGAGTCTACCGGTGGGCCGGCATGCGGCAGCGCCGGAATGGCAGACGCGTAGAAACTCATGGCGATAAACCCGCAGGCGAGTGCGCAATAGGCATCGCAGCAATCGCAGGGAGCGGATGGATCGGGAGCCTCCGATGCGGGCGCGCCAGCATCGCCATGACAGGGCATCGCCGCTGCTGATTGCACTGCGCGCTCATCGCTTACTGGCAGGTCCATCCCTGCGGCCGCCCAGGCGCCGCCGACGTTCTGCGCTAGCAACGCGAGCGTGGCAAGGACAGCGATGGCAAGGCGTTTCATGCCTTTATTCTACGCCCACCGCTGTCGCAGGACCGGCTAGGGCCCCGGGTGCAGGGCTTCCAATTGAAGAAAAGTCACGCGCGCGCCGTCAGTGAGGCTGGTGCCGTTGGTGAACAGCGAGGCGCCGGCGCGGAAGTACAGCCCTTCCGCATCCCAGGCGGTGCCGATCGGCTCGGTAACTTGGGACGTGCCGCTGGTAAACGTAATCGTCTTGTTCTCGACGCGGATCGAGTACGACACCTGCGCCCCCGGCGGGATGCCGACGCGCAAGGTCTTCTGGCTCGCCTGCGAGCCGGACGTGGTGGGCGTCGCGAGCGTGGAGGTGTAGAGCCGCGCCGTGCATTCGTTCGCGTTGTACTCGTATATGAGCTTGGTCAGCACGCTGACGTCGGGGTTGGTGCCGTTGTAGCCGACGATCTGGCCGAGCGTGACCTTGCCGTTGGCACTCGGCACCTGGTGCACGATGACGTCGGCGAGCAGTTCCGAGACGTCGGCGCTGGACCAGTTGACCGCATAGTTCGACGGATCGAGCACTTCGCGCAACTCGCTGCGCGGGTAGACGGTGTTGGCGGTGGTCGCGCCCTGGATCGGCGCGAAGAAGGTCACGCCGTTGTCGTTGCTGGAGTAGAACCATTCGGATTCATAGCCGCTCAGCAGTTCCGCCGTCGTGACGGTGCGGGCAATGCCACTGTTGGCGCCGTTGGAATCGACCGGCAGCGTCAGCGCCCAGTGCGACAGGTCGAGGTTGTCCTTCGGGGTGGCGCTGGTGGCGGTAGCCTGCGCCGGGATCGCACACGTTGCCTTGGTGTCCCCGCCGCCGCCGCCGCATCCCGCGAGCAGGCCAAGCGTTACGACAGGAATGATTCGCGGTCCCATGGGTGACTCCCTATTGCCAGTTGCGGGGGAGACAAAGCCACGGGGGTCAAGGTTCCGCGGTTGGGTGCGCTAGCGCTCAGAGGAGGTCGGGGGCACATATCCGGTCGGGGCGGCTTCACCCCCGCCGAAGAACCACTTCTCCATCTCCTCCGCCAGGAACTTGCGCGCCGCCGGGTCGGCCAGTGCGAGGCGGTACTCGTTGATGAGCCTCGTCTGCTGGGCAATCCACTCGGCCCATGCCTGCCTGGAGACGTTCTCGAAGATGCGCTGGCCGAGCGGGCCGGGGTAGGGCGGGCGCGCGAGGCCTTCAGCTTGGGTGCCGAGCTTCACGCAGTGGATCATTCGGGGTGTCGTCATGAGCAGTGACAGGCAAGCAGTTTTTTCACCGGTGCCGGCAAGCCATAAGTCCTGAGCGCCTCGCGCGCCACCCATTCGCCGGCGAACCTGCCGCCGTAAGCTCGCAGTCGCACCGGGGTCAGTGTCAGCTCGTAGTGGGTGAAGCCGTGCCTGATCGCCGGCAGCTCGCCGAGCTTGCGCAGGCCACGCGGCAATGCCCGGGACTCCCTCACCGGCGGGCACCACAGGCCGCCCCAGATGCCGCGTTCGGGCCGGCGCTGCAGCAGCAATTCGCCGCGCGCGTTTTCGATCAGCAGCAGGCGCGCGGCGCGCAACGGGCGCGCCTTCGCGAGGCGCGGCGTCGGCAGCCTGTGCACGGCGTCCTGCTTCAAGGCCACGCAATCGGTAGCCACCGGGCATTCAGCGCAGCGCGGCGCGCGCGCCACGCACAGCGTCGCGCCGAGATCCATCAGGCCTTGCGTGTAATCGACCAGCTTTGCTTCCGGTAACCGCGCTTCCGCGGCGCGCCAGAGTTTGTTCTGGACGGCTTGTGAGCCCGGCCAACCGGCGATGCCGGCGTGGCGCGCGAATACGCGACGCGCGTTGCCATCGAGGATCGCGTGCCGCGCGCCAAAGGCCTGCGCGAGGATGGCGCCGGCGGTGGAGCGGCCGATGCCGGGCAGGGCCATCACAGCATCGAAGTCGCGCGGAAACTCACCGCCGTGATCCGCGACGATCACCTGGGCCGCGCGGTGCAAGTTGCGCGCTCGAGCGTAGTAGCCCAGGCCGGCCCACAGCGCGAGCACGTCGTCGAGCTTTGCACTCGCCAGCGTGCCCACCTCGGGAAAGCGCGCCATGAAGCGCGCGTAGTAAGGAATGACGGTGGCGACCTGCGTCTGCTGCAGCATGATCTCCGACACCCACACGCGATACGCGGTGCGCGGATGCTGCCAGGGCAGGTCGTGGCGGCCATGCTCGGCATGCCACCGCAGGAGGCGGTTGGCGAACCTTTTGCGCGCTGTCATCCCGAGCGGAGCGAGGGATCGCGTGCTCACTGGGGCTGCGCTCCGGTACGCGATCCCTCGCTGCGCTCGGGATGACACGGGCTATTGCGGCGTCTGCGCCGGCTCTGCCGGCGGAGTTTCCGTCGGTGCTGGCGCCGGCTGCGGCCCCAGTTTCTTGCGGAAGAAATCCCCGAGCTTCTCCGTGGCCTTCTCCTTTAGCTTGTCCTCCTGTTGCTTCAGCTCCTGCTTCACGCGGCCCTTGAGCACGTCCTCGAGCTCGACCTTGATCTTCGGGTCGGCCCAGGTGCCGGTTACCGACACCGGGATCTTCGTGCCTTGCAGCTCCTTGTACTTGTCGCTGCCGCCGGTGACGGTCGGGTAAAGCACGTAATTCACGGTCTGCTCGAACAGGTCCACCTTGCCGTCGCCGCCGAGCTGGTACCACGAGCCCTGCACGTTGAGCGTGTCGGTATCGAGCACGCCGTTCTCGATCTTGCCGCTGCCTTTCAGGTCCCTGAACTCGGTGCGCTGCGGCGCACCGCTCGGCGGCAGCGGCTGGCCGCCGTACAGCGCCTTGGCACTTGCGAGCGTAGCGTCTAGGTTGAAACCCTCGACCGCGCCGTCCTTCAAGTTCGTGGCCACCGCGCCGGACAGTGCGCGCAACACGTCGCCGACGGTTGCGCCGCCGCTGCTGACGTTGAGCGTGAAGCTGGCGAGGCCGGAGAGATAATTCTTGCCGATGAGGTCGTTCTGCAGCGGCGCGCTGTTGACGCCGTTGAGGCCCATCGTCAGGTCGTACTTCGGCTTGGCGCTAGCGCCACCAGCCGGTGTTATTCGCGCGGTCTGCTTCACCTGGCCGCCGTAAAGAGTGGCGGTCATCTCCTCGGTCTTGACCTTGCCCTTGGGTGCATCGAGCGTCACGCGGATGTTGCTCATCTGCAGGTTCTTCAGCTTGAGCGACGCCAGCTCGATCGTGCCCTTCGCATTCACCTTGTCGAGCGCCTCGACCGGAAGCTGCGTGTTCTTGAAGTCGCGGTTGCTGGCGCCGGATTCCGCAGCCTTGTCCTTCGACTCGGGCGCGAGGTAACGGTCGGCGTCGAAGCGGTCGGCCTTCAACGCAAAAGTAATGAGCGGATCGGCGAAGTTTACGATCGCGAGGCTACCGGCGGCCGTGGTCTGGTCGAGCTTGAGCTGGAGCTTTTCAAGCCGCGCATTCTGGTTGTCGCCGCCGATGTCGGCCGCGAAGCTCGCGGAGGTCAGCGCGGAGGCATCGGCGGTCGGCGGCAATTCGATGCCGAAGCTCCTGGCGACGTCCTTCGGATTGAAAATGTTGCTCGCCAGCTTGCCGGTCAGCTTTAATGCATCTCCCGCCAGATTCTGGCCATTGAGCGTCGCATTCACTTTCAGCCCGGCGGCTTCGAGCACCGCATCCGACATTGCGAGAGTCCCGGCTGCGCCGTCGTAGCGCACACCCGCTCGCACCGAGGCCTTTTGCGATCCGCCGGGCACGGATGCGCCCTTGGTCGTAGAGTCGAGTTTGAGATCCTTCAACTCGTAGACCTTTTTATCGGTATCGGCCAGCGCGGTGAAAACGAGCTTCACCTCCGACTCCAGCGGCGGCTGTGCCGAGTTCACCAAAAACGCGATCGCGACGTCGAGCGGCTTGCCGAGCTCGACCGGGCCGGTCTCGATGGACAGCTGGTCCACCTTGTACGCCGCGCCAGTCTGCTTGTCGGTGTAATGGAAGCTTGCGTTGCTGATGTCGATGCCGCCGATGCTGAAGGCGAGCGGCTTGCCCTCCGCGGGCGCCGGCTCCTCTTTCTTCGTCTCGCCCTTGTGGTCGGCGAGATCGGACCAGTTGTTCTTGCCGCTGGCGTCTTTTTGCAGGTTCAGCGCCAACCCGTCGACGAGGATTTTTCCTACCTCGACGCGCTTGTCGAACAGCAAGGGCTTGAGCCGCACGCGTAGGTCGACCCGCGCGATGCGCGCGAACGGCTCGGGGCCGAAGCCTTCGGCGTTGGCGAGGGACACGTCGGCCACCTTGGCGCCGAGCCAGGGGAACAGCGACAGCTCGATGTCGCCGTTGATCTTCAGCTCGCGGCCGGTGGCGTCCTTCGCGGCGACCGCGGCTTCGTCCTTGTAGTCGTTGGGGTTGAAGATGAGCGGCAGCGCGATGGCGGCGAGCACCACCAGCGCGAAGAAGCCGCCCACGCAGTAGAGGAATATCTTGAACGGACGGGCCATGTGGGGATCGGAGCGCGCGAGGGGGCTGGCAGTTTACTCCCTAAAACTTCAGCTCCGCGCAGGCGCCGCCGCCCTCCGCGGGGCGTAATTGCAAGGTCCAGCCCTCGCGTTGCGCCAGGGCCAGCGCGATGTGCAAGCCCAGGCCGCTGCCGCCATCGCGCCGCGACTGCGAGGTGAGTGGCGTGCCGCCCAACATCTCGGGCGGCCAGCCCGGACCCTCATCCGAGATGCGGAATCCCTGCGCATCCACGGCAATTAGCACGCGCTTGCCGGCGGCGGCGCGCAGCGCGTTGCGCAGCAGGTTGCCGAAGACGATCGACAGCGGACCGGTGGCGATGCTGCGCTCCACGGGCCCGGTGACCTGCCACTCCACGCGCGTGGCGGGATTGCCGTGCGCTTCGATGTGCAGCGAGGCGATGTCGGGCAGCAGCAAGTCGAGCCGCTGGCTCAAGCGGGGCGCCGCAGTGCCGCGTGACAGCGCGAGCAGCGCCTCGAGGTCTTGCCGCGCATGCGCCACGGCACGCGCGATGCGCGCCAGCACCGACGCGGGTGCCTGCCCGCCCTGCGCAAGGAGCTCGGCCGCGCCGCCGATGACAGTCAGCGGCGTGCGCAGCTCGTGGCTCGCCGCGGCGGCGAACGCGCGCTCGCGCTCCACCAGCGCGTCAAGCTGCGCCATGTGCGCGTTCAGCGCCGCGACGATGACCTGCAGCTCCGGATCCGCACTGTCGAGATGCAGCCGGTGGTTGCGCCGCTCGAGGTCAATGCCTTCGATCTGGTCGACGAGGTCCGCCAGCGGCATGAGGCTGCGCCGCACGATGTGGCCCGAGGCCCACCACGCGATGAGCGCCGCGCCGGCGGCGCTCGCGAGGAGCAAACCCAGCAGCCACACACCCCGCTGGCGCTCGAGCTCAACCATGTACCCGAGCAACTGGCGCGCGCCTTCCGCACCCTGGCCCGGCGCGTTGCTCTGGTGCAGCCGCCGCAGCGACTCTTCCTCGAGATATTCCTCGCCGAGCCAGAACGCCGCAGCGACGAGCAGCGCGGCGACGGCCGAGAACGCGGTGAGCGCCAGGGCGAGCCGCGCGCGCACGCCGCGCGCCGCGGGCCGCATCATGCGACCTCCGCTGCAAGCCGGTAGCCGACGCCGCGCACCGTGTGCAGCAATGGTGGCTCGCCGATCTCGCGGCGCAGCGCATGCACGTGCACGCGCAGCGCGTCGGCATCGGGCGGTTGGTCGCCCCACAGGGCGTACTCGAGCTCCTCGCGCGGCACCACGCGATGGCTCTGGCGCATGAGGTGCTCGAGCAACTTGCGCGCCGTCGGCCCGAGTGCCAGCACGCGATCGCGGCGCCCGGCGCGGCGCGCGCGCGCGTCGTAGGACAAGTCGCCGACGCGCAGCACCGCTTCGGTCACGGCGCCTTGCGCGCGGCGTGCCAGCGCCTCGAGCCGTGCTTTGACCTCGACCAGCGCGTAGGGCTTCACCACGTAGTCGTCGGCGCCGGCGTCGAAGCCCGCGACGCGGTCGTCCACGGCGTCCATTGCCGTCAGCATCAGCACGGGCGTCGCCACCTGCGCGTCGGTGCGCAGGCGCCGGCACAGCGTTGCGCCGTCGAGTCCCGGCAACATGCGGTCCAGCACGATGGCGTCGAAGGCCCCCGCGCTCGCCTGCGCCAGCCCGGCGAGGCCGTCGCCAGCGAAGTCGACCTGGTGGCCGCACGACGACAGGTAGTCGCCCAGGTTGGCGGCGGCGTCCGGGTGGTCTTCGACGATCAGGATGCGCATGGATTTAACGGGATTTTTACACGCCGGCTGATATGACTGGCTTGAACCGGGAGACCCTTGCTATGAAGATCGCGCCCGCGGCGCTGTTCGCCGCCATCCTCGCCAGCCCGCTGGCAAACGCCGATGAAGATCGCGCGACACTGCCGCCGGTACAGGTGACCGCCACGCGTGACGCGCAATCGGTGGAAACGCTGCCGGCGTCGGTCAGCATCGTCGATGGCGACGAGCTGCGCTCACGCGGCGCCAATGACCTGCGTTCCGCGTTGCTGCTGGTGGCGGGCGTCGAAGGCACGCCGACCGGCGATGGCGGCCCCGCCGGCTCCGTGCCTGCACTGTGGGGTCTGCGCGAGATCGACTCGTTCCTTCTCGTGATCGACGGTGTGCCGTCCGGCGGCGCCTTCAACCCGCTGACCACCCAGGTAGACCTTACCGGCGTCGAGCGCATCGAGATCCTGCGCGGTGCCGCGCCCGTCATGTTCGGCGCGACTTCCTTCAACGGTGTCATTCACGTCATCCACTACGCGCCCGGCAAGTCGCCGACGGTGGTGGGCGCCAGCGGTGGCAGCCACGGCAGCGCTGGCGCCTATGCATTCGCTGGCATCGGCGAGTCGCAGTCGCTGGTCGCCAACGTCGAGCGCCGCGGCTTCTCCGTCGACGACATGAAATACGACCGCATCCACCTGCTGTACCGTGCCGGTCGCGCGCTCGGCGAGGACGGCTTCCGACTCGACGCCGACGTCTCGATCCTCCCGCAGGCGCCGGGAAGCGTGACATTCCGCAATGGCGCCACGCTGCGTCGCGACCTCGTGCCGGACGACGCCAATCACAATCCCTCCGACGCGAAGATGGACCAGAAGCATTACCAGTTGAACGCCGGTTACCAGGCCGGCCCATGGAGCGCCACGCTGTCGCTCGCGCACACGAAAGACGACATCGTCCGCGGCTTCCATGAGGCCAACGCCACGACCGCAGCGCACGGCTACGAGCAGGAGCGCGAGGTCAACGACCTGTACTTCGACAGCCACCTCACGCATGCGCTGGCGCCGGGGTTCAAGCTCTCATACGGCGTCGATTACCTCTACGGAGTGGGTGAGCAGGAAGCTTTCCGCTTTCCTTATGCCGCCGCGGTCGACGGGTCCTCGCGGCAGGACAGCGCCAGTGCCAAGGCCGCGTGCCCCGGCTCGGCAACCAATCCGGACGAATGCTTTGAATTCGAGACCGAGGTCGAGCGCAACTTCGCCGGCATCTACGCGCAGGCCGAGTGGACGCCTGTCCCAGTGCTCAACGTCATGGCGGGCTTGCGCATGAACCAGACGGATGAGGCGCAGGAGGGCGAGGACGACTCGACCGCTCCGCCATCGCAGGTCAGCGTGAAAGACAGCAATACGCGCTTGTCCGGCGTGATCGGCGCTACCTGGACTGCGTGGCGCTCCGGCAACAGTTCGCTCAACGCCTACGCCGACTATCGCAACGGCTTCAAGCCGATCGCGGCGGAGCTCGGCCCGGAGCCGGAGGTCAACATCCTCGAACCCGAGACCTCCGACAGCTATGAGCTCGGTTTCAAGGGCGCGCTGGCCGAAGGCCGCCTGCACTACGACGCGAGCGTATTCCGCTTCGACTTCCGCAACATGAAGACCAAGGTTGTCGACCCGAACACCAGCCGTGTCGTCAACGGCAACGCGGGCGAGACTCGCTTCCAGGGCGGGGAGTTCGAGCTGCGCTTCGCGCTGGCGCAGGCGCTGGAGCTCGCCGGCCACTACGCCTACCACGACACCGACTTCATCCGCTTCAATCGCAACCCGAGCTTCACTGCCGTGGCGTCAGTCGACGGCAACCGCTTCGAGATGTCGCCGATGCACTCGGCTGGCGCCGGCCTGCTCTACGCGCCTGCGACCGGGCTCAACTGCAGCCTGCTCGGCAACTACACGGGCGAGCGCAATCTCAACAAGTCGAACACCGCGAAGCAGGGCGGCTTCTACACCTACGATGCGTCGCTCGGATACGAATTCGGGCGTTTTGGCGTGCAGCTCGCAGGACACAACCTCTCGGATCGCCGCGACGCGATCGCCGAGAGCGAGCTGTCGGAGGAAGTCACCTCGACCGGACTGCCCGACTTCACGACCGTCGGTGCCTCGAACTATTACCTCCTGCCCGGGCGCAGCGTGACGTTGAGCCTTCACATGAACCTGTGATCACGAGCGCCTTGATGCGCTTGCAGTAAAATGCCGGCCTGCGCGAGCGTAGTTCAATGGTAGAACTGTAGCTTCCCAAGCTACTAACGTGGGTTCGATTCCCATCGCTCGCTCCAATTGTTTGCGCGGGCAAAGGCATGGGCGTGATCCTCAACGGCAAGGCTTTCGACCTCGACGACGGCGCCACGGTCGAGGCGCTGATCGCGCGCCTGCAGCTCGCGGGCCGCCGCGTGGCTGTCGAGCTGAACGGCAAGATCCTGCCCCGCTCGCAAGCCGGCGCCACCCGCCTCAAGCCCGGGGATGCCATCGAAATCGTCCACGCAATCGGGGGCGGTTGAAAATGAGCCCGGATACGGCCCCATCGCGGCCGCGAGTGCTGGAACGCAGCGGCGCCGACCGCCCTCTCGTGATCGCGGGCCGCAGCTTCACCTCGCGCCTGCTCGTCGGCACTGGCAAGTACAAGGACCTCGACGAGACCGCCCGCGCCATCGAGGCGAGCGGCGCGCAAATTGTGACGGTCGCACTCCGCCGCACCAACATCGGCCAGAACAAGGGCGAGCCGAACCTGCTCGACGTGATTCCGCCGTCGCGCTACACGATCCTGCCCAACACGGCCGGCTGCTATACCGCCGACGACGCTGTGCGCACTTGCCGACTCGCGCGAGAGTTGCTCGACGGCCACCCGCTCGTGAAGCTCGAGGTGCTCGGCGACAAGAAGACGCTGTACCCCGACATGCCGGCGACGCTGGCGGCCGCGGAGGAACTGGTGAAAGACGGTTTCGAAGTGATGGTCTACTGCACCGACGACCCGATCGCGGCGAAACGGTTCGAGGACATGGGCTGCGTGGCGGTGATGCCGCTGGCCGCGCCGATCGGCTCGGGCCTTGGCATCCAAAATCGCTACAACATCCTGACGATCGTCGAGAACGCATCCGTGCCGATCCTGGTGGACGCGGGCGTCGGCACGGCATCGGACGCCGCGATCGCGATGGAGCTCGGCTGCGACGGCGTACTGATGAACACCGCCATCGCTGAGGCGAAGAATCCGGTACTGATGGCCTCGGCAATGAAGCACGCGATCATCGCCGGCCGCGAAGCCTTCCTCGCCGGCCGCATGCCCCGCCGCCGCTATGCGAGCGCATCGTCGCCGGAGTCGGGGTTGCCGTTCTAAGGTGTCATCCCGAGGAGCGCAGCGACGAGGGACCGCGTTCCGAAGGGAGGCAGCGCCGAGAACGCGATCCCTCGCTGCGCTCGGGATGACACATTCAGGGGGCGTGCGGTGAGCATCTACATCCCAAGGCATTTCACCGGCGACGACGCCACCGGCCGCGAGCTGATCGTGGCTTACCCGTTTGCCACGCTCGTCACCACAACCAACGCCGGCCCGCATGTCACGCACCTGCCGCTGCTGCTCGGCCCAACCGGCCGCACGCTCGTCGGCCACGTCGCGCGCGTCAACCCGCACTGGCAGCACTTCGACAAGGGCGACACGATCGCCGTGTTCCATGGTCCGCACGCCTTCGTCTCGCGCGGCTGGTATCGCGATCCCGCGGACAACGTGCCGACCTGGAATTACGCGGCGGTGCACGTGAGCGGGCGGCCGCGGCAGGTCGATGAGGCGCAGTCGCGCGCCGCGGTAGAACAGCTCACCGCGCGCTTCGAGCCGCAAGGCCTGCCGCCGATGAACGAGGAGAAGCTTGCGCGGCTCCTGGGTGGCATCGTCGCGTTCCACCTGCGCATCGAGCGGCTCGAAGTGAAGCTCAAGATGAGCCAGAACAAGCCGGAGGAGGTCGCGGGCGTGATCAAGGGGCTGCGCGAGACAGGTCGCCACGACGACATCGCCACCGCCGATTACATGGGGCGCATTCCCTCTCCCCGCACGCGGGGAGAGGGCTAGGGTGAGGGGCCCCGAGCCGCACCCGCGCGAAATCCGCTCGTTCGTGCGGCGCGAAGGCCGCATGACGGAGTCGCAGAAGCGGGCTCTCGAGGATTTGTGGCCGAAGTACGGGGTGGAGGCGCCGGCGGAGTTTCGCGGCCATGAATCGTTTCTTCGATCGGTTTTCGGTCGGGATGCGCCGGTGGCCATGGAAATCGGCTTTGGCAATGGCGATCACCTGCTCGCGCGCGCGCAAGCCGAGCCGCAGCGCGATTTCTTCGGCGTCGAGGTGCACCGGCCGGGCGTGGGGCGCGTGCTCAATCGCGCGCACGCGGCGGGGCTTTCCAACCTGCGTGTCGCGGCCCACGACGCGGTGGAGGTGCTGCGCGACTGGCTGCCGGAAGCCTCGCTTGCGGAAGTGATCGTGTACTTCCCGGATCCGTGGCACAAGAAACGCCACCACAAGCGCCGCATCGTGCAACCGGCGTTCGCCGCGCTGGTCGCATCGCGTCTCGTCGCGGGCGGCCTGTTCAAGCTCGCCACCGACTGGGCGCCCTATGCTGAGCACATGCGCGCCACGCTGGACGTCGCGCCACCGTTCGAAAACTGCGCCGGAGCGGCGGGTTTCATGCCGCGCCCCGACGAGCGTCCGCTGACGCGCTTCGAGGCGCGCGGCCAGCGCCTCGGCCACGACGTATTCGACCTGGCCTACCGCCGTGTCGGCTAAATTTCCGATCATCGCGGTCACCGGCTCCTCGGGCGCCGGCACCAGCCGCACGCGGCCGTTGTTCGAGCGATTGTTCGCGCAGATGAACCTGCGCGCCGCGTGCGTCGAGGGCGACAGCTTCCACGCCTACGACCGCGAGCAGATGCTCGCGGTGCTGCACCGCGCGCGCATTCGCGGCGAAAATTTCTCCCACTTCGGTCCCGCGGCCAACCTGCTGGAGCGGCTCGAGCAGCTGTTCGAGGAATTCGGCGAACTCGGCAGCGGCCGCGTGCGCCAATACCTGCATACCGAGGCCGAGGCGCGCGCGGCCGGTTCGCAAGTCGGTGCCTTCACGCCGTGGAGCGCGCTGCCGGTGGGCACCGAAGTGCTGTTCTACGAGGGCCTCCACGGCGGCGTGGTAACCGATGAGCACGACGTCGCCAGGCACGTGGACCTGCTCGTCGGCATGACGCCGACGGTGAACCTCGAATGGATCCAGAAGATTCGGCGGGACACCGACGAGCGGGGTTACGACCCGGCCGAGGTGTTGCGCACCATCCTGCGCCGCATGCCGGACTACGCCAATTACATCGCGCCCCAATTTTCCCGTACCGACGTCAACTTCCAGCGTGTGCCGCTGATCGACACATCGAACCCGTTCATGCTGCAGGACATCCCGAAGCCTGAAGAGAGCCTGCTGGTGATCCACCTCAACCGGAAGGGCCGCATCCCGGTGGAGTTCGACGAGCTCCTCGCCGATCTGCCGGGTGCGTTCCTGTCGCGCGAGGACACTTTGGTGGTGCCGGGCGAGCACATGGAGGCGGCGATGGAGGAGGTGCTCGGGCCTGCAGTGAGGCGCTTGGTCGAGGGTCGCGCATGAAGTTGCGCGCGCTGGGCCGCACCGGCCTGCAGGTGAGCCTCGCTGGCCTCGGCACCATGACCTGGGGTGAGCAGAACTCGGAAAGTGAAGCCCACGAGCAGCTCGACTACGCACACGCGCAGGGCGTGAACTTCATCGATGTGGCCGAGATGTACCCGGTTCCACCGAAAGCGGAAACGCAGGGTCGCACCGAGAGCTATCTCGGCTCGTGGCTCAAGTCGCGGCGCAATCGCGACGAGGTGATCGTCGCGACCAAGGTCACCGGGCCGGCCGACATGCCGTGGTTGCGCGGCGGGCCGCGGCAATCGCGCGCGCACATCGCGCAGGCGGTCGAAGGCAGCCTGCGCCGGCTGCAAACGGACCACATCGACCTTTACCAGGTGCACTGGCCGGATCGCAGCACCAACTTCTTCGGCAAGCTGGGCTACGAGCAAAAGGATGATGCCGCGGCGATTGCGATCGAAGAAACGCTCGGCGCGCTCGAAGCGCTCGTGCGCGCCGGCAAGGTGCGCCACATCGGCGTGTCGAACGAGACGCCGTGGGGCCTCGCCGAATACCTGCGGCTTGCGCGCGACAAAGGCTGGCCGCGCGCGGCTTCGATCCAGAATCCGTACAGCTTGTTGAACCGCAGTTTCGAGGTGGGGCTCGCCGAATTCGCGCACCGCGAGAACGTGCCGCTGCTCGCCTACTCGCCGCTGGCTTTCGGCGTGCTCTCGGGCAAGTACCTCGACGGCGCGCGGCCGCCCAAGGCGCGGCTTACGTTATATAGCCGCTTCCAGCGTTACAGCGGCGAGCGCGTCGAGCGTCCGACGCGCGCGTACGTGGAACTCGCGCGCCGACATGGGCTCGACCCGGCGCAGATGGCGTTGGCCTACGTGTGCTCGCGACCGTTCGTGGCCTCGGTGCTTGTTGCCGGCACGACGATGGAGCAGTTGCGCTCGAACATCAGCGCATCGCAACTCGCGCTCTCGCCAGAAGTTATGGCCGGCATCGAACAGATCCATCGCGATTTTCCGAATCCCGCGCCGTAGTCGCGGGCTTAATCATGAACTTGCGCGGAAGTTCCGACGCCGCACATTAAGTTTCTCTAGCGCCTCGCCGCGCACAGGCGTAGTGTGATTCGAGAGATTGGAGGTGCGACATGGCCGACTGGCTGCGTGGAATGGCGGTAGGCGACTGGTATCAGTCGAGCACTTCGGGCGGCGAGCCGTTCGAGCTGGTCGCGGTCGACGTCGCCAACGAGGTGGTGCTGGTGCAGCACTTCGACAGCACCCTAGAGGAATTCGATTTCGACTCGTGGATGGAGCTTGGTGCCAGGCCCGCAGCGCCACCCGAAGACTGGTCCGGCGCGATGGACGTCGACAAGAACGAACTCGATCGCGACGCGGACGTCGGCCATGGCGCGCGCTGGGATGATCCGCTCGACCTGCTGGACCAGCGGTATTCCTAGGTTCGGGCCTGGCTTCGGGCCGCCAACCGCCGGTTGAGCAGCGCCAGCACCAGCAGCGCCGGGATGCCGAGCGCCGAGGTGTAGGCGAAGAACCACGGATAGCCCACGGCTTCCACGACGAAGCCCGAGCCGCCGGCGAGCACCTTGCCGGGCAGCGTGAACAGAGACGAAAACAGCGCGTACTGCGTCGCGGTGTACGCGGCATTGGTCAGCCCCGACATGTACGCGATGAACGCAGTGCCGGCAAAGTTGTAGGCGAGGTTGTCGGCGCTGATCACGCCCGCCAGCAGCAACAGGTCGGGTCCGTCGGCGAGCGCGAGCAACGCGAAGCTCAGGTTCGAGGCGATCACCAGCACGCCGCCGATCAGCAACGAGCGCTGCACGCCGAGCCGCGCCAGCGAGATGCCGCCGACGATGATCCCGGCGAACGAAGCCAGCAGGCCGAAGCCCTTTACCACCGCCCCGATTTCCTGGAGCGTGTAACCCATGTCGAGGTAGAACGGGTTGGCCATTACGCCCATCGTGATGTCGGTGAGGCGAAACAGCCCGATGAAGCAAAGGATCAGCGCGGCCAGACCGGCGCCATTGCGCTGGAAGAAATCGGCGAGCGGCAGCACCAGGGCACCGACCAGGAAGGCGCCGACGCGGCGCAGCGGCCTGGGCCAGTGTTCGCGCTTCTCGAGCCAAGCCGCGACGCGCCCTTCGCGCAGCGCCGTATCGCGCGCTGCCGCGGGCTCGGGCTCGTCGATGGCAAGGGTGGTTACGACCCCGATCGAGCCGAGCAGCGCCATCACGCCATAGGCGACCTGCCAGCTTTGCTCGCCGGCCAGTGTCAGCGCGCCAGCGCCGGCCGCGAGCAGCCCGATGCGATAGCCGAATTGATAAGCACTCGCCATCGGCCCTTGCTGGCCACCCGGCGCGGCCTCGATGCGCCAGGCGTCGACGGCGATGTCCTGCGTCGCCGATGCGAAGGCAACCAGCAGCGCGAGCCAGACGATCGATGACAAATCCACCGCCACGTCCTGACCGGACATCGCGAACAATCCACCGATGATCACGACTTGCGCGAGCAGCATCCACGCGCGGCGTCGACCCAGCGCACGTGTCAAGAACGGCAGCGGCACCCGGTCGACGATCGGCGCCCACAGCACCTTCACCGAGTAGGCGGTCAACACGTACGACAGCAGACCGATCGACGACAGCGCGATCCCGGCGCTGCGCAACCATGCCGACAGGGTCGAGAACACCAGCAGGAATGGAAGCCCGGCAGAAAAGCCCAGGAACAGCATCGCCTTGACGCGGGGGTGGCGGTAGACCTCGAGCCAGGCGGGCGCGCTCATGCGTAGTCCAGCGTCAGCGGTGCGTGGTCGGAAAAGCGGTTGTCCTTGAAGATCGCCGCGCGCGCAAGGCGAGCGCGCAGGCCCGGGCTCACGACCTGGTAGTCGATGCGCCAGCCCACGTTCTTCGCCCACGCCTGGCCGCGATTGCTCCACCAGGTGTAGCCCTCGCCCTCGGTGTCCGGGTGCAGGTGGCGATAGCCATCGACCCAGATGCCTTCCTTGAAAACCTCGTCAAGCCACGCCCGCTCGTGCGGCAGGAAGCCGGAGTTCTTCTGGTTGCCTTTCCAGTTTTTCAGGTCGGCGTTCTTGTGGGCGATGTTCCAGTCGCCGCAGATCACGTACTCGCGGCCGCTGCTGGCCCACTCGTGGAGGTGCGGCAGGAAAAACTTCAGGAAACGATCCTTGGAAGCCTGGCGTTCCGGCCCGGCCGACCCGGACGGCGCGTAGAGCGAGACAACCGACAGGTTTTCAAGCCGCAATTCGAGATAGCGACCCTCGTCGTCGAATTCCTTGGCGCCGAGGGTCGTAAGCACCTGGTCGGGCTTGCTGCGCGAGTAGATGGCGACTCCGGCATAGCCCTTTTTCTGCGCGCTGTTGAAGTGCGCATGCCAGCCGGCCGGGTAGAAAGTCTCGCGGTGGTCCTCGAGGTCTGCTGGTTGCGCCTTGGTTTCCTGCAGGCACAGGAAATCGGC
>DATLBT010000002.1:0-3774 GCA_035526825.1 Verrucomicrobiia bacterium | reverse complement strand
TATCCCCCGCCGCTTGGGGTCTGAGCCTAGCACAACCGCTATATGTAGCGGTTCACGGTCCTGCAAGCCCGAGGAGGAGGGCCTGCGTCGCTTCTACTTGAGCATCTGCTGGATGGCGGCCTTGATCTCGTCGTCCGTCAGTTCCGGGTCCCCGCCGCGCGGCGGCATCTGGCCCTTGCCCTTGATGGCGGACGCCGTGAGCTGTGCAAGGTTGCCGCGCGGTGTCCAGGCGCTTTTGTCGCCGATTTTTGGCGCGTTGAGCAGGCCCGTGCCGTGACAGGCGCCGCAGACCTTGGCGACCACGTCGGCTCCGGACAGCGCCGCGCGCGCGACCGGCGCGGGCGCCGCCGCGAGCAACGCCTTTTCGTCGGTGAACACTCCGCCGACCGGCTTGATGCGCGACTCGAGGCGCGCCGCGGCGCCTTCCTCGTGGTCGACTTCGGCACTGATGGCCCTGGCGATGATGCTGATCACGATCGTGAACGCGACGAGGAAGCCGAGCACGCCTGCAAAAGTGCGGATGAAAACCTTGTCGTGCTGGTGGGAATCCACTGCGGGCTCCTGCTAAGCGAACCGCGAAAGTATAGCGGCGGTATTTGTCGGTTGGCGCGCCCGGCAGGATTCGAACCTGCGACCCTTGGTTTCGGAAACCAATACTCTATCCAGCTGAGCTACGGGCGCCGGATTTGTCGGCGCGCATTGTAAGGCATCACCGGCGGAGGTCTGACAGGCGGATGCGGACGGCGGCGGGCTTTTTGGCGGGCATGCTCGCGATCGCGACCACGTCGACCTCGGCGCAGGAGGCCGGCGGCGCGGAATGGGTCCGCGAGCTGACGGCCTATTACACGAGCCTTGCGTATTACGTGCCGCTGGGCGGCGGGGCCATCCCCGAGAGCCGCGGCGACGACGAACTGGAAATTTACCGCGAGTTGCTGGTGCACTCGCTGAAGCCACAGGTCTTGCTGCTGGAAGCATCGGTGTACCCGATGCCGCTGCTCGGCACCTGGCTCAAGCGCAACCAGCGCGATTTCTACGAGGACGCGCAGTTGCGCGGCGACATCAACGTCATCGAGTCGGTGACGGCCGGCTTTCCGGAACCGGCGGCGCTGTCATTGTTCCTCGGCAGCGCCATGAACCTCGTGCGTCCAGGCGAGCAGCGCCGCGGCACCAATAAGGGCCACGTCGGCTATCTGCTCTCTGTCGGCGACCGCCACATCCGCGACAACGTGCTGGTCGACGACAACTGGTACGAGCTGGAATGGAAGCTCAAGGGCGAGCGCCAGTTCCACGACGATGCGCTGTCGTGGAGCTTCCGCTTCGGCACGCACCAGCACAGCCATCCCGAGATCGCCGACGTGGTCTACCTGGGACTCAAGCGTGGCAACCTCGACTGGCGCGCGCCATTCCTCGCGTTCCTGACCAACAGCGCGGCGGCATTCAAGGTCGACGTCACCACCGACGGCCTCGCACTGGCGCGCGCACAACTGCTGATCGAGAAGCGCTACCCGCTCGAGCGCTGGGGCATCGCCATCGGCCTCGAGACCGGCTTCGTCTACGAGAACAATCGCGCCTACACCGGTTCGCTGCGCGACGACGAGGACGACCTGCTTTTCGTGCTGCGTCCCAACATCGGCTTCTGAGCGGGCCCGCCGCGGCGCCAGAATCGCGGGTCGTTGCGCGGCTCCTCGCCGCGGTCCCTGAACGCGCGCGGAAACGGCACGCGCGGCCGGCCATGCAGGCGCGCGGCGAGGTTGATCGCGTCGTAGGGCGCGCGGATCTTCGCGTCGTTGTCGAAGTAAACGTAGACATCGCGCGCGGTGCGCTTCTTCGGCGCCAGCTCCGGCGCGGCGAGCTCGGCGCCCGGAGCCTGCTCGCCCTGGCGCCAGGCCTCGACGCGCTCGGCCCAGCGATCCAGCGCGGGCGCGCTGTAGCCGCTGGCGTACATCTGCGTGTGGCCATGCAACCGGCAGTAGACGAAGTCGGCGGTCACGTCCTCGAGCACCGGCCAGTTGCGTGCGTTGTCGGCCACGCACATCGCGACGTTGTATTTGCGCAACAGCTTCACGAAAGACGGGTCGATGAAGCTGTCATGGCGCACCTCCATCGTGTGACGCAGGGGGCGCTCGGCGTCGACCTCGAGGTACGCGCGGTCTTTGTTCAGCCGGGCATCGTGACGTTTGCCAAGCTGTGCCGCCTCGCTGGTGGTGCGCGGCAGCTGCGCAAGGAAATCCCCGATGACCTTGGCGTCGAAGCGGAAAAACGGCGGCAACTGCCACAGCACCGGGCCCAGCTTGTCCTGCAGCGCGAGCACGCCCGAGGCGAAGAAGTTGGCGAGCGGCGCGGTGCAGTCGCGCAGTCGCTTGATGTGCGTGATGAAGCGCCCGCCCTTCACTGCGAAAACGAAGCCCGGCGGCGTGGCATCGCGCCACGCGCCGTAGCTCTGCGGCGTCTGCAGCGAATAAAACGAGCCGTTGATCTCGATGGTGTCTAGCTGCCGACTCGCGTGCGCCAGTTCGCGCGCCTGCGGCAGGTCCTCGGGGTAAAACGTCCCGCGCCACGGGCCATAGCGCCATCCGGAAATGCCGATTCGCGCTGCGCCGGTCATGCAGTTTTGGAGGCCGTTACGCCGGGCGAGTTCCGGTTTCGCTATGCTGCGCGCCCTTTTTTGCCGGAGCGGCGATGCCCGCGAGCAGCGGCTTCTGGGCCACGGTCTGCGCCTTCCTGATCTGGGGCGTCGTCCCGGTCTACTGGAAATGGCTCGACCAGGTCCCGTCCGCGCAGATCATGGCGCACCGGCTGGCCTGGTGCTTCGTGCTCGTCGGCGGCTACCTCGCGCTGCGTCGCGGCCTGTCGTGGTGGCGCCCGCTGGTGGCGCAGCCCCGCTTGCTGAAGCTCCTCTCGGTGAGCGCGCTGCTCATCGCGGCGAATTGGTGGCTGTACATCTGGGCCGTCAACAGCAATCACATGGTCGAGAGCAGCCTTGGCTACTTCATCAACCCGTTGATCAACGTGCTGCTGGGCGTGATGGTCCTCGGCGAGCGACTGAATCCGCGGCAGATGGCGGCCGTGGCCGTCGCGGCAGCCGGCGTGGTGTGGCTTACCGTGCAGACCGGCGCGCCGCCGTGGATCGCGCTCGCGCTCGGCCTGTCGTTTGGCTTCTACGGCCTGATCCGCAAGGTCGCCACGGTCGAGGCGATCCCGGCGCTCGGGCTCGAGAGCAGCATCCTCTTCGTGCCGGCGGTGGTGTTTCTTGTGCTCGCGGAACTGAACGGCAGCGGCAGCTTCGGCCGGCTCGGCCTGCGATTCGATGCGATGCTGATCGCTTCGGGCTTGATCACGGCAATCCCGCTGGTGCTCTTCGCTTACGGCGCGCAGCGCATTCCGTACTCGCTGGTTGGCGTGCTGCAATACATCGGCCCCTCGCTGCAGCTCGTGATCGGCGTGTCCGTGTACCACGAGCCGTTCATGCGCACCCAGGCGATCGGTTTCGGCTTGATCTGGTTCGCGCTGGCGATCTACGCGGCCGACGGCATCCTGCGGCTGCGCGCGCGGCGCTGAACGTCATTAGTTGGCGATGAGGCCGAGCAGGCGCTGGAGTGCGCCGCGATTGGCGTGCATGACGGCGCGGCCCGCGCGGCCCATCGCCTCGCGCGCCGCCGCATCCTGGAACAGCGCGGCGAGCGCCGGTTCGATCCCCATTGCGCCGTCGACCTGCCGCGCGGCACCGCTCTGCAGCAACAGCGAGCGCGCCTGCTCGAAGTTGTACATGTGCGG
>DATLBT010000001.1:0-5293 GCA_035526825.1 Verrucomicrobiia bacterium | reverse complement strand
GATTCGCGGCTCGGGTTGATGTTGCCGCACGAGCGCGTCAGTGTCGGTGCGGTATGCCACGGGACAACTGCGGCCGAGGCGCATCCGATGGTGTTCCGGGCGGCGCGCGAGGCGGCGCGATCTCGACGTCACGGCGCGGCGCAGCGGCGATGCCGAATCGCGTGAGGTCGCGGGCCGAGCGGTAGCAGCCGCACGCCGCCTGCTCGAGGCCGACGCGATCCAGCACCAGCACATGGCCGCGCGTGTAAGTGATCAAGCGTGCGGCCTGCAGTGTTCCCGCCGCCGTCGACACACCGCTGCGGCGCACGCCGAGCAGCCGTGCGAGGCGCTCGTGGGTCAGCACGAAACGCTCGCGGTGCGCGCGGTCCTGCGCCATCAGCAGCCAGCAGGCGACGCGCTGTTCCACGCGGTGGAACGCCGCGCAAGCGGCGGTACGCGCGAACTGCTCCATGCGCACACCGGCGTAGCGGCGGAACTGGCGCTCGAGCAGGACCGAGGCGAGCAACGCATGCTGGAATTCGGGGGCGGCGACGCGTAGTGCCTCGCCAGCGCCGAGCACGCGGGCGCGCAGCGGCGAGCGCTCCACGCCCAGCAGCAAGGGCACGCCAACCATTCCCTCGCTGCCGACGAGGTCCGCCGCCAGCGCGTCGTGGCCATCGACGCCGGCCATCAGCGCCACGAAACAATCCATCGGGAAGTAGACGTCGCGGATCGGCTTGCCGGGCTCGCCGATGACCTGGTCCAACGCCAGCAGCACGCGCTCGCTGCGCTGCTGCAAATCATCGCGCTCCCGCTGCGGCAGTGCCGCCAGCAGGGAGTTGCTTGTACCCGTTCGCGAGATCAACAGTCTTGTTCCTGACGTTACGCGCCACTGTCTTCATGCGGCGACGGCGGCGCCGATCCGTCGACGTCAGCATCGCCTGTGATGCATAAAACCTTCTGTGCGCAGGCCGGCGCAGGGTGCAATGTACGGCACCGCACCGACTCGTTACGTCACTCGAACTACGGTGTGTGACAGCCGCTTGTCTCGCTGCTGTGTCTACGAAGTTCCAGGAGCGGCCCCAGATGTCAGAGCATTTCCCCGAGCAGAACCAGATCCTCAAGGTCATGCCGCGTGACGTGCAGCAGCGCTTGTTTCCCTTCATCGAATTGGTGTCACTGCCCCTGGGGAAGGTGTTGTACGAGTCCGGCGACACCATGCGCCATGTGTTTTTTCCGACCACCAGCATCGTCTCGCTGCTGTATGTGATGGAAAGCGGCGCCTCCGGCGAGATCTCGGTGGTCGGCAACGAGGGTGTCGTCGGCGTCTCCCTGTTCATGGGTGGCGAAAGCACTCCGAGCCGGGCACTGGTGCAGAGCGCCGGCCACGCCTATCGCATACCGGCGCAGCGCATCAAGGATGAGTTCGCCCTGCATGGCGCACTGCTGGTGCACATGCTGCGCTACACGCAATCGCTGATCACGCAGATGTCGCAGACCGCCGTGTGCAATCGCCACCACAACATCGACCAGCAGCTGTGCCGCTGGCTGCTGCTGTCGCTCGATCGCCTGAACTCGAATCAACTGGTGATGACCCAGGAGCTGATCGCCAACATGCTGGGCGTGCGCCGCGAAGGCGTCACCGACGCGGCGCGCAAGCTGCAGAAGCTCGGCGTGATCGACTATTACCGCGGCCGCATCACGGTGCTCGACCGGCCCCGGCTCGAGATGCTGTCCTGCGAGTGTTACGCGGTGGTCAAGAAGGAAACGGATAGGCTGTCGGCGCTGCCGCTGCCACCATCGCGGCCATTACCGCCGCTGCCCATGCCCGATGTACGCCTCGGGGTTCCGATCCGATAACGTCTCGCGACTCCCCGCCGCCGCGGTCAGTGCGCGGTGATCGTCATCGCCGACAGCACGATGCCGCGGGTGATGGTGAAGCGCACGATCGCCGGCCGCCCGCCCTTCTCGAACAACTGGACGCTGCGCAGCGGCCGGATCGAGCAGCTTTCGACACCGACGTTCCGGCCGAGGAAATCCACCGCGACGTCACGGAACTCGAGCCACTGGCCGGTGACCTGGTACTGGCACTTGTAGAAGGCTTCCTTGGTGCTGAAGATCAGCGTGGCCAGGCTGTCGCGAAATGCCGGCCTCACGGCCTTGACGGTGCGCTCCTCCTCGGGCGACAACACCTTGCCCCAGATATCCGGCGTCACGGCACCGAGCCGCTCGGCATCGATGCCGATGGCCACGAAGCGCTGGCGTAAACCGACCGCGGCGGCGCAAAAGCCGTCAGTGTGGGTGATGCTGCCGACCAGCGACTCCGGCCAATGCGGGCGTCGATCCTCGCGCACCGCAATGGGCAATTCGGTAACGCCGAGTTTCGCCGCGGCGCGCCGCGCACAAACCCGTCCCGCCGCGAACTGGCGGGCCCGTTCCGGCGTGACCTTGCCCAGCGCCTTCCACTCCGCCGGCAGCAGCAAAAGCGGATCACCGGGCCCACGGAGGTGTTCGCTCGCGACGCCGGGCGGCAGCAAGCCCGCGAAGGCTTCGACGGGGCGAGAGGCGACGGCAACGGCGGGGCTCAGGTTCATGCTCGCATCAAAACGCACAGCGCCCGGCCACGTCTGTTCGTCAACGCACCGTTGTAGAACCGCAGGGACATGCCCGCTGCCTGCGAGGCGTATGCTGGGTGCGGTATCGAACACAGGACCTTCGCTTTTAACCGATGACTTCCGTGACACCCCGTGACAACAAACTGCTCGCCTCGTTGCCCGCAGACGTGCAGGAACGCCTGTTCCCGCATTTGGTGCGCGTGGCGATGCCGCTCGGCAAGGTGCTGTACGAGGCCGGCGACACCATGGCTTCCGTGTACTTTCCGGCCGACTGCATCGTCTCGCTGCTATACGTGATGGAAAACGGCGCCTCCGCCGAGATTTCGGTGGTCGGCAATGAAGGCGTGGTCGGCGTCTCGCTGTTCATGGGCGGCGAAAGCACGCCGAGCCGGGCGATCGTGCAGAGCGCCGGGCTTGCGTACCGCCTCTCGGCACAGCGCATCAAGGACGAATTCGTGCGGCATGGCGCGGTGCTGGTGCACGTGCTTCGCTACACCCAGTCGCTCATCACCCAGATGTCGCAGACCGCCGTCTGCAATCGCCATCACAACATCGACCAGCAGCTCTGTCGCTGGTTGTTGCTGTCGATGGACAGACTGTCCTCCAACCGGCTCGTCATGACGCAAGACCTGATCGCGAACATGCTCGGTGTGCGCCGGGAAGGCGTGACCGACGCGGCGTTGAAATTGCAGAAACTCGGCGTCATCCGCTACCAACGCGGCAAGATCGATGTGCTCGATCGCGTGCGCCTCGAGATGCTGTCTTGCGAGTGCTACGCGGTGGTCAAGACCGAGGAAGACCGGCTTCTCGACTATGCCGTGTCAGCGGTACCCGACAGGCGGAAGCCGCTAACCCGGCGCGTGACTCAGCGGTCCTGAGCTTTCAACGCTGCGCGCTGCGCTTGTCGGGGGCAGGCGCATCGGCGCAGTTTCCGGGATACGCGCCTTGGCGTCGGTGCGCTCGCGCCGGGTGCCAGCGTACAGACGCCATGGCTCGCGCAGCCCACTCTCTCCCCAGCACCCTCTTCCCTGCCCCAACACCCATCAGGAGTTTTTTCTTATGTCACCCAAAGCATCGCTCGAAGCGGCTGCCAGCAACGGCAACGGCAACGGCAAGGCCGACGGCGCCCATCCACGCCCCCTCGGCGCCGTCATAGCGGACACACCTGTAATGCGCGAATTGCAGAGTTTCGTCGCCGATATCGAGGATCTCGTCACCGCCACGACTTCGATGTCCGCCGAGGACCTGGCGCGCGCCAAGGCCAAGCTCGCGAGCCGGATGGCGTCGGCGCAGCAAAGCGCGAAAGACGCCGGCACTGCGGTGGACCAGTACACGCACACCAATCCGTGGAAAGCCGTCGGCATGGGTGCCGCCGCGGGCACGCTGATCGGTCTGGTGTTCGGGGCCCTGCTGGCGCGCCGGGCATGAGCGACGAGGCGTTGACCCTGGCCGGGCGGCGCATTCGTCTGCGCGCCCTGATGGCCGCGCAGCGCAAGCGCATCGGCACGCAGCTGGCCGCCACGGACCTCCCAGGCACCTATCCGCGCAGCCTCACCATGCGCTGGCTGATGCAGGAGCCGCGCCTGGTCGCGGCCGCGGTAAGCAAAGTCATCGGCCGCCGAGCCGCGATGGCGGTGCCGATCATGCTGTCGGTGGCTCGGCTGCTGCGCACCCTCGGCGACGCGAGCAAATCGCGGTCCCGTCGCTAGCGATCCGGACGGGCAAAAAAAGGCCGTCGCGCCGAGGGTAGGCGCGACGGCTGAAGTAGCGGGTCCTGCGGGGGGCTGCGGAACCCGCTTCACTGCTTTGTAAATCGGGGATAGACCTTAGGCCGGGGGCATCCAGCCGTCAGTGCGGTAGACCACGGAGGCGCACCGATTCCCGGCGTCGGTGGGATACCCGACAGAAGGGGGCCTTGGCAGCGTCCACACTGCCGGCATGTCGTCTGCCAATCGCCTCATTGCAGTGATGCCCAGGCGGGTCCGTAATGACCTCTTCCGCCACGGGGAAGTTGCGCAGCTCGAGTTCGGTTCCGTTCTGAACGAAGCCGACAAGCCACTGGGGCATGTCTATTTCCCCCTGACGGCCTTCATGGCGACCATTCCCGGTGCCGACGACGCCTCGCAGGAGATCGGGTTGATCGGCGATGAGGGCATGCTCGGAGCCACGCTCGCGATTGATGTGGACGCCGTTCCGTGGCGCGCGGTGGTCCAGGGATCCGGCACCACGTTGCGCATCGGCGCGCCGGCTTTTACCCGGGTGCTGCGCCGCAGCGGCACCCTGAGGCGCCTGCTCCGGCGCTACCTTGGCGTGGTGGCCGACCAGCAGCTGCAGGGCAGCAGCTGCAATCGCACCCACCACCTGGAGGCGCGCCTGGCGCGCCGACTCCTGATGATGCATGACCGCGCTCACACAGCCCGCTTCAACCTGACGCAGGATTTCCTCACGGAAATGCTGAACGCGCGCCGCGTCGACATCGGCGTCGCCACCGCGTCGCTGCGCCGGCGTCGCCTCATCACGTATGCGCGCGGCTCCGTTCGGATCGTGGAACGCGCAAAGCTCGAAGCGGCATCGTGCCAGTGCTACGAACTCGGGCTCGCGCTCTACAGGCGAGCGCTCGGCTCCCCGGAACGCCGCGCGAACGTCTCAGGATCGGCGCGGCACGACCAGCAAGAGCACACCCGCCACCAGCACGCCGA